>JAFGUH010000012.1 GCA_016938615.1 Halothiobacillaceae bacterium | reverse complement strand
GCGATGTCTTGACGTGGCCACCGGCACGCCGGCGACATCGCGCCTTGATCACGAACGACTCGCCAAGCCAGAGTGGCATGGCATTCGTGCAGAGTTTCCCTAGGGAACCTCTGCACGAAGCCGTAAAGCCCCTGGCTCGCGGGTCGGCTCCGAGCGACAACACCCTCAATTCACCATCGACGCTTCAGAACCTCACCATGCGCTTGACCCAGGACGATCGCGGCATCAACTTCGTGATCCGCAGCTTTTCCGAGTCTCAGGTGACGGTCAACGACCGGCAGCTCGAGCGAAGCTTTCTCCTCACCCCGGACGCCCTCGAGGCCGAAGTGCCGATCGACGACCTCGAGACCCTCGCGACCGAGGGCGAATCGTGGTTGCTGCGCGACGACCCGGAGGTGGTGATCGTGGGCACCGGCGAACGCACCCGCATGGGCCCGGCGGCGCTTTCGGCGAGCCTGATGCGCCAGGGCATCGGAATCGAGTACATGGATACCGCCGCGGCGCTGCGCACCTACACCGTGCTGGCCTCCGAACTACGCCGAGTCAGCCTGCTAGTCCTGCTCTGAATCCCTCCCGTTTTCCGCACCCTACCATCGACGTAATCCACTGATGACAGACACCCTGATCCCCGGCAAGGACGCACCGCTCGAACAGACCATCGAGCGCGTTCAGCGTCGCCTCGCCGATCTCGGCTTTCACGTCGAGGCAAGCCTGTGGCGCAACCCGCTCCCCAACTGCTGGTCGGTGCATCTCAAGGACCGTGGTTGCCCGGCCCTGTTCACGAACGGCAAGGGCGCCACCCGCGAGGCGGCTCTCGCCTCGGCGCTGGGCGAATTCGTGGAACGGCTGGCCACCCAGTACTTCTTTGCCGATTTCCACTGGCACACGGCGCATGCGAGCGTCGAAGGCTCGACGCTGCACGATCCGGCCGAACGCTCCTTCGTGCTCTCCGAGCCGGGCAAGCGGCCCGAGGGCCTGCTCGACGATCGGCTGTGGTCTTTCTACGCGGGTGACACTCTGCAATCGACCGCCGACTGGGCCGACCTCAACGGCGGTGGGACCGACCGTATTCGTGCGCTGCCGTTCGTGCGCCAGCGCGACGGGGAGACGATTTTCTTCCCGGTCAACGTGGTCGGCAACCTCTACGTCTCCAACGGTCTGTCGGCCGGCAACACCCTGGCCGAAACGCACACCCAGGGGCTGTCCGAGGTATTCGAACGCGCAGTCAAGGCTCAGGTAATCACCGAGGGCATCGCCCTGCCCGAGATTCCAGACGCGGTCGTGAACCGCTTCCCGGCCAGCCGGGCGGCGCTCGATGCACTCAACGACTCGGGCTTCACCGCGCGGGCCTTCGATGCCTCGTTGGGCGGGCGTTTTCCGGTGATCTGCGTGCTGCTGTTCGACCCGACGAGTGGCGGCGTGTTCGCAAGTTTCGGCGCGCACCCGCGCTTCGACATCGCCCTGGAACGCACCCTGACCGAGCTGGTCCAGGGACGCGATCTCGACGACCTGCATGCCTTCCCCGCCCCCACGACCGACGACGCACTCGCCGCCGACCCGGACAATATCGAGCTGCACTTCATCGATTCCTCCGGGATCCTGCCCTGGCGCATGCTGCGTGACGACCCCGACTATCCCTTCACCCCCTGGGGCATGGAAGAAGCAGCCGTGGCCGCCCTCGATCGCGAGGGCCGCAACCGGGAATACGAACGCGATCTGGTCGAGCAATTCCACGAGCACGGCCACGACGTCTATCTGGCCGACTTCACCCACCTGGGGCTGCCGGCCTGCCGGATCCTGGTGCCGGGCGTCTCCGAGATCTATCCGATCGAGGAGTTGGTCGAGCGCAACAACAACCGGGGACTCGCGCTGCTCGACTACGTACAGCGCCTTGATCGGCTCAGCCCGGCCGAAAGCGCGGCCTTCGCAGAGGCAATCGCGTCACTGGCACTCGATCCGCTCACGCCGGTCAGCGACGTGATCGGCCTGTGTGCGGGACCCGAATCGGTCTGGTCGGGGACCCGTGTCGGCGAGATCGAGATCCTCGCCCGGCTGCATGGCCACTCGCAGGAGCCGCTCGATCCCGACGAGATCGGCATGCATCTCCACTGGCTGGCGCAGGTCCCGCCGTTGCCGGCCGACCGCCAGCAACGCTACCGCGCCGCGCATACCCTCTGGGAGCTCGGCCACGAATCGGACTGCGAACCTGCGTCGGTGGGCAAGAGCCTCGCCGGACTGTTCCCGGGATCGGCGGTTGACGAGGCGCTTGATCTGATAGACGGGCACTGGGGCTATCGCCCCCTGACCCCGCTCGCGCCGGGATTTCGCAACGAACCGCGTCACGTCGCCCTGGTCGACGCCTTTCAACGCGCCTATCGCGCCAAGCTCGACCAAGCAGGACAATGACTCGCATGCCCAGCACGGATAGCGCACTCTGTACCCGCATCATCGAAGCCACCGATCGCGTGGTGGTCGGTCAGCGACCGGCCATTCGGCGTGCGCTGACCTGCATTCTCGCGGGCGGCCACCTGCTGATCGAGGACCTGCCGGGACTGGGCAAGACCACGCTGGCGCACACCCTCGCGCGTGTGCTGGGGCTATCGTTCAAGCGCCTGCAGTTCACCGCCGACATGCTGCCCGCCGACGTGGTCGGCAGTTCGGTATTCCTGCCCGGGCAGATGGCGGGAGAGGCCGGCGGCGAGAGCGGCTTTCGCTTCGTGCCGGGACCGGTATTCACCCAGATGCTGCTGGCCGACGAGATCAACCGTGCGCCACCCAAGGTGCAGAGCGCCCTGCTCGAGGCGATGGAGGAACGGCAGGTCAGCGTCGATGGCAAGCGTTATCCGCTGCCGAGCGTGTTTTTCGTCATCGCCACGCAGAATCCGCTCGAACAGGCCGGCACCTACCCCCTGCCCGAGTCGCAGCTCGATCGCTTCGCGATGGTGATTCGTCTCGGCTACCCGGACGCACAAACCGAACGACGAATGCTCACCTCCGGCGGCGGACGGGCGCACCTCGACGAGGTCGAGCCGGTGACCGACGCCGGCGGCCTGCTGGCGTTGCGCCAACGGGCCGCGCAGGTCCACGCCGCGGAACGGCTGATCGGCTATGTCCAGTCGCTGCTCGCGGCCAGCCGAATCACCCCGGAATTTCGGGTGGGTCTCTCGCCGCGCGCCGGACTGATGCTGCTCAACCTGGCGCGAGCACGGGCACTGATCGATCACCGCGATCACGTCCTCCCAGACGACGTCCAGTCGGTGCTGCCGGACCTGATCAACCATCGCGTCGGGCTCGATGCCCATGACGGGCGCGACGCAGCCGAACTGCTGCTCGAACGGGTGCCGGCGCCCTAGCCCCCATGGTCATCACCGCATGATCATCGCCCCGTGACCAACGCCTCGCGACCGTCTCGCCGCATCCGACCACGCCGACTGGGACTCGGCATGCTGGCGATTACCGTCGCCATGCTGGTCGCTGCGATCAACTACGGCAACAACCTGATCTTCCTGTTCGCGTTCGCCACCCTCGCGCTGATCGTCAACAGTGCCTGGCAGGGATGGCGCGCCCTGGGCTCGTTGCGAATCGAGCCGCTACCCCCCGCGATGCGTCCGGCCGGCTCAGCCGGTGACTGGCCGCTGCGCCTGAGCGGTCGCCCTGCTGGTCCCGGGCTCCCGGCCGTCGGCCTGTCCATCGACGACTCGACGGTCGAACTCTCACTGCCCCCCGGCGACGAACGCACCGCTTGGCTGACATTGCCCCCGGCCCCTCGGGGCTACCTCGCCATGCCGACCGTTCGGGTCTTTTCGCGTTTCCCGTTGGGCCTTTGGGAGATCGAGTATCGCCTCGTTCCGCAGGTCGGCCAGTGGCTTCACCCGGCCCCCCTCGAGGGCATGAATCCCAGCGATCCGGTCGAGGAATCGTCGACGAATGGCCAGCTCTGCGGCGACGGCGACCCGACGCACCTGCGTGCCTACCAGCCGGGCGACCCCCTGCGGCGGATCGTGTTCCGGCACTACGCCAAGACCGGCCGACTGGTCAGCCGACATACCGAGGCGGTCGCGGCCACCGAGAAGCCAACGATCATCGATTACGAGCGGTATCGCGGTGACCGCGAAATACGCCTGTCGGCCATGACGGCACGCCTGATCGAACGCGCCGACGCCGGGCGACCCTGGGCGCTACACCTGCCCGGCAATCCGACGATCACGAGTGACGGCGGCCCGACCGCGCAACGCGCCTATCGCCAGGCGCTGTGCGAACTGGCGCGATTCGGGCGACCGCGCGACGCCGCGGGGTTTGACCGATTGCCCTCGATTCACGAGGCACGATCATGACCCCGCGCATCGATCCGCTACTCTGGCTGGTGCTATTGGGCGCAATCGGGTTGCTGGCGCCTCATCTGCCACTGGCCGTGATAGCGGTGGTCGCCATCGCGCTGGGCTGGCGCTCGCTGCACGAGAGGCTCGGCTGGCCCTTGCCGCCGCGCTGGTTGCTGCTGACGCTAGCGATCGCCAGTGCTGCACTGGTGATCTCGCGTTTCCATGCCCTCTGGGGCCTGGATGCCGGCGCGTCGTTGCTGGTCGCGGCCGCCGGGCTCAAGTTGCTGGAGACCCGCGAGCCACGTGACCAGGTCAGCGTCCTGCTCCTGAGTTTCTTCCTGCTGACGAGCGTCCTGCTCTTCGATCAGGCGCCGGTGATATTCGCCGCCGTCGCCTTGTTGTTCTGGCTCTTGATCGGCGCCTGGATCGGCGTGAGCCAGCCGGTGGCCATTCCCGAGGCCATTCCCGGGGCGATTACCGGGACCATTCCGGTCGCCAATCCGATCGCGTGGCGCATGCGGCTCGCCGGGCGACTGCTGCTAGCCGGCCTGCCCTTCGCGCTGGTGCTGTTCGTCCTTTTCCCGCGCCCGCCTAGCGGATTGTGGGGCGTGCAGCAGCCCGGCGGCGAGGCGGTGACTGGGCTGTCGGACGAACTCCGTCCCGGGCAATTCGACCGGCTGGCCGAGAACCCGGCGCCGGCCTTCCGCGTGCGCTTCGAGGGCGAGATCATCCCGCCCGAGGCACGCTACTGGCGGGTATACGTCATGAGCGACTTTGCCGAGAACGATCCGGCAAGCTGGATCGCCGATTCGGTGGCCCCGGCACCGCGACTGGAAACCCTCGAATCCTCGCGGCGGCGTTACCGGATCACGCTCGAACCCACCGGCGCTCACCAACTGCCCAGCCTCGCCGCGGCGGTAAGCACACCAAAAGGCACGCGGTTGGATGCCAACCTGATCGTCCACCGGGATCGGGAGGTTAACGACCGGCTGCGCTATTCGCTGACCTCCGCGACCGACTACCGCCTCGACGTCGGTCGGCTGTCGCGCTTTCAAGAGGCGCGCTACCTGCGTACCGGGGACCGCAATCCGCGCCTGGCCGACCTCGCACAGGATTGGCACAGTCTTGACCCGTCCGCTCGTGTCGAGCGGGCACTCGATTACTTTCGAAACCACGCGTTCCGCTATACCCGCTCACCGGGTCGGCGCGAGGGCGGCGACCGCGCCGATGCCTTCCTGTTCGAGACGCGTCGCGGCTACTGCGCCGACTATGCCGATGCCTTCGTCCGCCTGATGCGCGCCGCCGGGGTGCCGGCGCGTGTCGTCACCGGCTACCAGGGCGGCGAGGTCAATGGCGACTATCTCGTCGTGCGCCAGTCTGATGCCCATGCCTGGGCGGAGGTGTGGCTGACAGAAATCGGCTGGCAACGCGTCGATCCCACCACGACAGTCGCCCCGGAACGGATCGAGACCGGCGTGGCGCAATCCATGCGCGAGGATGCGAGCTTGCCGGACACGGTGCGACGCGACCCGGACTCCCTGACTCGACAGACCCGGCTGTGGCTGGAGCAGTTCGACAATCGCTGGAACCAGTACGTGCTGGGTTATGACGGTCGGCTGCAGCTCGACTTGTTCGGCTGGCTCGGCCTGGCCGAGGGCCCGCACTGGCGATCCGCGCTCTGGGCGATCGCGCTGGCCGGTGGCGCCTGGTGGCTGACGCTGTGGGGCCTGGCCCGGCGCGAACGCCGTCGACTGGCCGGTAACCGGACGGAGTATCTGTGGGGGCGCCTGCTCGACGATCTGGACCGGTTGGGCGTGACGCGACACCCCGAGGAGTCCGAACGAGCCGTGCTTGCGCGGGCAGCGAGGGCACTGCCCGAGGCCGCCGGGGATCTCGGCCGAATCGCATCGCTGATCGAGGCGCAACGGTACGCTCGACGCGGCAGTCGACGCCAGGAGCGACTGCTGATCAACCGCCTGACCAATCTGCATCGGCGGCTGTGGTGGCGAGCGCGGTTGACGCGGACAAGCCGTCGCGCCTGAGCACATGATTGTTGCATTGCCCGCAGCAACTCTTGTTTCTTGGCTCAGCCGGCTGATGTTATACAATAACGTTTCGAATTTTCGCACCATGCCGCCAGACTCGCCCATAAGACTCGCCCATGCCACCGACCGCTTACCTTGTTTTCCTGCCCCTGCTCGTCTTGCTGCTAGGGACCGGCACGGCCCGAGCGGCCCTGCCGGTGGCCGTTTCGATCCCGCCACAGGCCTATGCCGTCGAGGCAATCGGCGGCAGTCACGTCGAGGTCCAGGTAATGGTGCCGCCGACTGCCGAGCCGGCCACCTACGAGCCCACGCCACGACAAATGACTGCCCTGTCCCGGGCCGGGCTCTACTTCGCCACCGGCGTGCCCTTTGAGGAGGCCTGGCTGCCGCGCTTTCGCAACGCGAATGCAGACATGAAAGTGGTCGACACCACGGCGCGCATCCAACGTCGTGCCATGGCAGCCGATCATGACCACGGTCATGGCGCCGGGGACGACGCCACCCCGGCACAGAACGCCCTCGACCCGCACGTCTGGCTCTCCCCGCCCCTGGTCCGGCTGCAAGCCGAGTCGATCCGCGACGCGCTGATTGCTGCCGACCCGGAACATGCCGGCGACTATCATCGCGGCTTTCGTCGTTTCGCAGAGCAGATACATCAACTGGACCGGGGCATTCTGGATGCGCTGACCGACATCGACCCGGCGGCGCGGCGGTTTCTGGTGTTCCATCCCGCCTTCGGCTACTTTGCGGACAGTTACGGCCTCGAGCAGGTGGCGATCGAAGCTGAGGGCAAGGAACCCGGGCCACGCGAGCTGGCACGGATCATCAATCAGGCGCGTACCGACGGCCTTCGCGTGATCTTCATCGAACCGCAATTCGCCCAGTCGGCGGCGCGCACCATCGCCCGGGAGATCGGTGGTGAAGTCCTTACTCTCGATCCGCTGGCTCGCGACTGGCCTGCCGGCATGCAGGCGATTGCCGAGACACTGGCCACGGCATTGGGCAACGGCGAGCAGTCGGGGCGCCGGGCAACGGTCTCCCACCAGCACTGACCGGCATTGACAAGGGACGCCAATGGAATCTCGTCACGACACCAACGTGATCACGCTCGATCGCGTTGGTTTTCGCTTCGCCGCCGAGTCGGTGCTCCAGGATGTCGATCTTGGCATCCCGGCTGGCGGCTTTACCGTCATCGTGGGTCCCAACGGCGGCGGCAAGACCACTCTGCTCCACCTGATCCTCGGGTTGTACCGGCCGGAAACGGGGCGGGTACGGGTCTTCGGCGATCGCCCCGGAAGTCATCCGGCGCGGATCGGTTACGTGCCCCAGCACGGCAACCTTGCACCCGGCTTTCCCGCAACGGTCGAGCAGGTGGTGCTGATGGGCTTGGCGCACGGGCATCGCCACGGCCCACGGTTCCATGCCGACGAGCGCGAGCTTGCCCACGGGGCGCTGGAACGGACAGGCATCGCCGACCTCGCGCGACGCCCGTTTTCCGACCTGTCGGGTGGGCAGCGCCAGCGCGTGCTGATCGCGCGCGCCCTGATCACCCACCCGGAATTACTGTTGCTCGACGAGCCGTTCTCCAATATTGATCCCTACGGCCGCGCCTGCATCCATGAAACGCTCGAGGATCTCGGCGACGGGATCACCCGGGTGATGGTCAGCCACGATCTTGGCATCACTCGACAGGCAGTCTCACAGGTGATCGCCGTCAACCGCTGGGCGGTGAGCGGCGACGGCCCGGTCATCACCGAGGAGATGCTCGCGCTCATGTACGGACACCACGGCGAGGATTGCCCGATGAGCCAACCGTTGGCCGACGCGGCGTTCATGCCAGCGGTCGGAGGGCACCGGCGGTGAGCGCAGTCGAGCTGCTTTCGCAAGGATTCGTCCAGCATGCGCTGGTCGCCGCCGTGCTCGTGAGTCTCGCCGCCGGCATCGTCGGGGCACTGGTGGTGGTCAACCGTTTGGTATTCATGACCGGCGGGATCGCCCACACGGCCTACGGTGGCGTCGGCACCGCCATCTTTCTTGGTCTACCGGTGCTGCCTATCACCGCGGTGTTCACCGCCGGCGCCGCGCTGATCCTCGGTGGGCTGAGCGTCAAGCGCCGGGAGCGCACCGACACACTCATCGGCGTGATCTGGGCGGCGGGCATGGCTTTCGGGCTGATCCTGGTCGACTTAAGCCCGGGCTACCAGGTCGGGCTTATGACTTACCTGTTCGGCTCGATCCTGACGGTCGGCGTGCGCGAACTGTGGCTCATGGGCGGCATCGACGCCCTGGTCCTCGGACTGACGCTCTACTATTATCGCGACCTGCTGTCTTTTTCCTTCGATCCGGTCTTCGCCCGCACCCGCGGCATCCCGGTCACCGGCCTGTACCTGATGCTGTTGATGCTGGTCGCACAAACCGTCGTCATGATGATCCAGGTCGTCGGTCTGCTGTTGGTGATCGCGCTGCTCACCCTTCCCCCCTACCTCGCACAACGCTATACACGCACGCTGGGAGGGATGATGGCCCTGTCGGCCGGCCTGAGCCTGCTGTTCTGTCTCGTCGGGCTCTACACGAGCTACTGGTTCGATATCGGTTCGGGGCCCGCGATCATCGCCACGGCCAGCGTCATCTACCTGTTCGTGGTCGGCGGCGAACACCTGTGGACCCGGGCACACCGCTGACCCCCGGCCGGGATGCAACCCTGCCGGCGCAGACGAGTCAGACGGGGACCACGACCCATTCCACGAGGACCCACCGCATGCCGATCCGTCATTCGCTGTTGCTGACCGCCCTGCTTGGCACGCTGCTTACCGCGACGGCGGTCGTCGCGGACGGCCGCGCCCGCTTCACCACCGGCGATCCGTCGGTACCCACACTCACATTCTCCTGGAAGGGTGTCGATCGCAGTCGGCTGGACTCGCCCAACCAGCCCGCCTATGTGCTTGCGATCGACGGCAAGGCATGGGGGGTGGCCTCGGTCGGCGGCCGGCCGGTCAGCATGGACCTGGAATCCCTGGCTCGGCTTCTGGGCCAGCAAAGCGGCCTCACGCGGCTTGGACCCGAAACGGTAGTGCCCGCGGAACTGACCGCCCTCGAGCGCACCGGCCGAGCCGAAACCGTCGCGGGCGTCGAGGGGGAGGTTTACCGCGTGAGCTGGCAGGACAGCAACGGCCAGTCGCACGTTGACGAAGCCGTGTTCACGGGTGATGCGGGCGTGCGGGAAATGCAGGCGGCGTTGATCGGCGGGATGACGCAGGCGATCGCGCGAGGCACCGGCGTTGGCGGCCACCAGCAGGCAATCGAGGAACTCGATCGACGCAGGCTTGCGGTGCTGCGATTCGGTGACGACTTCCGGCTGGAATCGATCGAACGTTCCGCTCAGCCAGCCGCGCGTTTCGAACTGCCGAGCGAGCCGATCGATATTCGCCAGATGATCCGCGGCGTGATGGGCGGCTAGACCTGCCGAACCGCTCGTGACCAAGGTATCTCACTGCCTGGCATCTCAGTGCCTGGTATCTCAGTGCCTGGCACCTCAACGCCTGGCACCTCAACGCCGGCGTGGTGGAGACCAGGTCAAGACGAGGCCACCGCTGCCATCACGGCCTGCTCCGCCCGGCGCGCTAGCTCCGTCCGGGTATCGTCAGGCGCCGGAACGATCGGGTCGAGCAACTCGATCCGTGCATGCAGACCGCGGGCGCGCAAGACTCGCCAAAGCGAGGGCCAGAGCGATTCCTGTCCGATGAACGCCGGACCGGTGGTGCGTTTGCCGCGCTCGTCTCGGTAGGTAAGCGCGACCGGGACGAGCGGGCGACCCGCCTCGATCGCCGGACCGAGCAAGCGGGCGTGGAAGCGGCGCACGGACAACCCCTCGCTGGTAGTGCCTTCGGCGAACACCACCATCTGCCGGCCACGGGTAAGCCCCTCGGCCACCGCGGAGGCCGCCGCTTCGCTGCCCTGCCCGCGCACGATGAATTGTGTCCCGGCCAACCGCGCGAGCCGACCGATCACCGGCCAGTGCCGGATCTCGCTCTTGGCAAGGAACACCGTTCCCGGGCGAATCCCCCCTAGCAGGGGAATGTCCAGCCAACTGACGTGGTTGGGGAGCCAAACGCTACCCGCCTCAACAAGGTCATCGATCCGTGCTGCGCCGCGCACCTGCACCGAGACACCAAGAATATCCCCAACTCCGGCGAGCCAGGCACGCACGATCTCCCGGCGCGTCGCCTCGTCCAGGCGTTCGAGCGAGCGCGCTCGCCACAGGCCTACCGCAAGGTAACCCAGCAATCGCATCAGCCGTCCGACGGCGCGCAGCGCGGGCCGCATCGGCACTAGCGACCCGACTCGGCGTTTCGAAGGGCCACGACGGCGGCACGGCCGTATTGCGCCCCGGAAATAAACGTCAGCAACGCGGCGAGCATCAGTAGCCAATAACCCAGCAGGTGCACGTCGATCACGCCGAACAGCGGAAAGTGGTAGAGCAGGAACAGAATCGCGAACATCTGCGCGGTGGTCTTGAGCTTGCCCAGCGGCGAGACCTTCACCGCCGCGCTGATATCACGACCCGCCATCCATTCGCGCAGGGCCGAGACGAACACCTCGCGACCGATGATCACCGCCGTGGCGATCACGATGGCCAGATCGCCGTCGCTGAAGACCAGCAATACAAGCGCCACGACGACGATCAGCTTGTCGGCCACCGGGTCGAGAAAGGCACCGAAGGCCGACTGCTGTCCCCACCGTCGCGCCAGATAGCCGTCGAGAAAGTCGGTCAGTGCGGCGAGACCGAAGAGCCAGGCCGCGGCCGGCCGGGCGAACTCCGCCGGCGGGAACAGGAACACCACCACCAGCAACGGAATCGCCGCGATACGCAGCCAGGTGAGAAACATCGGCAGGTTCACGCGCCCGCCTCCCGGCCCGGCGGCCAGCTGGCGACCCCCTCGCTACCCTCGGGCGTGAAACGTTCGAGTGTCAGTCCGTCGCCCGCAAGGGAAACCAGCCAGCCGCTCTCGCCCCAGTCTCCGGTGACCACGCGCGGCTTGCCATCATCGAGGCGATGGATGGCCGGGCGATGGGTATGGCCGTGGATCAGTCCATCGCAGCCGGTCCGTTCGAGGATCTCGTCCACCGCAGCAGCGTTGACGTCCATGATGTCCTCGGGCTTGCTCGACGAGGCCGTCTTGCTCTTCTGGCGCAGGTCCTCGGCGATCGCGATGCGCTCGGCAAGCGACCGGGAGAGGAAATCGCGCACGAAGGCTGGATCGCGCAGTTGCGCCCGCATCGCCTGGTAGGCGGCATCGTCGATGCAAAGCTCGTCGCCATGGGTGAGCAGCCAGCGGCGCCCGCCGTGCTCGAGAACGATCTGGTCGGGTCGTTGGGTTGCACCCAGTCGCGCCAGCAACTCCCTACCAACTAGGAAATCTCGGTTGCCCGGCTGGAAGTAGACCGGTGCGGTCAGCGTCGCAAACCGTTCCAGCCGTTCGACCATGGCCGGGTCGAGCGGCTGATCGTCGCCGATCCAGTAGTCGAACAGGTCGCCAAGGATGTAGACCGCCTCGGCCTCCTGGGCGCGCTCGAGAAAGGTATCGAGCAGCGCCAGCGTGAGTGGCTCGGGCCGGGCCAGGTGCAGGTCGGCGATGATCAGCGTTTCGGCCATGGCCGGACTCGTCTCCGTCAATCGTTTGAGTCGATGCGCTCTGCCTTGTCGAGCAGGACGTCGTCGACCGGTACGTCCGAGTGGCCGTAACGAGATCCGGTCTGCAGGGTGGCCATCTTGTCGACCACGTCCATGCCGTTGATCACCTCGCCGAACACCGCGTAGCCCCAGCCTTGCGGGGTCTCGGAGGAGAAATCGAGAAAGGCGTTGTCGGCCAGGTTGATGAAGAACTGGCTCGTCGCCGAGTGCGGATCCGGCGTGCGGGCCATCGACAGCGTGCCGCGCTTGTTCTTCAGCCCGTTATTGGCCTCGTTCTCGACCGATGTGCGAGTCGGTTTTTGCTCCATCTCAGGTGTCAGGCCGCCGCCCTGCACCACGAAGCCAGGGATGATCCGGTGGAAGATCGTCCCCTCGAAGTGGCCCGAATCGACGTAGGCAAGAATGTTCTCGACCGTCTTGGGCGCCTTGTCGTCGTAAAGGCCGATCTCGATGTCGCCCAGGCGGGTGGAAAAGCGGATCTTGCTCTTTATGTCACTCATGCGTTTTATCTCGTCAGTGGGGACCGGTAAACTACGCGTTTACTCGACGGCGTGATGCCCTCGGCATTCGCTTTTGTCAGAATGCGAAACAGTTTAAGGAAACTCTGCACGAATGCCATACCGCTGAAGCGCGTCTTGAGCCGGGCAGAGTTTCCTTACCGACCTTCGACCCGGAATCGTAGCCAACATGCTCACAATCCATGACAGCGCCGCCCGCGCCAAGCGCGAGTTCACCCCGATCCGCCCCGGCCACGTCGGAATCTACGTCTGCGGGATGACGGTCTACGACCGCTGCCATATCGGGCACGCACGGGTGCTGGTGGTCTTCGACATGGTGGTGCGCTATCTCAAGGAGCGCGGCTTCGAGGTCAACTACGTCCGCAACATCACCGACATCGACGACAAGATCATCGCGCGCGCCGCCGAAAACGGGGAGACCATCGCGTCGTTGACCGATCGTTTCATCACGTTGATGCATCGCGATGCCGAAGCGCTGGGCTGCCTGCCACCCACCTCGCAACCGCGCGCCACCGAGAACGTCGACGAGATGATCGCGATGATCGAGACGCTGATCGAGCGCGGCAATGCCTACCGGGCCGACAACGGTGACGTGTACTTCGACGTCTCCACCTTCGAACGCTATGGCACCCTCTCCGGCCGGGACCCGGACGACCTGCGCGCCGGGGCGCGCGTCGCCGTCGACGAGGCCAAGGACGATCCGCTCGACTTCGTGCTCTGGAAGCACGCCAAGGCCGACGAGCCTCGCTGGGATGCCTCCTTCGGTCCAGGTCGGCCGGGCTGGCACATCGAATGCTCGGCCATGTCGACCGACGCGCTCGGCACGACCTTCGACATCCATGGCGGCGGGCACGACCTGATGTTCCCGCACCACGAGAACGAGATTGCCCAGAGCGAGTGCGCCACGGGCTGCCATTTCGTCAACTACTGGATGCACAACGGCTTCGTCCGGGTCGACGACGAGAAGATGTCCAAGTCGCTGGGCAATTTCTTCACCGTCGAGGAGGTCACCCGGCGCTACCACCCCGAAGTGGTCCGCCTGTTCATCCTCTCCAGTCACTACCGCAGCCCACTGAACTATTCCGACCAGCACCTGGACGCCGCCCAGGCCAGCCTGTCGCGCTGGTACAGCGCCTTGAAGAAAGTCCCGGCGAACGTCGAACCGTTACCCGAGGTGATGGACGCCTTCCATGACGCGATGGACGACGACTTCAACACGCCCAAGGCGATCGCCCTGATCCACGAACAACTGGGCCTGCTGCACAAGATCGGCGAGCAGGACAAGGAGGCTGCCGCGCCACACGCGGCCACCATCAATGCCATGGGCGTGATCCTCAACCTTGGCCAGCTCGATCCGGACGCCTTCCTCCACTGGAGCGCCGAGGGCGATCGCGAGGACACCCTCGACGACGCCGAGATCAACCAGCTGATCGCCCAGCGTGCCGAGGCCCGAGCGGCCCGGAACTTCGAGGAATCCGATCGCATCCGCGACCTGTTGCTGGACAACGGCATCACCCTCGAGGACGGCGCACAGGGCACCACCTGGCGCCGGCAGTGACGCTGCCCTCGCGGCGACCATCGGGAAGCCCTTGAGTTTCCCCGGACAATCAACACCCTGCATCCATCCTTTCATTCACGACCGCACCTTGGCGGTCGCTGTCAGCGAGCATCCATGAACACTCCAAACATCATCCGTCCCGAAGGCTGGCTGTATCACCTGTCACACACGGACCTCGACGGTTACGGCGCCCAGTACATGGTCGATCAGACCGACCAGCGCTGCCATTTCTTCAACGCCGACTACCGCGACATCAACAATGCGCTCGACGAGATCGTCGGCCGGATCGTCAAGGCTGGTGAGCCGGCGGGCCTGCTGATCACCGATCTCAACCTGACGCTCGACCAGGCCCGCGCGCTCGACAAGCGGGTCACCAAGTGCAAGGTGCCCATCGAACTGCAACTGCTCGACCACCACGCCACCGGCGCCGATTGCGCCGAGGCCTTTGACTGGTACTACCTGGATACCGAGCGCTGCGCGAGCCTGCTGGCCTTCGATGCCGTCGCCGGCCAGTTCGACGAGCCCAAGCGCGACCTGCTGCGCCAGCGCGCCGAGTTCATCGACGTGGGCGATCGCTGGCTGCGCGATCACGGCGACTTCCGCCGCGCGATCTACCTGATCGGCCTGGTCATGCAGGATGACCATCTCGCCCCGCCGCTCAAGGACCTCAAGCGCGCCTATCGCTTTCATGTGATGGATGCCTTCTTCCATTCCCACGAATCGGGCGAGTCGCTTGAGACCTTCGAACGCCAGTTGTTCGAGGCGCGCAAGGCCTTCCTCAAAGGTCGGGTGGAAAAGCGCGTCTTCAACGACGAAAACCTGCCGCTCAACGACAAGTTCCACATGCTTTCGGCCTCGGTGCTCGACGAGAACGTTGTCCCTGTCATCGAGATCGAGGGCGTGCGTACCGGCGTATTCTTCAACTGGCCGCACGACGTCTGGCGCGGCGTGATCATGGACATGATGGAGTCGCGCGGACAGATCGACATGGCGATGGGCATCCGCGGCAACGGCCGGCTTTCCCTTCGCGCCAACCCCGGCGTCAATGCCGGCGATATTTCGGCGCGCTACTTCGGAGGAGGCGGCCACCCGGGCGCGGCCGGTGGCGAGCTCAAGGACACTCGCCTGCGCGATCTCGCCCATGCGGTGAGCGCTATCCAAAAAACGCTGCAGAAGACCCCGGCCGCAGAGGGGAAATGAGCACGCCGATCATCACCAGGCCCGGGTTCAAGGCACTGGAGGCCGAGCTCGATCATCTCTGGCGCGTCGAGCGGCGCGAGACGGTTCAAGCGGTCTCCGAAGCCGCCGCGCTGGGCGACCGTTCGGAAAACGCCGAGTACATCTACGGCAAGAAGCGACTGCGCGAGATCGACCGACGCATCCGCTTCCTGCAAAAACGCCTGCCGAACCTCAAGGTGGTCGATCGGACCCCGGACGATACCGACAAGGTCTACTTCGCGGCCTCGGTCGAAATGGAGTGTGCCTCCCAGGGGCTCGAACGCACCCTTCGCCTGGTCGGCCCCGACGAGATCGATCCGAGTCGAGGCTGGATCAGCATCGACTCCCCGGTCGCTCGCAAGCTGATTGGCCGCCGCCCCGGCGACGTGGTGCGACTCCCGGCCGGCGAGAACCAGGGCCAGCTTTCCTGGGAAATCGTCGAAATCCGTTACGAGTAACCGAATACCTCGTCATTCCGACAATGTCTCGGCGAGACGTGTTTCATGCGTTAGAGCGCCACGAGCGGACAGGAGAACCCCATGATTGATCAACTGCGGCAGCGTTTCGAGCAGCCGGGCGTGCGCTTGTTTCGGCGCGATCGGCTGGACATGGTGGAGTTGAGCAACGCCGCGGGCTCGACGGTGATCACGACACTCGGGGCAACCGTATTGAGCTACATCCCGGCGGGTGGAGACGAAACCATCTGGGTTAGCGACACGGCCTGTTACGACGGTAGTAGGCCGGTACGTGGCGGCATCCCTGTGTGCTGGCCTTGGTTCGGCGCCCACCCCGACGACGCGTCCCTGCCGGCGCACGGCTTCGCTCGACACGCTTACTGGGATCTCGTGGCCGTCGAAAGCGGCGACCGATCGAGCCTGGCACGGTTTCGCCTGGAGTCGGATCGCGAAACCTTGCGCCACTGGCCACATCCTTTTCGCCTCGAATTAGTGGTGACCCTGGGCGACGCGCTGCGCCTCGAGTTACAGGCCCACAACCCGGGCACGGAGACATGGACGATCTCCGAGGCCCTGCACAGCTACTTCCGGGTGACCGATGCCCGACGATTGACCGTCTCCGGGCTCGAGGGACTTGCCTACTGGGACAAGCAAGCCGGCGGGGTACGCGGCAAACAGGACATACCGCTCGCAATCGACCCGCCCGTCGATCGCGTGTTCTTCGATCATCGAGCGGCGGCAATCATCCATGACGGAGATCGCGACCTCAGGATCGACAAGACGGGCAGCGACAGCACGGTGGTCTGGAATCCTGGCCCAGAAGGCGCCCGCTCGCTAAGCGACATGCCGGACGACGACTGGCCCGGCATGCTGTGCGTGGAGACGGCAAACGCTCTCGACAACCGGTACTCGCTCGGCGACGGCAAAACTCACACGCTCACCAGCGAGATCCGAGTGACTACCCGCTGAAGCACAAGGCGTCATGCGGGGCATCGGCCGGCCGAAAAGCCGTCCAGGCAGCGACCATGGGCACGAGCGACGGCAAGAGTTGCGCCCGCGACATGGCCTCGGACGACCGCGTTCGTTGTTACACGACATACCCGCCATTCACGACAAAGCCTGCCAGAAAGCCATCTGGCGCTCATATCTCGCTCGGCGCAAGCCGACGAGCGTGGCGGATCTCGGCACCCTAGGTGAAAAATTTATCGTTTTTTTTCGCAAAATGCGGATAATGCGTCGTGAGGAATCGATGTTAGGACTCCTCAATAGCACCAGAACAGAACCTCCGCTCGGATCAGCAAGTCAAATTTCCCATTTGTCTTTCCCGCATGGAACTGCGGTTCTCTGACGCTTTTGCAGTCCTTCAGCAGTACCCCTCGTTTTTTTCCATCAGCACATGCATAAGCATAAGCATCAGAGGTATCCATCATGGCTACAGGCACCGTAAAGTGGTTTAGTGACGAAAAAGGCTTTGGCTTCATCGCCCCGTCCGACGGCTCCAAGGACGTGTTCGTCCACCACAGCGCGATCCAGGGCGGTGGCTTCAAGTCGCTCGCCGAAGGTCAGACCGTGACCTTCGACATCGAGCAAGGTCAGAAAGGCCCGGCCGCGACGAACGTCACTGTCTAAGACAGACGTTCCTTAGCGTTCGAAATAATCCCGCCTCGTGCGGGATTTTTTGTGTTCGCTTACAAGTACATTGCGGCATGGGCCCATCAAGAGCTCCCGGCCCTGCTTGGGTGAAGCTTCGACCCCGCAGTCCCCGCTAGCCCGAACGTCCGCTACCCTACGGCCAGACAAGCGCACCGCGCCAATCCGTCCCCGCTGTATCCGCGTTGCCTCAGCCGCGAGCATGAACTCCGACACAGGGCGAATACCCTCCTCCTGCGGGCGGGTCGGCAGCATTCGTCCCGGCATGGGCCAGGGAGGTTCGTTGCCGTTGCGTTGAGAGCCTCCCAGTCAGCTCGCCCTGCGGGGACGCCGGGGGACTCCGGGGAATTTGAGCGACCCGAAAAATCCAGGAAAACAGACGGGGGAACAGGCGGGGAGAACAGCCAGCGATCTCGTCCGTAGACTTGTGCTCTGCGATCCGCCTCTCGGACGCTATCCGCGCGCGAGCACCCGATTCTGGGCAAAGGTCACCGTGGGACGCGATGACCTCAGCGACGGCCGACATGTGTTGTAAACTCGGCGGGTCGAACGCGCCCGGGGACTTCCCCGGGCGTTGGCCATTGAGTCGGTCCGCCGGGCCGCCGATGGCTCGTCTGATTCGCCGATTCTGCCACCCGTGGCCTCCGAGGTTTTACCGATGATCTTCCGCTTTCCCATCGTCATCATCGACGAGGATTTCCGCTCCGAGAACGTGTCCGGCCTGGGTGTCCGCGCACTGGCCGACGCGATCCGGGCCGAAGGCGAGGAGGTTCTCGGTGTCACGAGTTACGTCGACCTAGCTGCCTTCGCCCAGCAACAGGCACGGGTATCGGCTTTCGTGATCTCGATCGACGACGAGGAATTCCACGTCGGCAACGAACCGGTCGACGAATCGCTGGAGGTGATCGTCCAGCTGCGCAACTTCATCCAGGAAATCCGCTTTCGCAACGCGGACATTCCGATCTTCCTCTACGGCGAGACGCGCACCAGCCGACACCTGCCCAACGACGTCTTGAAGGAGCTGCACGGCTTTATCCACATGTTCGAGGATACGCCGGAGTTCGTCGCCCGCCACGTGATTCGCGAGGCGCGCAGTTACCTCAATTCGCTCGCCCCGCCCTTCTTCCGTGCCTTGACCGGCTATGCCGCCGACGGCTCGTACTCCTGGCACTGTCCGGGACACTCCGGCGGCGTGGCGTTTCTCAAGAGCCCGGCGGGACAGATGTTCCATCAGTTCTTCGGCGAGAACCTACTGCGAGCGGACGTCTGCAACGCGGTCGACGAACTCGGCCAGTTGCTCGACCACACGGGGCCAGTGGCCGCCTCGGAACGCAACGCGGCGCGCATCTTCAACGCCGATCACCTGTTCTTCGTCACCAACGGTACCTCGACCTCCAACCGCATGGTCTGGAACTCGAACGTGGCGCCAGGCGACGTGGTGGTCGTCGATCGCAATTGCCACAAGTCGATCCTGCACTCGATCATTCTCACCGGGGCGATTCCCGTCTTCCTGATGCCGACGCGCAACCATTACGGCATCATCGGCCCGATCCCCCGGAGCGAGTTCACTCGCGAGAACATCGAGAGGAAGATCGCCGAGCATCCCTTCGCCAGCCAGGCCGAGGACCGGCAGCCCAAGATCCTGACCATCACGCAATCGACCTACGACGGCATTCTCTACAACGTCGAGGAAATAAAGGACGAACTCGACGGGTTCGTCGAGGTACTGCACTTCGACGAGGCCTGGTTGCCGCATGCCGCCTTCCACGACTTCTACGGCGACTACCACGCCATCGGCGAGAATCGCCGTCGCTGCGACGATTCGGTGGTCTACTCGACGCAATCGACCCACAAGCTGCTGGCCGGGCTATCGCAGGCCTCGCAGGTGCTGGTACAGGACTGCACCAAGGAACGCTTCGACCGGGACGTGTTCAACGAGGCGTATCTGATGCACTCCTCGACCTCGCCGCAGTACGCGATCATCGCTTCATGCGACGTGGCCGCCGCCATGATGGAGCCGCCCGGCGGTACGGCGTTGGTCGAGGAGTCGATCTTCGAGGCGATGGACTTCCGCCGCGCCATGAAGAAGGTGGACGCGGAATACGGCGACGACTGGTGGTTCAAGGTCTGGGGGCCGGAGACGATCCCCGAGGAAGGCATCGGCACCCGGGATGACTGGATGCTGCACGAGGACGACCGCTGGCACGGGTTTGGTCAGGTGCCGACGGGCTTCAACATGCTCGACCCGATCAAGGCGACCATCATCACGCCGGGACTGGACGTCGACGGCGACTTCCATGACTGGGGCATTCCGGCCGCAATCGTCACCCGCTACCTGGCCGAGCATGGCGTGGTCGTGGAAAAGGCCGGGCTTTACAGCTTTTTCATCATGTTCACCATCGGCATCACCAAGGGGCGCTGGAACACACTCCTGACCGCCCTGCAACAGTTCAAGGACGAGTACCAACGCAACCAGCCGATCTGGCGTATCTTGCCGGAGTTCGTCAACAAGCACCCGCGCTACGAACGTGTCGGCCTGCGGGATCTCTGCAACAAGTTGCACGCCGTATACCGCGACCACGACGTCGCCAAACTAACCACCGAGATGTACCTGTCGAACATGGAGCCCGCCATGCGTCCGGCCGATGCCTGGTCGAAAATGGCGCGCAAGCAGATCGACCGGGTGCCGATCGACGAGTTGGAGGGTCGAATCACGGCCTCGCTGGTCACGCCCTACCCGCCCGGCATCCCGCTACTCATTCCGGGCGAGCGCTTCAATGCCCGGATCGTCGAGTATCTGAAGTTCGTGCGCCACTTCAACCGGCAGGTACCCGGCTTCGAGACCGACGTGCACGGACTGGTGGCCGAAGAGACCGAGGACGGCGTGCGCTATTTCATCGACTGCGTGCGCGACGACTGAAACAGCAGCGGCCCACTCATCCGGCCGCGAAACCACTGACCGCGAGTCCGGCCAGAACGAGCAGGTAAAGCATTCCCATCAGCACGAAGAGGCCGTCGAGCGATACCAGCGCAAGGCCGAACGCCGAGACCGCCACGCCGACGGCGGAGGTGGAAAACGGGACCAGTTCAAGCACGGGCATGCCGAGCGACAAGATCACGCAGATGACCGCGATGGCCACGGCACCGCGATCGGATATCAACGGGCAAAGCCGAGGTTGCAGCCACCAGTCCACGAACCGGGCGGGGCGGTCGAGCCAGCGAAGCCCCTTGAGTAGGCGGTGAGAGGAAACGTGACGCCGCATCAGCCAACGGGGAAGCCAAAACACCTCCCGTTTCATCAGCAATTGCACCGATACCAGCAGCAGCACCACGGCCATCGTGGTGGGCAAGCCCGGTATGCCACTGAGTGGCGAAACCAAGATCACCCCGATCATCAAAACCACGGGGCCGAACGAACGAGTCCCCAGCGCCGCCATGATGGTCGCGAAATATACTTCGTCGCGCTCGTCGGCGATATCCGCGATCCGCTGGAGGAGATCGCCTAGATTGCGCGGCGGCAATGATGGACCTTGATCCTCCACTCGGACCGGCACGTTGTCCTGCTGCGCCATGGCCGGCTCCCGATTATTTATCAGAGCCCCCTGTGACCGGGCCGGACGAGCATGGTTCGCAACCGGCCGAACAACAGCCGGACTAACATACGGTGTAGACGGCCACCGCTCGCCTCGTCGATGCGGGCAGCAAACGCGCCGCCAGCTGAGGCGAACAGTAGCGAGCGCCAGGGATGCCGCCTAGTACCCAACGCCACCGGGCCCCAGGCCAACTCAAGTTCGAGCTGCAGCCCATCGCCCTCGATGCGCAATCGCCGCTTGGCCCGTTCGACCTCGTCGTCGGCACAGTGACGACCCGGCGCGCCACCGGCCGCCCTGCGACCCAACCGGTCGGCCTGTATGCTCAGCGCAGCCACCGGTAGGCCCAGATCGACAGGCCCGCGGCAATCAGCAGACACAACCCACCGATAGCCGCAAGGCTGACCGCGGCGCCCCAGAACGGGAGAATCGCCTGATACAGGCCGGCAAGCCCAAGCCCGATCCCGACGAGCACCAGCACAGAAACCAACCCCAGCAGGGCCACGGCAAGACTCACTCGCCCGATCTGGCGCCTGAGTTGTCGCCCCTCGGCCTCGACCAGCGCCGTCAGCGCCAGTACGTAATCGGTCAGCGCTTTCAGCGTCGGCCTCCGTCGAGCAGCTTGGCAATGACAAACCCGATGCCGAAAGCCGCGACCACCGATGTCAACGGATGGTTGCCCACCAGTTCCTCGGCATCCTCGATACGGCGCTCTCCTTGCTCACGCGCTTGGCGATAGCCACGGTTGAGCGTGTCCATGCCTTCCTCGAACGCGCCCTGCACTTCGTCACGCGCCCGGCTCGCCCGGCTGCGCACACGCTCTTCGCCCTGTTCTCGGACGGCCTTCAGCAGGTCGCCGACGTCTCCCCGAAGTTGCGCGAGATCCGCCTTGACCGCGTCGAGCTCGGCGTTGCTGTCTTTTTGCGTCGCTTGGGCCATTGTCGGCCTCCTATGGGTGGGATAGAAACATTGTCTTGGTCGATGTGAGCGTAGTCGGCTGCAGGCGCGAATCCAACACGCCGGCGGCATTTTTCGCCCCGTTCGGACGGACAGACAAAGCACGCGACGGTTCCCGAACGATGATTCTGTCGCGTGTCAGCCGCGCGAGCGAGGAATCCGGCAGCTTTCGACCAAAAGCTGCCTCAGCCCATCAACAGGTACTTGGTCTCGAGGTATTCGTCGAGACCCTCGCTCGCCCCCTCGCGCCCGAGCCCGGACGCCTTGACGCCCCCGAACGGAGCCGCAGGATTGGAAATAAGCCCCGCGTTGATACCAATCATCCCGGCCTCGATCCCCTCGGCCACGCGCCAGACCCGCCGCACGTTTTCGCTGTAGAAATAAGCAGCCAGTCCAAACGGGGTATTGTTCGCGAGCGCGATCGCCTCGGCCTCGTCGCGGAAGGAGGAAACCGCGACTAGCGGCCCGAAGGTTTCCTCCTGCGTGACCTGCATCGACTGGCGAATCCCGGTGAGCAAGGTCGGGAGCACGTAGTTCGCCCCTCGCTCGTCACGTCGGCCGCCGCTCACGAGCGTGGCCCCTTGCCTCGTGGCATCGTCGACGTGCGACAAGACCTTGTCGGCAGCGGCCCTGTTGATCAGTGGCGCGATATCGGTCTCGGGGGCAAAGCCGTCCCCGAGACGCATTGCCTCGATGCGCTCCTTGAGACGAGCCACGAACGCGTCGTGAACCCCGTCCTGCACATAGAACCGGTTGACGCACACGCAGGTTTGTCCGGTGTTGCGAAATTTCGCGGCGATGGCTCCCTCGACGGCCGCATCAAGGTCGGCGTCGTCGAAGACGATGAACGGCGCGTTCCCGCCGAGCTCGAGCGAGATTTTTTGAACATTGGTCGCCGCGTCCCGCATAAGCCGACTGCCGACCTCGGTCGATCCAGTGAAGGAAACCTTTCGAACCAGCGGGTTACCCGTCATTTCTCCGGCGATTTCGCTTGCCGAGCCGGTCACGACGTGGAACACGCCGGCGGGCACCCCGGCCTCCTCGCCCAGTACCGCCAGGGCGAGCGCCGAGAACGGTGTCGCGCTCGCCGGCTTGACCACCATCGGGCAACCGGCCGCCAGGGCCGCGCCGGCCTTGCGCGTGATCATCGAGGAGGGGAAGTTCCAGGGCGTGATCGCGGCGGCGACACCGATCGGCTGACGCAGGACCACGATGTGCTGATCGGCGCCGGCGGGCGGGATGGTCCGTCCATAGGCTCGGCGCGCCTCCTCGGCGAACCACTTGAAGAACGAGGCGGCATAACGAATCTCACCGGCCGACTCGGCGTGCGTCTTGCCCTGCTCGAGCGTCATGATGCTCGCGAGGATCTGTTCGTGCTCGAGCAGCAGCTCGTGCCAGCGATACAGCACCTTGCCCCGGGCCTCGGCGGTCTGACCGCGCCATGCCGGCCAGGCCCGATGCGCCGACTCGATCGCCCGGCGCGTGGCCTCGGCCCCGAGCCGCGGCACGGACCCGATGGTCTGGCCGCTCGCCGGGTTGTCGACGGATATTTGCTCGTCACCGGCGACGGGCAACCATTCGCCGTCAATGAAACATGCCTCCCTGAACAACCGGTTGGCCCGTATTTCCGAGACGATATCGAGAGTCATGGCGAGCTCCTGTCAGACGGTGGGGTTGGGATAGCGCGCATCGATCTCGTCGATCGCATCCAGCAGTTCCTTCGACAACGATAGTTCGCCTGCCGCGATGTTTTCCTCGATCTGGGCCGTCGAGGTGGCGCCGACGATGGTCGAGGCCACCTCAGGACGCCGCAGCGTGAAGGCGATTGCCATCTGGGCCGGCGACAATCCGTGGGCTCGCGCCAGGTCGACATAGGCCCGCGTCGCGGCAGCGGCATTGCGTGTCTCGTAGCGTTGACCAAAGCTCGGGAACTCGGTGAGGCGGCCCGATGCATTCGGGTTGTCCAGGTATTTGCCGGTCAGGTGACCAAAAGCCAGGGGACTGTAGGGCAGCAAGGCCACGTCCAGCTCATTGCAGACCTCGGCAAGACCGCCGGTCTCGAAGCCGCGGTTCATCAGGTGATAGGCGTTCTGTAGCGAGGTCACCATGGGCAGGTCGTGCCGACGCGCCGCCTCGGCAAATGCCATCACACCGTACGGTGTCTCGTTGGAGAGGCCCAGGTAACGAACCTTGCCGGCGTCGACCAGTTCGCCCAGGACCCGCAACTGGTCCTCGATCGGCTCGGCATCCTGGCGCCGGGACGGATCGTAGTAGACCTCGCCGAACTTGGGCACGTAGCGATCCGGCCAGTGAATCTGGTAGAGATCGACGTAATCCGTCTGCAACCGTCGCAGGCTGTCGTCTATCGCCTGGCATACCTGTGCGCGCGTGACGCGTGGCCCGCCACGAAGGTAATCCAGGCTGCTGCGCCCCGCCCCGGTCACCTTGGTCGCCACCACGAGCCGGTCCCGCGGTTGGCGTTTGAGCCAACTGCCGACGAAGGCCTCGGTGCGTCCTTGCGTTTCTGCATTCGGCGGCACCGGGTACATTTCCGCGGTGTCGATGAAGTTGATACCGGCATCGATCGCCTGGTCCAGTTGCCGATGCGCGTCGCTTTCCGTGTTCTGCTCGCCGAACGTCATCGTCCCCAGACAGATGGCGCTGACGTCGATGCCGCTATTACCCAATCGTCGATATTGCATGCTCGGTTATTGCCTCCGTTACCGTCGGTCCTCAAGAAAACTCTGCACGAATAGCCAATGCCTCCGGCTTACCGGCTTGTTCGTCCTGCGCGTTGCGGCTGGAGACCTGGCGACCCGCAGAAGCGTTGGCTATTCGTGCAGAGGTTCCTTAAGCTCTGTCACCTCAGAAACGAGCCAAGTAGAGTAGTCGAGATGTCGAATGTGTCCAGCCAGGTCGCCGCGGCGCACCTGGAATTCATCCAGCCGATCGCCGCCGCCCTCTCCCCGTCAACGTCAGGGCACGGATCGATGCTCGCCAACCCGCCAGCGCCCGAAGCGATCATCGCGCATTACCGCGAAAATGGTTGGCACGACCTCTGCGATGCGATCGAATGCCGACTCGCCGACCAACCGGCGGGTGAGATCGCACTTGATGAGGAAGACGAGATGATTCTCGCGGCAATCGATCGGGCCGTGGCCGAGCCGGGCTGGCTCGAGCGCGCCGTTGCCACCGCCGAGACCGAAGCGGCCGAACAGGTCGCCGCCCTGATCCTCGCTGCCACCTGGGGTGAGGGCGATGCCCTCGCGGTCCTCGACGAGATGCGCGAAACCGCCGAAGCGGCCGGCATGACGGGTTCGAGCGCCCACGCCTTCGTGGCGATGGTCGAGGGGGAACGGGATCTCGATCGCCTCCGGGAGGCGCACCCGAACGCCCAGGGTGGCCTGGTCGACGCCACGCACGCCGCCTTGTGCCGCCGCGAACGCGACACGGAATAATCCCGGAACGCCCCCTGAATGACTCCGGGGGCGCAGCCTTAAAGCAAGTTCCGCATCAGCCGGTCGAGCCGTTCGCTTCGATGAGGATGCGAGCCTCGTTGCGCAACTGACCGCTAACCTGGCACATGAGCTCGTAGCTTATGGTCCCCGCCGCGCGAGCGACCTCATCGATCGGGAGGGCCTCGCCCCAGCACTCCACGGGGTCGCCGACACGGGCCTCAATGCCGCGCAGGTCGACGGTCACCAGATCCATCGACACGCGTCCGACGATTTGCGCCCGCCGACCCTTGACCAGAATGGGCGTCCCGTCGGGCGCGTGACGCGGATACCCGTCGCCGTACCCCACCGCCGCCACGCCTACCGGCATGGTTTCCGGCGCCACGAAACGCCCGCCGTAGCCGATCGCCTCGCCCGCCGGGACCTCGCGCACGGCGATCAGCGAGGTGGTCAGTGTCATGGCCGGTCGAAGGTCATGCTGCGCCGCCTCGCCGACGATGAACGGGTTGCCTCCGTAGAGCATGATACCCGGGCGCACGCTGTCACCGCCGGCAGACTCGCTGCCAAGTAGCGCGGCGGAATTGCAGAGACTGGTCTCGCCGTCCCAGTTTGCCCCCACGGAGCGGAACCGCTCGATCTGCGTGTCGGTGAAAGACGGGTCAGGCTCGTCGGCGCGCGCGAAATGCGTCATTAGGCCGACACGCGGCGCGACTGCCGCACAGGCCCTCAGGCGCGCCCGCGCCCCGGGAATCCGATCCGGTGCCAGACCGGCCCGGTGCATGCCGGTATCGACCTTGAGCCAGACGCGAAGGGATACATCCGGCAAGGCCGCGGCGTGGTGCTCAATCAAGTCGATTTGTGCAAGGTCGTGAACCACGACCTCGAGCGAACGGGTCACGGCGAGATCGAGTTCGTCCGTCGTCAGGGCGCCCTGCAAGACCAAAACTCGCTGATCGTGCCCTGCCTCTCGCAAGGCAAGCCCCTCACCGGGCGTCGCGACCGCGAAGCCGTCGATGTCTGCCGAGGCCAGGGCGGCTGCCACGGTGAGCAAGCCGTGACCGTAGCCGTCGGCCTTGACCGCGGCGAACACGGTCCGCCCCCTGGCGGCCTCACGGGCCACAGCAAGATTGTGCCTCAGCGCCGCGGGATCGATGGTCAGCCGGGCACGCCGCATCACCGAAACGCTTCCGGCACGCTCTCGGGACTGATGAAATCCTCGAACCGGGTGTTCTGCCCGCGAAACGTCATCGGCACCGTGCCCGTCGGGCCGTTGCGCTGCTTGCCGATAATGATCTCGGCCATGCCCTTCTTTTCGGTATCCGGTTCATAGACCTCTTCCCGGTAGATGAACATGATCACGTCGGCATCCTGCTCGATCGCGCCCGATTCACGCAGATCCGACATCACCGGACGCTTGTTGGGCCGCTGCTCAAGCGAACGGTTAAGCTGCGACAGGGCAATCAGGGGCACGTTCAGTTCCTTGGCAACGGCCTTGAGCGACCGCGAGATCTCAGAAATCTCGGTGGTGCGGTTTTCCTTGGATCCCGGCACCTGCATCAGTTGCAGGTAATCGACCACGATCAGGCCGAGATCCTGCTCGCGGGCCAGTCGGCGGGCGCGGGAACGCAGATCGCTGGGCGATAACGCTGGTGTGTCGTCAATGAATATCTTGGCCTGGCTGAGCTGGCCGACTGCCCCGGAAATGCGGTGCCAATCGCTGTCTTCGAGCCGACCGGTGCGTACCTTGGTCTGGTCGACGCGGCCGAGCGACGACAGCATTCGAACCGCAAGCTGGTCGCCCGGCATCTCCATCGAGAATACCGCGACGGCCTTCTGGCCATAGAGCGCGACGTTTTCGGCGATGTTCATCGAGAACGTCGTCTTGCCCATCGACGGTCGCCCCGCGACGATGACCAGATCGCCCTTCCCAAGCCCGGTGGTCAACTCGTCGAGGTCCCGGAAACCGGTGCTGATACCGGTCACCTCGCCCTTGTTCTCGTAGAGTTCGGCGATCCGGTCCATCGCCAGGGTGAGCAGATCGGTAATGCTTTGAAAGCCACGGCGGGTGCGTGCGCCCTCGTCGGCAATCGAGAAAATCGCCTTCTCGGCCACTTCCAGTACGTCGTAGGCCGTTTGCCCCTCCGTCTGGTAGCTCCGTCGCGAGATATCCGTGCCCACCTCGATCAAGCGCCGCAGCAACGAGTGTTCGCGAATAATTTCGGCGTAGGCAGCAATGTTCGCCGCGCTTGGCACCGAATCCACCAGGGCGGCGAGGTAATCGTTGCCCCCGACCTCCTCGAGCGATTCCAGCGTCTTGAGCCGCTCGGAGACCACCATGGCATCGAACGGCTGGTTGCGCTCGGCAAGTTCGTGGATCACGCGAAAGATCAGTCGGTGATCGTGAAAATAGAAATCCGCGTCGGTGAGCTTGTCGCCAACCTGCTCGAAGGCCAGCGGATCGAGCATCAACCCACCAAGCACTGCCTGTTCGGCCTCCTGTGAATGAGGTGGCACGCGAAGAGACAGGGGCGAGCCGGCACCGGAGGACGGCGGGCGACGGTCGGGTTTCGGGAAGTCTGTACGGGATTCCGGAAGTGACATGACAATCGGTTACCAGCGGCTGTTCGAGGCAGGGTCGGGCCATCCGGGGGGAAAGGGCCCGTCGCGCGGGAGGTCCCGTTGACGCCGCCCCGGGCACATCGAAAACGGAACGGTCGTCAACGTATCGCGGCCTCGCTGAGAGACTCGATCGGCGAGCGCACGACCCCGCATTAGAGTGGGCGCCACCGAAACACGGCGATTCGGGCTCCGTTGCGAGAAATGATACGCCCTGTCACCAACGTTGACCACGTCGAAGCGGGGAGTCCCAGGCATCCGACTAAGACCCCAAAAAAGAGAAAGCCCGCCACGAACCGGGGCGGGCTTCTGGCCGGGAGTACCGGCGACAGGGATAGTGGGCCGCTTACTGCTCGGGGACCACCACCACGTTGATCTCGACGTCGACTTCCGAATGCAGGTGCAACTGGATCGGAAACTCGCCGAGCGCCCGCAGTGACCCTTCCGGCATGCGCACTTCGCGCTTTTCCATCTCGATGCCGTAGGCATCGGCGACGGCCTTGGCGATTTCCTCGGTGCCCACCGAGCCGAACAGCTTGCCTTCCGCGCCGGCCTTGACCGGGATGGACACACTGGGCTCTTCACCGAGCTTGCCCGCGCGGGTCTGGGCTGCGGCCAGTTCTTCGGCGGCCTTCTGCTCAAGCTCGGCACGACGCTCTTCGAACTCGGCCAGGTTGGCCTTGGTCGCCGGCTTGGCCTTGGCGTAGGGGATCAGGAAATTACGGGCGTAACCCGGGCGAACGCGGACCACGTCGCCCAGCGAGCCCAGGTTATCGACCTTACTCAACAGAATGACTTGCATGGGTATTGACTCCTGGTAACGAGGGACTAACGCGATCAGTGGCGGTCGGTGTACGACAGCAGGGCCAGAAAGCGCGCTCGCTTGATGGCGGTCTGCAGCTGACGCTGATAGCGGGCGTTGGTACCGGTCACCCGGCTCGGCACGATCTTGCCGGTCTCGGTGACGTACTGACGCAGGGTGTCAATGTCCTTGTAGTCGATGTGCTTCACGCCCTCGGCG
>JAFGUH010000149.1 GCA_016938615.1 Halothiobacillaceae bacterium | reverse complement strand
CGGCGCGGTGCTGGGATGTAGAGGGGTTATCGGGTATGATCGCGGCCATTTCCAACGACTTTCGATTGACTGACAGGTTTCCATGGCAACGTACAGCACCAACGAATTCCGCTCCGGCCTCAAAGTCATGCTCGACGGCGACCCGGCCAACATCGTCGAGAACGAGTTCGTCAAGCCGGGCAAGGGTCAGGCCTTCAGCCGGGTCAAGTTGAAGAACCTCAAGACGGGCAAGACGATCGAGCGCACCTTCAAGTCGGGCGAATCGATCGAGGCGGCCGACGTGCTCGACCTCGAGATGCAGTACCTGTTCTCCGACGGGGAGGAATGGCACTTTATGGACCCGGAGTCCTTCGAGCAAGTGGTCGCGACCCGCGAGGCCGTCGGCGATTCCGCCCTGTGGCTCAAGGAGCAGGATATCTGTCAGATCACCCTGTTCAACGGCAACCCGATCCAGGTCCTGCCGCCGAACCACGTCGAGCTTGCGGTGGTCGAGACCGACCCGGGCATCCGCGGCGACACCGCTACCGGCGGCACCAAACCCGCCAAGCTGGAGACCGGCGCGGTAGTCAAGGTGCCGTTGTTCATCGAGGAGGGCGAAATACTGCGCTGCGACACCCGGACCGGCGACTACCTGTCGCGCGTCAAGAACTGACGCGCCCGAGCCATCGATTCACCCCCTTCCCCCGAGACAGACTGGCGCCCCGGCGCCAGTCACGACATGCTCGTCCAGCGGGCACGCCTCAAGCGCTGCCTGCGTACGACACTCGATGAACGTGGCTGGCTGGAGATAGACGCCCCCAGCGTGATCGACAGCCCGGACTTCGAACCCAACATCGCCCTGTTCCGTGTCACCCTCCCTGACGGAAAGCCGGCCGGCAGCCTGCACAGTTCGCCCGAGCTGACGATGAAGCGCCTGCTCACGGCCCATGCCGACCTGCCCGGCGCCTACTACCTCGGCCCGGTCTTCCGTGCCAATGAAACCGGTCGGCGACACAACCCCGAGTTCACCATGCTCGAGTGGTACGACAACGGCGCCACGCTCGAATCGGCCATCGCGACCACGCTCGCGCTGATCCAGTCGGCCCGAGAGGCGATCGGCCTGTCGCCCGCGCTGGTCGAGCGCCAGGATTACGGCGCGCTGTTTCGCCGTCACTGCGCCCTCGATCCCTACCACGCCGATACCGACGCCCTGGCTCATGCCGCCGGGCACCACGGTATCGATGTCGCCGACCCCGCCGACATGACCCCAGACGACTGGCTGGACTTGCTGATGAGCCTGGTGATCGAACCGCGGCTCGACCCGGCAGCATTGACCGTGGTGACCGGCTACCCGGCCAGCCAGGCGGCGATGGCCCGCCTCGAGGCGGGTTCGTTCGAGGGACAGGCAATCACCACCGCGGCCCGTTTCGAGGTCTACGGCGGTGGGCTGGAACTGGCCAACGGCTACCACGAGCTCACCGATCCGGCGGAACAGGCATGCCGCCTCGGGGCGAACGACGGCCCACCGCCCTCGCCCAGCCAGCAACGCTTTCTCGCCGCTTTAACCCACGGCCTGCCCGAGTGCAGCGGCGTGGCGATGGGCGTGGATCGGTTGCTGATGTGGTTGACGGGCGCGGAGGATATCGACGCCGTGCTGCCGTTTTCGGCAAGGCGGGTTTGACGGGCTGGGCGGCGCACGGGGCAGCCCGACGCGCGGTGGTTTCGGTCGCTGGATTTCCGCGTTCGCGGGAATGACAATGGTGAAGGTCCTTGCAACGTTGGCAACCAACCGTGCCGCGCTGCCAAGTCGACGATCACGTCTGGCGGCGCAGACTCCGGCGTTAACCAGCTAGCCCGAAAGAACCCGTCATTCCCGCGAAAGCGGGAATCCAGGGATCCACGGCACGGCCCAACAAGGCGCCATCAAAGCGGTCGAGGCGAAACACGGCCGGGACAACCCACCCGACGACCTAGCCCTCGGCCTTCGCCTCGGCTTCATCGCCGGAACCAGACGGCTGCAACCGCTGCCCCAGCTTGATCGGCATCTCCGCCTGCCAGGCGGCATCGAAACCCACGCCCTTGGCGGTCAGCAGGATCACTGTCGAACCCATATTGAAGCGTCCCATCTCGGCGCCACGCTTCAGCCGAATCGACAGGCCATCCTCGTCACGATAGCTCCAACGCCCCACCTGGCGTTGCGGGCTCGGCGTGACCAGCCCGGCCCAGACGGTCTCGATCGCCGAGACATTGATCGCCCCGACCAGCACCATCGCCATCGGCCCGTCGGCGGTGTCGAACAGGCAGACCAGTCGCTCGTTGCGGGCGAACAGGCGCGGCACCTCGGCCACCGTGCCGGTCGAGACCGAAAACAGCCGCCCCGGCACGTGGATCATCTCGCGCAGCGTGCCATCGACCGGCATGTGGATGCGATGGTAATCCGAAGGCGAGAGGTAGAGCGTGGCAAACGAGCCGTCCTTGAACTGCTCGGCCAACTTGGCATCGCCGCCGAGCAGTTCCGTTGCGGTGTAGGCATGCCCCTTGGCCTGGAAGATATTGCCCGACTGGATGTGGCCGATCTGACTGATCCCACCATCGACCGGACTGACCCAGTCGCCGGCCTCACCCGCGATCGGCCGCGCACCGTCGGCCAGTGGGCGGGTGAAGAAGGCGTTGAAGGTCTCGTAGGCAGCCGGGTCCGGTTGCGCCGCTTCGTCGAGATTGACGCCGAATGCGCGCACGAAACGGCGGATCAGCCAGGTCGTCCAGGGCGCTCGCCAGCGAGTCACACGGAACACCACGCCCGAGATGAGATGGTGAGGCAGGACGTATTGCAGGCGCGCCCAGAGACGCGATTGCCATTTCACGGTGTTCGTTGGGGATGCCATGTTGCCTCGCTGTGGCGAAAGAATGCGGATGGGAGGGTAGTATTGTGCCAGAGTCATCTCCCGCCGCTCGGCCTTTCCAATACCCGCACTGCGACTGTCGCCACGCCATGTCCCGAATCGAAGCACACGACCCAAGACCCCACACGCTCGGCAATCACGACCACCTCGAGACCATCCTCGATTTTGTCCGCTGGGCCGCCAGCCGTATGGACGAGCATGGCGTCTTCCTCGGGCACGGCACCATGACCTACCTCGACGAGGCCGCCTGGCTCGTGCTCGAAGGTTTGCGCCTGCCCCCTGATCTCGACCGCACTTGGTGGGACGCGCGGCTGACCGCCGAGGAGCGCTCACGAGTGGTGGAACTGATCCGTCGTCGCTGCATCGAGCAGATCCCGACGGCTTACCTGCTCAAGCGGGCGTGGTTCCTCGGTCAGCCCTACTACGTCGACGAGCGGGTGCTGATCCCGCGCTCGCCGTTCGGCGACCTCATTCGCGACGACTTCACGGGCCTGATGGCGGACGCACCGGCGGTCGAGCGTGCCCTCGATATCGGCACCGGCTCGGGCTGCATCGCCATCGCCCTGGCCGAGCACTTCCCGGGGGCGCTGGTTGTCGGCAGCGACATCGACATGGGCGCGCTGGCCGTCGCCGCCCGCAACGTCGCCGACTACGACCTGGACGAGCGAGTCGAGCTGCTCCAGTCAGATGGCTTCGACCAGTTGCGCGACGAAGACGACGCGCCGCTGGTGTTTGACCTGATCGTCAGCAACCCGCCCTACGTCCATCCCGACGAGGCCGAGGATCTGCCGGCGGAGTACGGACACGAGCCCCCCGGCGCGCTATTCGCCCCCGACGAGGGTCTGGCCCTGATCGAGCGGCTGCTCGATCAGGGCCCACACCACCTCTCGCAGGGGGGCTGGATCTTCGTCGAAATGGGCAACGGTCGGCACTGGTTCGAGCAACGCTGGCCCGGACACAGAGGCCTCTGGGCGGACCTCTCGCCGGCACCCTCATCGATCGTCGGCTTTCCCCGCGAGCTGCTGACAGACTGGCGGGGACAAGCCAGCTGAGCGCAGGTTGATGTTTTGCTGATATGCCGCACAGGCAGAAAAATTCCTGCAATAACAGTGCATTGAATGATCACTAATGCCGGTATTTGGTTTTTCTGATGGCAGGGCTTGATTTATCCCACCAACTGGGTGAACAATCGGTCACGAAGAATTCACAAGGAGTCCTACCCGGGAGAGGCACTGCCAGCCACGGGTAACCACCACAAGGGGGAGCATGTCATGGCACATATCGTTATTCTGGGCGCGGGGATCGGTGGCCTGCCCGCGGCCTACGAGGCACGCGAGGCACTGGGCGACGAGCACAAGATCACGGTGGTCAACGCCGAGCCCTACTTCCAGTTCGTTCCCTCCAATCCCTGGGTGGCCGTCGGCTGGCGCAACCGCGACGACATCACCTTCCCCATCGAGCCCTACCTGAAGCGCAAGCGTGTCGAATTCATCGCGCAGCGGGTCGACCGCATCGATGCGAACGGCAACCGCCTCGAGCTCGCCGACGGGCAATCGGTCGACTATGACTACCTGATCATCACCACCGGCGCGAAACTGATGTTCGACGAGGTGGAAGGTTCCGGCCCGCATGGCGGCTACACCCAGTCGGTCTGCACCATCGACCACGCCGAGCAGGCCTACGACGACTTCAAGAAGCTGGTGGACAACCCGGGCCCGGTGATCGTCGGCGCCATGCCGGGGGCCAGTTGCTACGGTCCAGCCTACGAGTACGCTTTCATCCTCGACTCGGCCCTGCGCAAGAAGAAGATCCGCAACAAGGTACCGATTACCTTTGTCACCGCCGAACCCTACATCGGCCACCTGGGCCTGGGTGGCGTGGGTGACTCGAAGGGCATGCTCGAGTCCGAGATGCGCAGCCACGACATCAAGTGGATCACCAACGCGCGCACCACGAAGGTCGAGGACGGCACCATGCACGTCGAGGAACTCGACAGTGGCGGCGAGGTGAAACAGACCCACGAACTGCCGTTCCAGCACTCGATGATGCTACCGGCGTTCAAGGGGGTCGACTGCGTCGCCAACGTCGAGGAACTGTGCAACCCGCGCGGCTTCGTCAAGGTCGACGACTACCAGCGCAACCCGACCTACAAGAACATCTTCGCCGCCGGCGTGGCCATCGCCATCCCGCCGGTCGAGAAGACGCCGGTGGCCACCGGCGCGCCGAAGACCGGCTACATGATCGAGTCGATGGTCACGGCGATCGTCCACAACATCAAGGCGGAAATCACCGGTAAGGGTGAACCGGACTCGAAGGGAACCTGGCAGGCCATCTGCCTGGCCGATTTCGGCGACCGCGGTGCGGCATTCATCGCCATGCCGCAGATCCCGCCGCGCAACGTCAACTGGTTCGCCGCCGGGCGCTGGGTGCACCTTGCCAAGATCGCCTTCGAGAAGTACTTCATCCGCAAGATGAAGAAAGGCACCTCCGAGCCGCTGTACGAGAAGTACATCATGCGGGCGATCGGGTTGAACCGGCTGGAGAAGTAACGCACCATCCCGGCGCAAGCGAATGCGAAACCATAAACGGCGCGCCTGCGGGCGTGCCGTTTTTCGTTTCGACCGCGACGACTCGCCACACATCACCTGACACCAAGACGCCACCTCGCCCCACAGGCGTCATTCCCGCGAACGCGGGAATCCACAGCCCAGATGTCGGGCGCGTGTTGCGTCCAACTCGGCCTGCCTCTTTTGGCGAGGTGGTTGCCCGTCAGCCTCGTTGCTCCGATGGCTGGATTCCAGCGTTCGCGGGAATGACGCCTCACTTTGGTTCTACCCGTGACTGGTAAACGAAACCTACCGTTCCACCAGATCCTCGCCCCTCTCAACGCTCCCCCACCATATCCGTTAGACTTTCCCTGACCTATCCAAACGCAGGGGAACGGCCATGTCCGGTTCAACGAACGCCAAAGACCATGTGCTCGGGGAACTCTCCGTCGAGACGTTCCTGCGCGATTACTGGCAGAAAAAGCCGGTACTGATCCGCGGCGCCTTCCCGGACTTCGAAAACCCGATCGCCCCGGAGGAACTGGCCGGACTGGCCTGCGAGGCGGACGCCCCCTCGCGCCTGATCCTGGAACACGGTGACGAGCGTGACTGGCAGCTGAAAATGGGCCCGTTCACCGAAGACGACTTCCGCGCCCTCCCCGACGACGGCTATTCCCTGCTGGTCACCGACTGCGAAAAGCTGGTCCCCGAGCTGATGGAAATCGTCGAGCGGTTCCGCTTCGTCCCCGACTGGCGCATCGACGACCTGATGATCTCCTACGCGCCGCCGGGCGGCTCGGTGGGCGCGCATATCGACGACTACGACGTCTTCCTGCTCCAGGCCCACGGCCGTCGCCGCTGGCAGATCGAGAACCCGCCGGTGCACACCGCCTACCGCGAGGGGTTGGACGTACGCATCCTGACCGACTTCACCCCGACGGACGAATGGGTGTTCGAACCAGGCGACATGCTCTACCTGCCACCCGGGATCCCCCATCACGGCGTCGCGCTCGACGACTGCATGACTTGGTCGATCGGTTTCCGTACCCCCACCCAGGCCGACCTCGTCGGCGGCGTCTGCGACCGACTGGCGACGCTTGCCCCCGAGGTTCGCTACCGTGACCCCAATCTGTCGCCGAGCGACAACCCCGGCGAACTCGATCCGGCCACGCGCCAGCGACTGCGCGAGTGGGTGCTCGAGGCGATGACGGCCGATGCCAACCAGCTCGATCGCCTGATCGCCGAGACGCTAACCGAGCGCCCGGTCGATCACGCCGACCTCTACCCGCGCTACCACGAGGAAGAGATCGTCGGCATCCTCGACCACCTGCACGAGATCAGCGAACTGCAACGCACCCCGGCCTCGCGCTGGCTGCTGCTCGAACCCGTGGCCAATTCCGGTGGAAATTCCGGGGGCGACGACCCCGGCCACCTGTGCATCGATGGACAGAGTCATGAACTCGACGCCGAGTCCCTGCCGCTCGCCCGCCTGCTGACTCGACACGTCCACGTCCCCGGCGAGGCACTCGCCGAGCGGGCCAGCAACGCCAGCGCACGCATCCTGCTGGAAAAGATCCTGACCGCGGGGCAGCTGTTGATCCCCGACGAAGACGAACAAGACTAAAGGAGACTGCCATGACCCAGCCGTTTGCCACCGAATGGGGTCTGATTGGCGCCGGCGAGATCGGCGGCGTGCTTGCCCACGGACTGCTGAAAACCGGTCATCCGATCTTCCCGATCGGTCGCGACGTCAACATCCAGGCCGCACTCTCCGCCCGCCCGTTCCTCGATGGCCTGCTGGTCGCCGTCGGCGAGAAGGACCTCGACTCGGTGCTCAAGCAGATTCCCGGCGCGTGGTACGACCGCCTGGTGCTGATCCAGAACGAACTGCTCCCCGACGACTGGCGCAAGCACGGCATCGAGACGCCCACCGTCGCCTCGATCTGGTTCGAGAAGAAACCCGGCAAACCGGTCAAGCCGCTGATCTCCTCGCCCGTCCACGGACCCAGGGCCGATGCGCTGGTCGCGGCGATGCAATCCCTCGACATCCCCGCCCACCGCGTCACCAACAGCGATGCCATGCTCGAGGAGCTGGTGATCAAGAACGTCTACATCCTGACCACCAACATCGCCGGCCTCGAGACCGGCGGCGACGTCGAGGACCTGTGGACCAACCACCAGCAACTGGCACGCGACATCGCGGCGGACGTCGTTGCCCTGCAGGAAGCGAAAGTCGGGCGGTCATTCGACCCCCAGCGCCTGATTGACGGCATGGTGAAAGGCTTCGACGGCGACCCGCAGCACCAGTGCATGGGCCGGTCGGCGCCGCAGCGAATGGCTCGGGCCTTGGGTCAGGCGGAAGACCTAGGTGTCGACATGCCGGCTATCAGGGCGGTGGCGGCGAAGCACGGCTGATTTTGGAGCCGGGCGCGCCTCTTGATTTGGCCGCGCCCATCTTAAACACCCGTTGGCTTACTAATGGCTCCTTGGCTTACCGATGGCTTCATGGATTCCCGCGTTCGCGGGAATGACGGTCCTTCGGCTTGAAGACATCCTGGTAAGCATGGACCTTCGATCGAGCAGGGGATAGGCAACCCGCCTCATCAACTTGGCCCCGGTAACCTAGCCACCCCACCACCCGTCATTCCCGCGAACGCGGGAATCCAGAAAACGGAGCCACCCGGAGCAACCAGTGAACAAATCCTCCAAAGGGAGCACGGAACGCTCCAGGTAGCTCACGACTCAGCCAAATCGGGAGTTTCAACGGAATGAAACAACCCTGCGTCTACCTCCTCGCCAATCGACGATACGGCACGCTCTATGTTGGCGTCACCAGCAACCTCGTTCAGCGCGTTTGGCAACACAAGAACGACCTAGTGGAAGGTTTTACCCGTCGCTACGGCGTGCACACGTTGGTCTGGTATGAGGCGCACCCAACCATAGAAGGCGCCATTGCGCGGGAGAAGGCGATCAAAAAATGGCAGCGGGCTTGGAAGATTGAATTGATCGAGGGGTTCAATCCGGAGTGGCGGGATTTTTATGAGTCGATTGTTTGACCAGGGGGTGGAGTGTCGACGTTCGCCGCTATCGGAAGACGGACATGGATTCCCGCTTTCGCGGGAATGACGGTTTCTTTTGGGAGGGGCGAGATATGGAAAAACGCGCACCACGTCCCCGCCTTACATTGACGGCCTACTGCCTAAGTTCTTCAAGCGGCACCAAGGCCCCGTCATTCCCGCGAAAGCGGGAATCCAGAGACCGAAGCCATCCGATACATTAGACCAGCCAGACACAACAAATGGGGCCAATTGGCCCCTTTTCAGTCTTGAATAACAGCAAACCTCACCGCTCCGGGTCGTACGCCTTCACCGCCTTGCTGCCGGTCTGCACTTCACTCAGGTCAGAGCGAACCTCGGCCTTGCGCTCTTCGCCCAGTGCAACCACGCGGTCATTGAGCGTCTGCAACTCCTTGAGCAACTCGCGCATCCATTCAGCCGGTGCCGCGTCGTTGGGTGCACCCTGGGCAACGACTTCGTCGATCATCGGGCGGCGGATCTCCTCCGCCTCGATCACTGCCTCCCAGTCATCGGCCTTGGCCGAGGCCAGCATGCCCTGGCTCACGGCCAGCAGGCTCTGGGCCCCGACCGGCAACTTGTCAGGCAGATTGGCGGACATCGGACTCGGCCTTGTCGCTGACACGTTCCGGGGCAATGCCGTCCCAGGCTTCCTTGATGTCGCGCAGCAGGCCGGAAACTTCCTCGACCTTCTCGATGCTGGACTCGATGTTGGCTTCCAGCAGGCGGCGCTGCATGTAGGCGTACAGGCTTTCGAGGTTCTCGGACAGTTCCCCAGCCTCGGGATCGAGCGACTCGCGCAGCCCGCCGATGATGCCGATGGCCTTGCCGAGCTGCTCGCCCTTCACGGCGCGGTCTTCGCGCTGGATGGCGCCCTTGGCGGCGGCGAGGCGCTGCAAGCCGCCCTCGAACAGCATCTGGATCAGGCGGTGCGGCGAGGCATCCTCGATGCCGGAACGCAGTCCGACGTTGGCGTATTGCTGGGCACCGAATGCGGCGTTGGCGTACATGGCGTATCCCCTCTTGTCAGGTCAGGCCGACTTATTTCTGATTGCCGCCTGCCAGGTTATTGAACGGCAGGTTGCTCAACTGCTGGGAGAGGTAGCTTCCGGTCGAGTTCAGCTGCCCGACTAGCTGGTCCATCGCGTTGAATTCCGCCAGCAGGCGGGATTCCAGGCTCGACAGTCGACGGCTCAGATCCTCGCGCTGATCCCCGATGTCGTCGATGCGGTTGTTCAGGCTTTGCGTCCGGCTGTCCAGAATGCCATTGAACCCCACATAGTTGTCGACCAACGCGTCCAGTCGCGTGGCGTAGCCGTCGTCCGAGGCGAACATCTGGCCGATGGCATCGAAATCCGCGGCCATCGCCTCGTCGAGCCGTGCCGAGTCGAGCGTCAACGTTCCGTCACGTTGCGTCTCCACCCCGATGGTAGCCAGGTTGTCGAAGACACCGTTGATGCCGTCGACCGTGTCACTCATCTCCCGTCGGATCTGGGTGCTGATTCCCCGCAAGGCGGCATCCCCCTGCAGCGCACCGGCCCGACCCGTTTCCGGGTCGTAGGAGGAGAGCTGGTTGGTCGTCTCGACCAGGCCGTTGTAGGCCTTGACGAAGCTTTCCACCTTGCTCTTCACCGCGCCAGTGTTCAGCGCCACATCCAGACTATGTGTCGACCCGACGTCGGATTCCTTTAGCGACAAAGTCACGCCATCGATCGCATCGCTGATGCTGTTGCTCGAGCGGGTCACCGCCTGGCCGTCAATGCGAATCAGAGCATCCTGAGCGGCCTGCAGCTCGGTGAGGTTCCCCGATGCCAGCTGGGACAGGCCCGCCGCATCGATATTGTTGCCGTCGCTATCCGCCGCGGAAACGGTGACCGTATTCGCCGTACCGACCTCGTCGGCCGTCAGCACCAAACGGCTGACCGTACCGCCGGCACCGTCATCGACATTCACGGTGGTCGCGGTCACGCCGGTGTTGTCCGCAGATGCATTGATGGCATCGCGGATGCCCGCCAGCGTGTTGTTGGACGAGTCCACCGTGACATCGAAGCTATTGCCACCCACGTCGAGGGTGAGCGTGCCGGTGCCGACGACCGTGTCGGCGTTGGCGAAGTCGCCACTGCGCAGTTTCTGCCCTTCGGCGAGACGCTCGACCTCGATCTGGTAGCTACCGGCACTGGCGGTTTCATCCGCCGTGGCGGTGAAGATCGACGAGTCGCCGCTGGTGGCCTTGCGGGCCTGGAAGGCATCCAGGTCCTTCAGGGCGCCCAGCGCGCTCTGAAATTCACTCAGGGCACCCTTCAGCCCCCCGAGTGCGGAAATAGTGGCCTGGGTCTGCGCTTCGCGCCGATCCAGGCGGTTGCGGGCAGGCTGGCCTTCCGCGGCAACCAATTGGCTGACGATGCCGCCTACATCAATGCCGGAACCAATGCCGGTACTGGTGATCGCCATGTCGTGTTACCTCAATTACCGTGGAAACCAGTTTAAAGGAGCAGAACTCAAGCCTCGAGCTCGAGCATGCCACCCTCCCCGTTCTCGATCCGCCGGGCGATCGACAGGATCTCCTCGGACGGAATCTGGCGCACGACCTCGTCGGTCCGCGCGTTGATCACCTTGACGACCGTGCGCCCGGAGGCGTCATCGACCGAAAAGGACAGGTCGCGTTGGCGGGACTGGACCAGCTCTTGGAGCTCGGCCAGCCTGGCCTCCAGCGCCTCCCGATCCAGACCATTCGCTTCGGCAGGCGCGACGCGAGGCCCATTGCCCTGCAAATTGCTTGCCGAAACGGCCGGCCCGGACGCAGAAGAGCGCTCGTCGGCCGAAGCCGCGCGAGCGCTGGGATAAAGGCTTGGCCTCGTGCCAAGGGCATCTGAGATGGTGGGTTCAGAGCTCATCATGCCACCTCCTTTACTCAGTTGATGACGCCCGGTCCCTGCGCATCATCGGATAGGCACGGATTAGCCGAGCAGACTCAGTACGTTCTGCTGGGCCGCGTTGGCCTGCGAGAGCATCGCGGTGCCGGCCTGCTGCAGGATCTGCGAACGGCTCAGGTTAGAGGTCTCCTGAGCGAAGTCCGCGTCCTGGATCTGGGAGCGCGCCGCCGAAGCGTTCTCGGCGATATTGCTCAGGTTGGAGATCGTGGAGTCCAGTCGGTTCTGGATCGCACCCAGATCGGCACGCGAGGCGTTGATCGCAGAAAGGGCCCCGTCGATGACCGAGATGGCGCTCTGCGCACCAGCGGCGGTGCCGATATCGACGTTATTTACCGAGTTCAGGGTGGAAGCCGTGCCACCGAAGACCTCAGCTGCGGCACCAGCCCCACCGTCGGCAACGGTGAAGGAATCGGTCGAATCCAGCTGCACGGTGCCCATGGTTGCAGTCGCTTGGGCGGTGGCATCCACAGCAGCGCCCGCAGCCGTGCCATCAATAACCGAATCAACCGTGAAGGTGGCCGCACCGTTGGTCACAGTCGTGGTATCGATATCCATACCGCCGCTTGAGGCGACCCGCACGTTGCCAGATTCAGCGTCGATCGAGGCACTCAGGCCAGTGTTCGAGCTGTCGGCATTGATAGTGTCAACCAGTTCCTGAGCGCTGGTAACACCGGTCAGGTCAGTTGAACCCTCGTCGGTCCCAATCGTGCCAGCCGTAATCCCCGCGGCGTAGTCCGAAGCGATCTCCACCTCGGTGTAAGCGGTAGCGGTCACACCCGTATCACCGGATACGGCATTGATCTTGGAGGCAATGTCATCTGCCTCATCAGCGGCAACCACGTCGACGTTTGCGACCTGAGAGCTGACTGAATTGGTAATGGTCAGGGTGTCGGCAGTAATGTCATTAGTCGCTGCTGCAGCAGTGGTGCCAGCCGCGCTACCGGCGCCAGAGAGCCGCTGACCACCAATTGAGTCGGCCGACACGTTGCGCAGCGAAATGTTGATGGTCTGGTTGGCCTCGGCGCCGACCTGCAGCGCTTGCGAACCGAAGGTGCCGTCGAGCAGCTTCTGGGTACCGAAGGCGGTGGTATCGGCGATACGGGTCAGCTCGTCCTGAAGGGCGGCTACCTCTTTCTGCAGGGCAGCGCGGTCCGAAGACGAGTTGGAACCGTTGGCGGACTGGATGGACAGCTCACGCATGCGCTGCAGGATGTTGGTGGATTCCTGCATGGCGCCTTCGGCGGTCTGGGCGATAGAGATGCCGTCGTTGGCATTACGCGTCGCCTGGTTCAGCCCGTTGATCTGCGAGGTCAGGCGCTCGGAGATCGCGAGACCGGCCGCGTCGTCCGCCGCGCTGTTGATGCGCAGGCCCGAGGACAGACGCTCCATGGCGGTCTGCATCTCGCTCTGCGTGGAACCCAGTTGACGCTGCGCGTTCAGGGCCATGATGTTCGTGTTTACACCCATTACCATGATGTCGTCTCCTTTTCGGACGGTGCCCCGGTATGGGGCGATTTGCTCTTGGCTACGGTTCCGTTATCGGCGCGGTTTGACGGAGCTTTAGTTTTTGGGTGAAAAAATTCTGGTTGGGGTGTGGGTGGCGCGCTGGTGCGGTTGTGGGGAATATAGAACGGGGTGATGGGGTCGGGTGGGGTGTTTGCTGCCCCGATCCCGTCATTCCCGCGGAGGCGGGAATCCATTGAAGGTTGACGGAGCCGGTGCTTTTGATTCCCGAAGTGGACGCCATGTGACATCTCCCACATTGTGGCCGGCCGAGCCTGGTGCGACTCCGTTCACTGGATTCCCGCTTCCGCGGGAATGACGGTGGTTTCGTGGCTTCGCTTGCTGGATTCCCGCCCGCGTGGGAATGACGGTGGCTTGGTGGCTTCGTCTGCTGGATTCCCGCCCCCGATTTCACGGGGACATGCATTGCGCGGGAATGACGGGCGTGGGGGAGCCGGCGGCTGACGTCCGGTGTGAGGTTGCGCCTCTCGTGAGAGCCAGTGGCGGTGGCATACGGTGCGAGACGTACCCCACTCGTCAACACGCAGACAGACCTGTTCGTAACGCGCAGGCAGCGTTAGGGGAATGGCTGAGGCGCTGCAAGGGCAATCACTCCAGGCAAACCGCTACCAAACCGTCATTCCCGCGCAGGCGGGAATCCATGGCTGGGATGGCAGGGTCAATGCGCCTGGTGGTTTCTGCCGGGGGTGGTTAACGCACCCATACCTGCCGTCAGCCGGGCGTAGGGGCTTCGGTCGCTGGATTCCCGCGTGCGCGGGAAAGACGCCCAGCGATTCGGCCCCGACGTCTTCAAGGCCCGCAGGATTCCCGCTCCCCGCTTTCGCGGGGACAAGCTTCGCGGGAAAGACGGGTGATGGTTTTGGGAATGGCGCCTGGAGGCAACATAAGGCGTCTGAGCATGGCGCTGGGGGTGACATAAAGCGTCAAAGCGATGCACCGTCACGTGGTAGTCACGCAAGCTTCGATGGCGGGGGATACACTCAACCACTTCTTCCTCGCCGGAACCCAGTGATGCCGACCAGCCACCACCTCGAAATCCGCCCCACCCTGCCGCCGGCGCTCGCCCGTTTGGGCGATCTGGCCCGCAACCTCTATTACAGCTGGTCCCGCCCGACCCGCGACCTGTTTGATCGGATCGACGCCGACACATGGGCCGAGGGCGAGGAAAACCCCGTGCGGTTTCTGCAACGGGTCTCGCAGACAAGGCTGGATGCCGCCGCCGAGGACCGTGCGTTCCTTGCCGCCCTGGATGCGGTCTGGCGCGACTTCGAGGCCTATCTCACCAGTGCCGGCCCGACGGACAACGACGAGACGGTGGCTTATTTCTGCGCCGAGTTCGGCTTCCACGAATCCCTGCCCATCTACTCCGGTGGCCTGGGCATCCTCGCCGGCGATCACTGCAAGGCGGCATCCGACCTCAACCTGCCGTTGGTGGGGGTTGGCCTTCTTTATCGCCAGGGTTACTTTCAGCAATGCATCGACGCCGGCGGCCACCAGGTGCCCCGCTTCGAGGATCTCGACTTCTCGCGCCTGCCGATACACCAGGTCGACCAGGATGGCGAGCCGTTGACCGTCGCGGTCGACCTGCCGGGTCGGCAGGTATGGCTGCAGATCTGGGCAGTACGTGTGGGACGCGTGACGGTCTACCTGCTGGATGCCGATATGGCCGCCAACAACGAGACGGACCGCGAGATTACCCATCGGCTCTACGACAGTGATCGCCGCCGGCGCCTGGAGCAGGAGATGCTGCTGGGCATTGGTGGCGTCCGTGCCCTGCGCGCGCTCGGGATCACTCCCGCCGCTTGGCATATCAACGAGGGACACGCGGCTTTCTCGATCCTCGAGCGTACCGCCGAGCTGACCGTCGAAGGCCTGCCATTCGACACCGCGTGGCAGGCGGTGGCCGCCGCGACCGTGTTTACCACCCACACCCCGGTCCCGGCTGGCCACGACACCTTCCCGCCCGAGCTGTTGGCCCGGCACTGGGAGAATCGCCTGACGGCGCTGGGCATCGATCGCGCCCGCCTGTTGCAACTCGGCCGTGATCCGATCCATGACGGTCAACACTTCAACATGACCGCGCTCGCGATTCGCGGCTCGCGCCAGTGCAATGGCGTCTCGCGTATTCACGGCGACGTGGCCGCACAGATGGCAGCCGGTTTCTGGCCCGAGGTGCCCGCCGAGGAAAATCCCGTGAAGCACGTGACCAACGGCGTGCACGTCGAAACATTCCTCAACCGGGACCTCGCCCGCCTGTTCGACGCCACGCGCCTCGACTGGCGGGATCACCTGCACGAAATCGAGATCAGCGCGCTGGTCGAGAACACCGAACCGAAACGCCTGTGGTCGATGCACCTGTCCACCAAGCAGCACCTGGTGACCGAGCTGAAGGGTCGACTCGCCCGGCAAGCCGAGCGCTGGGGCGAGGGCCACGTGCAGCTAGCGAAGCGATGCCGGTTGCTCGATCTGCCGCCCGACGGGTTCCTGCTGGTCGGTTTCGCGCGGCGCTTTGCCACCTACAAGCGCGCCACCCTGCTGTTCGAGGATCGCGACCGACTCGCAAGGCTGATCGAGTCCAGCCCGTATCCGCTGGTGTTCGTCTTTGCCGGCAAGGCGCACCCGGCCGACGAGCCGGGCCAGGCGCTGCTGCGCGAAATCCACGAATTGAGCCGCGACCCGCGCTTTACCGGCCACGTCCTGCTGGTCGAGGGCTACGACATGGGACTGGCGCGCCGACTGGTGGCCGGCTGCGATGTCTGGCTCAACACGCCGGAATACCCCATGGAGGCGTCGGGCACCTCCGGGCAGAAGGCGGGACTCAACGGCGTGCTCAATCTGTCGATCGCCGATGGCTGGTGGGCCGAAGGCCACGATCAGGACGGTGGCGTGGCCAATGGCTGGTCGATCCCGCCACACCTCGAATCACCGACTCGCCGCCGCGCCGAGGCGGACGACCTGCTCACCATCCTGGAGACCGAGGTCATGCCGCTGTTCACCAATCGCGATGCCCAGGGCATGCCGCGCGAGTTGATCAAGTGGCAACGGCACGCGATCGCCACCGTGCTGCCGCGCTTCAATGCCGCACGGATGGTAAGCGACTATGCCGAGACGCACTATCGACCGGCGATGGCAGCCGGTCGGCAGATGGCGAGCGATGCTTTCCGACTGGCGCGGGAACGCAGTCACTTCGAGCAGAAGCTGGCGGCTCATTGGGAGCACGTCGACGCCCGTCTCACGACAGCCCCAGGGCCGGTCATCGGCAGCGGCGAGCCCGCGATCATCGAGATCGAGACGGCTAGCCCGGGCCTGCCGCCCGAGGCGCTGCGCTGCGAGGTCGTGCTGGATACCGGCCAGGCGCAGCGGGTTATTGGCGGGGAATGTGTCGAGCAGGTGACGGAACAATCCCTCGGCCGGCACCGGATCACCCTGCCCGCGGACCTGGCCGGTGAACACGATTACCGGCTGCGGGTGGTGCCCACCCACGAGACGCTGTTGCATCCCTATGAGCTGGGGCGGATGAGGTGGTTGTAGGCTGCGCGCGCATGGGGCCTGACCCGGGCAGAGTAGCGCCCCTGCGTTGGTCGGCTTCGTTTGCTGGATTCCCGCTTGCGCGGGAATGACGGCTGGTTGCCTGCGGGTATGGCAACGCAGCAAAAGAGCACTCGTTACCTTCCGGCTCATCTTAGTCTTCAGTCACAAGAATGCGGCCACACCCGGCGTCATTCCCGCGAAGCCTGTCCCCGCGAAAGCGGGGAGCGGGAATCCATAACCGGCGTAATGCTGGCATGGCGCATCGACATGGCGACGTCAGCCAGCCGCGTACGCACAGCGTGATCGTAGCGGGCAGTCATCACAAGCCGGCCGAACCCGACAATGGGCCTTGGCGTGCTCGACGATCAGTCCGTGCCACTGCGCCAATCGCTCGGCATCCGGGGCCGGGGTCGCGTCCAGCAGGCTGGCGGCCAGTTCGTCGTAGGCCGACTCGGCCACCGCTGAAAAACCCAGCCGAGCGAACAGGCGGCGGGTGTAGCTGTCGATCACCCAGACCGGGCGCTGGAAGCCGTAGAGCAGGACGTCGTCGGCCGTCTCCCGACCCACACCATGGATGTCGAGCAAGCAGCCCCGCAAGACTGGCGTCTCGAGGCGATCAAGCGCCTCGAATCCACCCGCCGCCAGCCACGCGTCGGTAAACGCCCGCAACCGCCGCGTCTTGACGCGATAGAAGCCTGACGGGCGGATCAACTCGGCGAGCGCCTCGTCCGTCAGTGCACTGATCGCCTTGGCCTCCAACGCACTGGCGCCTTCCAGATTGGCCAGTGCCCGCTCGACGTTCTTCCAGTTGGTGTTCTGCGTCAGCACGGCACCGACGGCGATCTCGAATACCCGGTCGGCCCGTTG
>JAFGUH010000148.1 GCA_016938615.1 Halothiobacillaceae bacterium | reverse complement strand
GTGGTCGGGCACGGAAGTGACCCTCGACGGCGAAGAGCTGCTCATCATGAAAGAAAGCGACATCATGGGCATCATCTCGTAAGGCGCGCTTTGCCCTTGCGAAGATACCCGTGATTTCCCAACAGATACCAAGTCAAGGAGCCAACGAACATGGCAGCCAAGGACGTTAAATTCTCCACCGACGCACGCGACCGGATGCTCAAGGGCGTCAACATTCTCGCCGACGCGGTGAAGGTGACGCTGGGCCCGAAAGGCCGCAACGTCGTGATCGAAAAGTCGTTCGGTGCCCCGCGCATCACCAAGGACGGCGTCTCGGTCGCCAAAGAGATCGAACTGTCGGACAAGTTCGAGAACATGGGCGCGCAGATGGTGAAAGAAGTCGCCAGCCGCACCAATGATGAGGCCGGCGACGGCACCACCACCGCGACCGTTCTCGCTCAGGCGATCGTCAAGGAAGGCATGAAAGCCGTGGCCGCGGGCATGAACCCGATGGACCTCAAGCGCGGCATCGACATGGCGACCTCGAAGGTCGTCGAGGCGATCAAGGCCGCGGCCCGCCCGGTCGCCGACAGCGACGAAGTCGCCCAGGTCGGCACGATCTCGGCCAATGGCGAAGAGACCATCGGCCGCTTCATCGCCGACGCGATGCAGAAAGTCGGCAACGAGGGTGTCATCACCGTCGAAGAGAACAAGGGCATGGAGACCGAAGTCGAGGTCGTCGAAGGCATGCAGTTCGACCGCGGCTACCTGTCGCCCTACTTCGTGACCAACCCCGACAAGATGGTTGCCGAACTCGACGACTGCCTCATCCTGCTGCACGAGAAGAAACTCTCGTCGCTCCAGCCGATGGTCCCGCTGCTCGAGCAGGTCATCCAGTCGCAAAAGCCGCTCCTCATCATCGCCGAGGACGTGGAAGGCGAAGCGCTCGCGACCCTCGTCGTGAACAAGCTGCGTGGCGGCCTGAAGATCGCGGCCGTGAAGGCTCCGGGCTTCGGCGATCGCCGCAAGGCCATGCTGCAGGACATCGCTATCCTGACCGGCGGCCAGGTGATCTCGGAAGATCTGGGCATGAAGCTCGAGAACGTCGGCATGGACATGCTCGGCAGCGCGAAAAAGGTCTCGATCACCAAGGAAACCACCACGATCGTGGACGGTGCCGGTGACAAGGCCGAGATCGAAGCCCGCGTGGGTCAGATCCGCACCCAGATCGAGGAAACCACCTCGGATTACGACCGCGAGAAGCTGCAAGAGCG
>JAFGUH010000147.1 GCA_016938615.1 Halothiobacillaceae bacterium | reverse complement strand
GGGCTGGCCGTCCTTGCCCTTGATCTCCATCCACTCTTTCTTGATCTGCGCGACCACCGAGGCCGGCATCGGGATGTAGTCGAGCTTGGCCGCAGCCTCGCCGCCATTCGCGTAAGCCCAGTCGAAGAACTTGAGCGCCTCGGCAGAGGCCGCGCCGTCCTTGGCATCCGAATGCATCAGGATGAAGGTCGCCGCCGTCATCGGCCAGGTGCCCGCGCCCGGCTGGTTGGCGAGGATCACGCCAAAGCCAGGCTGGCTCGACCAGTCGGCATTGGCAGCCGCCGCGGCGAAAGCGTCCGCCTTGGGGGCCACGCGCTTGCCGTCCTTGTTGATCATGTCCGTGTAGGTCATGTTGTTCTGCAGCGCGTAGGCATATTCGACATAGCCGATCGAGTTCTTCGTCTGAGTGACGTTCGCGGCCACGCCCTGGTTGCCCTTGGCACCCAGACCCACCGGCCATTCGACCGAGGTCGAGACGCCGATATCGTCTTTCCAGCCCTGATCGACCGAGGCGAGGTAGTAGGTGTAGTTGAAGGTGGTGCCCGATCCGTCCGAACGGTGCACGACCGCGATCGCCGCGTCGGGCAGCTTCACGCCTTCATTGAGCTTGGCGATGGCCGGATCGTTCCACTTGGTGATCTTGCCTTCGTAGATTTTCGCCAGCGTCTCCCCGTCGAGAACCAGCTCGCCCGGCTTGATGCCGTCGATATTCACGACCGGGACGATGCCGCCCATCACGGTCGGGAACTGCACCAGCGTGTTCTTCTTCAGCTCGTCGCCGCCCAGCGGCTTGTCCGAGGCGCCGAAGGTCACGGTGCGGGCTTCGATCTGCTTGATGCCACCGCCCGAGCCGATGGCCTGGTAGTTGAGGCCGGTGCCGGTTTTCTCTTTGTAGGTCTTCGCCCAGGCCGAATAGATCGGGTAGGGGAAGGTCGCCCCGGCGCCCGAGAGATCGGCAGCATGGGCAGCGACGGTGGAAACGAGGGTCGCGCCGACAATCGCGGAGCTGCGGGCGAGGTTGCGAATCATGAACATGTACTTGGGTCCTTGTTTTATCCCAGGTGGTCGGTTCGAGGCTCGCGACGGGGGCATCCCGCCGCGGCTGTG
>JAFGUH010000146.1 GCA_016938615.1 Halothiobacillaceae bacterium | reverse complement strand
TAACGTGACCCAATCCAACCGCCCCCGCATCAGCGGCACCCAGTTCATCAACGCCGACATCGCCCCGCGCGAGCGCCTGAGCATGGGGTCGTCCCACCGCGACAGTCACTATCCGGTCACCGGGACCGGTGCCGGCGACCCGATCGACGTCCCGGCCAACGAGTCCTGCACCATCTGCGCGCCGGCGACCCTGCAACTGGCGAAAGACTTGTTCGAGCGCTGGAACGACGCCCTGCAGACCGGGGACGCCCGGGCGGTCACCAAACTGTACGCCGAGGACGGCGTGCTGCTACCGACGGTTTCCAACGTGCCGCGCACCACTCCCGCGGAGATCGAGGACTACTTCGAGCATTTCCTGGAGAAAAAGCCGGTCGGCACCATCGATACCCGTAATGTCAAGATCGGCTGCAACAAGCTCACCGACGCCGGCACCTACACCTTCCGCGTGACCGATGAGCACGGCATCAAGGACGTGCCGGCGCGTTACACCTTCGTCTACGAGAAGCGCGGCGACGACTGGCTGATCGTGCACCACCACTCCTCGATGATGCCGACCGGCTGACACGCGCCCTCATCCACGACCGCCTCCTCTTGCACCCGTTGGTGCCGCACGCGAAAGCTCGAGCCTGACGAGGCGTGCGACCGGCTCGCGGCTGGTTCCTGCCTGATTCAGGACGGATCAACCGTGGTCAGGCCGAGCACGTGCCACATCTGCATCCCGCCGCGGTACCAGTAGATCTTGTCCGCCGGGTAGCCCATCGCTACCAGGGCCTTGATGTTGGTCGGCGACTGGCCGCACCAGGGCCCGTTGCAGAAGAGGACGAGTTTTTTCGCTTCACGGAAATCGAACAGGCCATCCGCTTTCTTCACGTCGAAACGGTCGAGCAGCAGCGTCTCGGCGACGAAGGGATCGTAGCTCGACGAACCCGGATAGAGCCGGGTCCAGGGGATGTTCACGGCACTGGGAATGGTGCCTTTTTCGAACCAGTCCGGTGTGCGCGAGTCGATCAGAAGGAATGCATCTTCGCCGTTGGCGCGGGCCTCGAGCATCTTGAGCAGTTCAACCTCGCCGATGGTATGCACCCCGGGAAGTAGCTGCATCGGCTGGACGCAGAACGGTGGGCATTCGCGGCTCGTCTTGGTGTAGTCCGAGACGATGCGGTTGTCGGGGTCCTGGTTGCGCTTGATCTCCACCGGTTGGCCGTTGTGCTCGACTGTCACCGAACCGATATCCCGCGTGACCTTGACCTTCATCTCCTCGGCGGTCGCAAGCACCGAGGTGCCGAGTAGCCCGACGCCGAGCGTCAGGGCACTCAACCACCGCGACGCCGGATGGGCCATCCAGGCTGCTGCGTTCATGGCAATCTCCCGATATTGAAGCGTATCGGGAGTCTAGTCGGTCAGCGCTCGGGGTTCAGGGCGGTCGCCGGGTGGCGGACCGTCTCGCCGCGACCGATGCCGTAGTAGGACCAGCCATTGTCGTCCAACCGGACCGGGTCGTAGAGATTTCGCCCGTCGAAGATCACCGGATCGGCAAGCGATTCGCGCATCAGTTCGAAATCCGGCGCGCGAAACGCCTTCCACTCGGTGCAGACGATCAATGCGTCGGCGCCCTTGAGAGCCGCATCGCGCGTGCCAACCAGCGAAAGGTCGTCGCGTTGGCCGTAGAGCCGCTGGGTCTCCTCCATCGCCTCCGGATCGAAGGCCTGAACCCGCGCGCCGGCGGCCCAGAGTGACTCCATCAACACCCGGGACGGCGCCTCGCGCATGTCGTCCGTGTTGGGCTTGAAGGCCAGGCCCCACAGGGCAAAGGTCTTGCCGGCCAGCTTGTCACGCCCGCCGTAGTGTTGGACCACCAACTCGAACAGGCGCTGCTTCTGGCGCCGGTTGACCGCCTCGACCGCGTCGAGCAGCAGCGGCTCGTGGTCGACGGCATGCGCGATGCGCGACAAGGCCTGCACGTCCTTCGGGAAACACGAACCGCCGTAGCCGCAGCCGGGATAGATGAAGTGATAGCCGATGCGCGGGTCGGAACCGATGCCGAGACGCACCTGCTCGATGTCCGCACCGAGGCGCTCGGCCAGGTTCGCCAGTTCGTTCATGAAGCTGATCTTGGTCGCGAGCATCGCGTTGGCGGCGTACTTGGTCAGCTCGGCCGAGCGCAGGTCCATCACGATGACGCGATCGTGGTTGCGGTTGAACGGCGCGTAGAGCTCGCGCATCAACGCCTCGCTGTGTTCGTCCGAGGTGCCGATGATGATCCGGTCCGGCTTCATGAAGTCGGTGACCGCCGCCCCTTCCTTGAGGAATTCGGGGTTGGAGACCACGTCGAAGTCGATCTCCACGCCCCGGTTAGCCAGGGTCTCGGCAACCACGGCGCGTACCTGGTCGCCCGTGCCCACCGGCACGGTCGACTTGTCGATGATGATCTTGGGCGCCTGCATGTGCTCGGCAATGGTCGCCGCCACGGCACGCACGTACTGCAGGTCCGCCGAGCCGTCTTCGTCGGGCGGCGTGCCCACCGCAATGAACTGCAACTCGCCAAAGGCGACGCCCTCAGGCGCATCGGTAGTGAAGTGCAGACGGCCCTGAGCATGATTCTCGCGCACGATCGGCTCGAGACCGGGCTCGTAGATCGGGATCACGCCGTCCTCGAGTTGGGCGATCTTGCGCGGATCGACGTCCACGCACATGACCTCGTGGCCGACCTCTGCCAGGCAGGCGCCCGTGACCAGGCCGACATAACCGGTTCCAAAGATGGTGACCTTCATTCGTTGCGGAGTCCTTCGAACGGTGCGTGTTCGGCCTGCGCCTCGATCTCGGCGCGCACGGCCTGGAACAAGGCGCGACAGGCCTTGCCGTATTCGTGGCGGTCGTCCTCGGCACGGGCGTTGCGTTGCAGTTGTCGCAGTTGCTGGACGTCCACGCCGGGGAAGTCGTCGACGAACCGCGTGATCGCGTCCGCCTCGTGGAGCAGCGCGTCGCGCCATGCCTCGGACTGCATCTGCAGGCGCTGGTTCTCCGGCGAGTTCGGGTCGAGACGGCGCAGGCCCGCCTCGATGGCCTCGACATCCTCCTCGCGCATCAGCCTGCCCACGTACTGACGCTGGCGCTTGGCCGCCCCGCGCGAGCGAGTGCGTTGCAGCTCTTCCAAGCCCTTGCGCAGGCGGTCGCTGATGGGCAGCTGGTCGAGCGCCGCGGCGTCCATCTCGGCGAGGTTTTCGCCGATACGCTGGGCGGCATGCGCCTCGCGCTTGACCTGGGACTTGCTCGGCCCCGAAAACCCGTCTTCGGGGTCGTCCGCGAGATCGGTCGGCAGGTTCGAATCGGACATGGCGGAGCTCGGCTGGGACTTGGGACGACGATTCTACCCAATTCGCCCGGCCGATGACGATACAGCCTGTGCGACGAGCGTGTCAGCGTCATGACACGCCGGGGGATGATGCGCCGGGGAATGATGCACCAAGGGGATCAGGCGTCCGGGTTCAATCGCCAGAGACGCGCGTTGAGGAGCGCGGCGAACGCGATCCAGAACCAGTAAGGCACCAGCAGCAGCGCGGCGATCGGACTTGACTGCCAGAACAGCAGGATTACCAGCGAGAGCAGCATCCACAGGAGCAGGATATCGACCAGTGCGGCCACCATGCGCCGGCGGCCGAAGAAGAGCCACGACCACAGCGCGTTGAAGACCAGGTGGACCAGGTAGAGCACCAGCCCCGCGTCGCGGCCAAGAGACGGTTCGGCGAGGTAGACGCGCCATGCCGCCACCGCCATCAAGAGGTAAAGCAGGCCCCAGGCGATCGGGAAGGCCCGGTCAGGCGGTGTCCAGACCGGCTTGCGCAAGGCGCGATACCAGCCGTCGGGTCGAAATATCCCGCCGGTCATGGCGGTCAGGGCGACCAGAACGATGGAGGCCATCAAGACGACCACGGATTCGAACATACCGGTCCACTCCACGATGCAGATCAGGCACGAGCCTAGTCGCCCGCCATCTCCTTTGCCGCCCCCTTGTCAGCCCGCCCGCCGCACCCGCTGCAAAGCCCTAGGCTTCAATCGGGACGAACAGCTCTGCCACCAGCTCGGTCGCGTAGCTGCCGGGGGGCAGGGAGAAGGCCAGCGCGACGTCACGCCCCTCGACGCGCCAGGACAGGTCCTCCACGTGTACCGACAGCGGCCGGCGATCGGAGGCTACCCGCCAGTGGACGAACCACTCTCGCCAGGTCTCGCCACCCAGGCGGTCGATCATCGTGCCGGCCAGGGTGGTCTCGGTGTCGGCGACACCCTCGCCTGCCTCGCTGCCCTGTTCGCCCCACAACGGGCCAGTAGGCGTCACGTCACCCGTTTCCAGACGTTTCTGGAGGGTCACGAGCTCGTCGCCATCGGCCAGGAACCGACTGCGCGAACCGGCCAGTTGCAACAGATCGCCGGGCAGCACCCGCTGAAGTTTGGCGGCCTCCAGCCGCGTGGCAAGCACATGGTCGAAAATCGCGCTGCGCAAGGTCGAGATCAGCCAGTTGCGTACCGAGCGCTTCGGTGTGCCCGAGCGCTGCCCCGTACCCCACTCGACCAGGCCGTTCAGGTTGGAGTGCCCGCGCCCATAGCGTTGGGTGCCGAAGTAGTTCGCCATGCCCTGCTCGGCCAGCACGGTGCAGCGCCGGTCAAGATAGTCCGGCAGGTCGTCGCCGTGCGTCTCGATCGGCGTGACATCGTTGAGCGTCAGCTGAAAACGGTTGGATCGATGCGTGCCGCGACGCAGCTTGCGGTCGTGCCGGTCAAGCTCAAGCACGCTGATGCCAGCCTCGGCGCATTTCGACTGAAACGCTTCTGGATCAAACGTTTCATGCGGGAAGCTCAACCATTGTGTCGTCACGGCGTGTCGATCCTTCAGGCCGGAAAACCCGATGTCGCGGCTACGCGTTCCGGTCGCCTTGCCGGCCCAGTCGACCAGGGCGCCGGTGGTCATGTCGCGCTTTTCCAGCCGCACCAGCCAGTGATTGCCGGCACCGGCAGGCCCGAAGCCAAGCACCTCGTCGACGCGGAAGGACTCGGGTGTCGCCTTCAGACCGGCTCGCCACTCGGGCGCCCCGCAGACGCGCGGCCGGGTGGTATCCGGCGCCCCGAGCCAGTCGCGCGGGGCTGACGCACGCGGTGGTGGGTCGGCCTCACTCATCGAGCAGGCTCGCGGTCCAGTCGATCGACTCGCCGCTCAGGAAGGGCACGACGTGGTCGTTCCCCGCCGTGATCGGCTCGGGCACGACCTGCGGGCGGCGTTCGAGTTTCAGACGCCGCTCGTTGACCGGCAGGCCGTAGAACCGCGGCCCATTGAGGCTGGTGAAGGCCTCAAGCCGATCCAGGGCGCCGAGTTGGTCGAACACCTGGGCGTAGAGCTCGACGGCCACCGGTGCGGTGAAGGCGCCAGCACAGCCGCAGGCCGACTCCTTGGCTCCCTTTGGATGCGGGGCGCTGTCGGTGCCCATGAAGAATCTGCCGGAGGGGTCGATCGCCGCCTCGAGCAACGCCTCGCGGTGCTTTTCGCGCTTGAGGATCGGCAGGCAGTAGTAGTGCGGGCGAATCCCGCCGGCGAGCATTGCGTTGCGATTGAACATCAGGTGATGGGCGGTGATGGTGGCACCCAGCCGCTCGCCCTGCGAGCGGACGAAGGCAACTGCCTGGGCCGTGGTGATGTGTTCCATCACCACCCGAAGATCCGGGTGACGCTCCAGCATCGGCGCCAGCACCCGCTCGATGAATACCGCCTCGCGATCGAAGATGTCGACCGTTGGGTCGACCACCTCGCCGTGCACGAGTAGCGGCAGGCCGGTGCGCTCCAGCGCGCCGAGTACCGGTTCGATGGCGAGCGGATCGGTGACGCCGTTCTCCGAGTTGGTCGTCGCCCCCGCCGGGTAGAGCTTGACGGCATGAATGTGCGGCTCGGCCGCTGCCTGCTCGATCTCGGTGGCGGTGGTGCGGTCGGTGAGATACAGCGTCATCAACGGCGTAAAGCCGCTGTCCGGCCCGAGCGCTGCCAGGATGCGGTCGCGGTAGGCCCGGGCCTCGGTCACGCTGGTCACCGGCGGGACGAGGTTGGGCATGATTATCGCGCGGCCACACTGGCGGGCGGAAAAGCCGACGACGGACTCGAGCATCGTGCCGTCGCGCAGGTGCAGGTGCCAGTCGTCCGGCTGGCGAATCGTCAATTCACTCACGAACAATGCTCAGTTATATCAGTGGGTTTTGTTTATTTATTCAGGTCGATACCTAGGTTCCTACCACGACACGTAGGCGTAGCCATCTTCCTGGTATTCCATCAGCGCGGCGGCGCCGACCTGCTCGATGCGGGCGAAATCACGCATGTCGTCGGCGGTGTAGCCGACCGTGTCCATGGTGTTCCCGCAGGCGATCCATTCGACGTCGTAGTTCGTGGCGAACCCCTCGACACGCGCATAGATCTCCGGGTCGACCTCACGCATCGGCTCCTTGGCAAGCAGGTGGATGCCACTGGCAAAGCAGGCCACGGCGATCTTCACGTTGCCGCCGTACTTGCCGATCATCGCGGTCATCGAGTTGAGCACGTGGGTCTGATACTCGAGATCCCCGTGGTTGAGCTGGTAGATCACGCGGTGGGCCGGTTCGTCCCCGGGAAAGTACAGGTCGTCCTGCCCCCCGCTCTGGTCGTCTTGCGCGCTGGCGCGGCCGAGACCGATCGCCGCTCCGGCGCCAGCCAGCATGGTGATGAAACGGCGTCGGTTCTTGAGAAAGTGCTGCATGGCTCACCTCGTCAATCGGCAGGGATTGCCGGCTTTGTCACTGGATATCGGCAGTCCGTTGTCTCGCAAGGCAGGGCCGAATCCCCACCATTCCTTAGCCTCGATGGTAGCGCATCGCCGCGGGGAAACCCGGCAGGACTCGACGGCGTCGAAGGGCAAACCGCCACGCCGGAGGATAGACGTGCTGCGTCCCGCGCGGATCAGGGCACGGCGATCACCAGGGGGGCACCAGGGGGTCACCAGGGCGATCAATTGTCCGGGCCGACCCGCATCAGCACTACGCCGCCTTCGGCGTAGATCACCCTGCCCGGAATGTCTTCAACCTGGCGGGCGCGGGTCAACAGGAGATCGCCCGGGCGCGGGTCCCGATGCTCGACCACCTGCCGGGCGTAGACACCGAAGCTTGGTGTGTTCATCCCCCGCATGACCAACGGACCAGCCAGCTCGCGCGCTATCAGGCCGGCCTCCTTGACCGGGCCTTGTTGCATCTGGCCGACGGCCTCGAGGACCAGGGCATTGACCACCAGCGACACCGACAGGGCCACCGGGATCATCACCGCGGGCAAGGACCACCGCCGTGCCGTACCGGCGGCGCCGACCAGCAATAGCGCCCCGCCGGCGACCAGATACCACGTTAGGTCGAAGAAACGGCCACGCTCGGCCAACATGTCCCGGACGTATTCAGGATTGATCTGATCGAGGTTGATCGCGATCAGCCCGGGCAGCGCCAGCACCAGCAGTAGGAACGCGACCGGCGGCAGCAGGTGCAGCCAGCGGCTCCTGATCTGCGGCAAATGCGCGGCCATCACCAGCATCAAGCCCACCAGCCCGTAGTTGAGGTAGTGCGGCAGCTTGGTCCCGGACAAAGAGAAGATCAGCAGCGTCAGCCCGAACCAGATCCAGCCGAAGCGCCGCAAAGCGAGCGGAATCGACGCGGGCCGGCCGTAGGCACCACGCCAGTCGGCCGGCAGGTAACGCAGCGAGGTAAGCACCGCGCCGGTGAACGGCAGCAGTGCGACCAGCGTGACCAGCGGGTAGTACCAGAGCCCGCCGGAGTGGCCTTCCATCGCCTGGCCGAAGCGCCCGACGTTGTTCTTTAGGAAGAACTCGTCGATGAAATGCTGGCCGTGCTCGATCCAGACCGCCACATACCACGGCAGCGCCACGGCCACGAACAGCGCGATGCCCTGCCAATCCAGCACCGCGCGCCACCAGTCCCGTCCGCGCGCGGTGGCGAGATAAAAGACGAAGCTGGTCGCCGCCGGTATCACGACCGCCACCGGCCCCTTGGTGAGAAAACCGAGCCCCATCGCCAGGTACGCCCAGCGAATCCAGCGCCGCTCGCCCGATACCCAGTGGTTGAAGGTCGCGAAGGTCGCCGCGGTGAGAAACAACAGCAGCACCGCATCCGAGATTGCCGCCTTGCCGACCACGGTAGTCATCAGTGCCGTGGCCGCGATCAGGGCGGCGTAAAACGCCTGACGGGCGCCCAGATGACGATCGGCAAACGCGTAGATCATTCCGATCCAGACCGTCGAGGCGATCACCGAGGGCAGGCGAAACGCCCACTCGGTAAAGCCGAACGCGCCCACCGAAACCGCCTGCAGCCAGTAGATCAGGACGGGCTTGGCAAACCGCGGCTCGTCGTTGAGATAAGGCGTGAGGAAGTCGCCGCGCTCGAACATTGCCCAGGTCGCACCGGTGAATGCCCCCTCGTCGAGATCGAACAGCGGCAGGCTGCCGATACCCCAGACGTAGCCGATCGCCACCGCCACGGCGAGCACGAACAGGTGGAGACCACGCGAATCCAGCCAGGCAGAGGGCCGTTGGGAGGGTGGATCGGGCTGGTTCATGAGCATTCCGGCAGCGGTGTGACGTATCGAATCGGTCCGACGAGGCGGTCAGGCGGCGATTGTATCAGTCGCAGCCGGACCGACCGGACGCGATCAGTCGAGGTAACGCTTGTCCGGCGGCGGTGGCCGATTAACCACCAGGCAACCGGCCAAGATGTCGTGCAATCCCTGTTTCCGGCGCGTGAACGCGACCATGAGAAAACCGACCAGCAGGATCAGTGCGGAAAGGATCTTGGCGAAATGCCGGCCAGTGGCCCGCCAGAACCCGATGCGCTCCCCCTGCCTGTCGACCACCTTCATGCCGAGCAGGCGCTTGCCTGGCGTGGCCTGCCACGCCGAGCTTTCAAGAAACGCGTAGTAAAGCCACCCCCCGATAAGCCCTACGAGGTTGCCGAACGGCGCGGCCCACGCCTCGGGCACGCCACCGGCGAACAGCAGCACGGCACCCAGCATGGCGACCACGACCACGATGACCATGAGAATGAACCAATCCACCAGGTAGGCCAGCAGCCGTTTCCAGAAACCGCCATAGCCATCCGGCGCCGCGTCGTTTGCCACCTGAGCGTCCGTGCTTCGCTGTTCCATCGTTTTTCTCCGTGTTGGAATCGGGATGCCAAGGGTAAGTGACCCGGACGAGCCCGGCAACGAGGGAGGCGCGATTCGCGTCGCCGATTCGCGTTACCATGGCCTCCGGCCTGCCGCGGCGCCCTCGACGGCAGACGTCCCAACCGTAATCGACGACCCGCGATGAACCTCTATCCCCTAATCCGCCCCCTGCTCTTTCGCCTGGACGCGGAGGCCGCCCACCGTGTCACCCTCGATCTGCTCGATCTGGCTGCGCGCACGCCTTGGTGCGGCGTGCAGCGTCGCGGTACCGCCAGCGACCCGGTCACGCTGATGGGCCTGGACTTCCCCAACCGCGTCGGGCTGGCCGCCGGACTGGACAAGAACGCCGCCCACGTCCGTGGGCTGGCTTGTCTGGGATTTGGCTTTATCGAGGTGGGTACGCTGACCCCACGGGCGCAGCCGGGCAACCCGGCGCCGCGCCTGTTCCGCCTGCCGGCCGGGGAGGCCCTGATCAACCGCATGGGATTCAACAACGACGGGATCGCCGCCGCGTTGACGAATCTCGCCGCGACTCCGCGCGACGTGCCGATCGGGATCAACATCGGCAAGAATTTCGACACGCCGATCGAGGCCGCGCTGGATGACTACCGTGCCGGGCTTGCGGCGGTGTACCAGCAGGCCGATTACGTCGCCATCAATATCTCCTCGCCCAACACGGCCAACCTGCGGAACCTGCAGGGGGGCCGCGCGTTCACGGCCCTGCTAGCGGGGCTGGCCGAGGAACGCGCCCGGCTGACCGACCATCACGGTCGACACGTGCCCATGGCGATCAAGATCGCGCCGGACATCGAGAACGACGAACTGCCGGCCCTGACCGATGCCCTGGTCGAGCACGGTATCGACGCGGTGATCGCGACCAACACCACCATCAGCCGCCCGTTGGTGTCAGGCCTGCCCCAGGCTGACGAAGCCGGCGGGTTGAGTGGCCCGCCGCTGCGCGTGCGCTCGACCGAGGTGATCGCTGCCCTGCGCGAACGGCTGCCAGAGGGCTTTCCGATTATCGGCGTGGGCGGCATCGATTCCGGCGAGGCGGCACTGGAGAAAATCCATGCCGGCGCGGACCTGGTGCAGATCTACACCGGCCTGATCTACGGCGGCCCGCAACTGGTTCGCGACGTGGCCCGCGCCCTTGCGGCCGACTCACGCAACTAATCCAAGCTAGTTGACGCGGCGTGCGGCACAGACCGGGCAGTCCGGGTCCTGCCGGTACGTCACCGTGCGCCACTCGGCATCCTTCAGATCGAACAGAGCCAGTCGCCCGACCAGCGGTCGGCCCGAGCCGGCGAGCACCTTGATCGCCTCGGCGGCCTGCAGGCTGCCGATCATGCCCACCAGCGGCGACAGCACACCCGTTTCCGCACAGCGCAACTCCTCGCCGCCCTCCTCGCGGTAGAGACAGCGATAACAGGGTGCATCCGGGTCGCGGTGGTCGAAGACGGTCACCTGGCCGGCCCACTGGATCGCCGCCCCTGAGACCAGCGGCACGCGGTGGGTCGCACAGGCTTGATTCAGGGCGAAGCGCAACGCGAAGTTGTCCGAACAATCCATCACCAGGTCGACCCCGGCAACGGCCTGGTCGAGCCGTTCGCCCTCGAGCCGCGCCTCGACAGGCACCAGGCGCACTTGCCCGTTGATCTCGCGCAAGCGTGCCATCGCCGATTCCACCTTGCTCCGCCCGATGCTGGCTTCGCTGTGCGCCACCTGGCGCTGCAGGTTGGATCGATCCACCCGGTCGAAGTCGGCAAGATGCAGCTCGCCCACGCCACTCGCGGCCAGATACAGCGCCACCGGCGAACCCAGACCACCCAACCCGACAACCAATACCCGAGCGTCAAGCAGGCGTTGCTGACCGGCATAGTCAAGGCCGTCGAGCATGATGTGGCGCCCGTAGCGCAGCAATTGATCGTCGTTCATGGTCTGGTCGTGGTCCGGTCGCTTGGAATGTTGCCTGCTAAGGAGACTCTGCACGAATGCCATGCCGCTCTGCGTGCCTTGAGCCGGGCAGATGCAAGGCGCTCGTCCGACGCGGAAGGGTCTTTCCCTTTCCAAGGACGACAACGCAGCAGGTGCCCGGCTCAAGGCGCGCCCTCCGGGCTTGGCGAGTCGCCCGTGCTCCGCGTTGCGATGTCTTGACGTGGCCGCCGGCACGCCAGCGACATCGCGCCTTGATCACGAACGACTCGCCAAGCCTTCAGTGGCATGGCATTCGTGCAGAGTCTCCCTAACGCAAATGCCCGGCGTCGGCCGGGCATCTGTCCACAAAAACTGAAGTCAAAGATAATGTCGCCACGGATCGTCCGGGCCCTCGACGCCTTCGTCGAGGTGGCGATCGCGGGAAACGCCGGCCTCGCCGGTGGCACGGTACTTCTGCATCGGCAGGTTGCCGTCTTCGAGGCCGAGCGTTTCGCGTTGCGCCTGCTCGCTGTAGTCGACCAGGGCGCACTTGAGCTTTTCCATCAGCGCGGCGTCGAGATGGAACCCGGCAGTCTGGAGCGCCCGTCGAATCGACTTGAGGCAGGTCGCGGCGAGATCGTACTCCACCTCGAGGCAAAACGGGCCGCGACGCTTGGCCTCGACCACCCCGGGGAACCAGCGGGCCACCGATTCCGCGACCCGGGCCGGCTCGCCTTCCTCGTGTGGGCCACGAAACCATATCTCGTTGGTCTTGATCCGATGCTTTTCGTCCATGCTGCTGCCTGCCGTCGCCCATCCGGGCGGTCACGGATCAAGACTAGCGCAGTTGACCGGGCGAACCAAGAACGTGGCCCATGCCCGCCCAGTGACCCGCTTGGAGGACACGGGCTGCCAGGCAAAAGCGATTCAACCCGGTTGGCGACCAGCAGTGACACGGGGATGACCGGCAAGGTCACGACGACTGGCAACCGAGACGAACCCCGCCTGGTGGAGCCTGTCGGCGACCGACTCGGCCTGCGCGAAACCATGCTCGAGCAGGAGCCAGCCCCCCGGACGCAGGACCCGCCGCGCGCCTGCGCACAGCCGGCGGTAGTCCGCCAACCCGTCGTCGGCGGCGACCAGTGCCTCGCACGGCTCGTGGCGCAGGTCGCCCTCACCCAGATGCGGGTCGTCGGCGGCGAGGTAAGGCGGGTTACTCACCAGCAGGTCGACGGACGCCGAGGCGATCGCCGCGAGCCAGTCGCCGCGCCAGAGCCCCATCGATACAGTCGCGCCCTGCTCGGCCAGGAACGCCCGGTTACGTGCGGCGAGTTCGACCGCGGCCGGGCTGCGATCCACGGCATGGATCTCCGCCTCGGGTCGCTCGGCGGCGATAGAGAGCCCGATCGCCCCGGTCCCGGTGCCGAGATCGATCACTCGCCAGCGCGCTTGGCTCGGCAACAACTCAAGGGCCCATTCGACCAGCACCTCGGTGTCCGGTCGCGGGATGAGCACTCCGGTCGTGGTCCGGAAACGGTGTCGCCAGAACCCGCGTTCGCCGAGCAGGTAGGCGATCGGCTCGCCGGCCGCCCGCCGGTCGCACAGGTAGCTGAACCGCCTCGAAACGCCTGGTGCCGGCGACCGGTCGCCCTGCAGCATCAGCGCGGCGGTTCCGAGACCGGTCACGAACGCCACCAGCAACCGCGCTTCGAAGAGGGCCTCGGCCCAATCGCAACCGCGCCCGTCCGCGATACGCTCGGCACCGCGTCGAAGCAGGGCATCCAGCGACTCCTCGCTCCCCAATTGTTTCGCCGCGAGGGTCATGCGCCGTCCTGCGCCAACGCCTCGAGTTGCTCGGCCTGGTCCGCGCGGCGCAGGGGCATCACGACCGGGGCAAGATCGCCGCCGAGGATCTTGTCGAGTTGGTGGACGGTCAGGTTGATGCGGTGATCGGTCACGCGCCCCTGCGGGAAGTTGTAGGTGCGGATGCGATCGGACCGATCGCCACTACCGACCAGTGCCTTGCGATTCGCCGCCGTCGCCGCCGCCCGCTCGCGTCGCGTCTCGTCGGCGAGCTTCGCCGCGAGCAGGTCCATGGCCCGAGCGCGGTTTTTGTGCTGGGAGCGCTCCTCCTGGCACTCGACCACCGTGCCGGTGGGCAGGTGGGTGAGGCGGATGGCCGAATCGGTCTTGTTGATGTGCTGGCCGCCAGCGCCGGAGGCACGGAAGGTGTCGACCCGCAGGTCGTTGGCGTGGATCTCGGGCGCGTCGGCCGCCGGGATCACCGGCATGACGGCCACGGTGGCCGCCGAGGTGTGGATGCGTCCCTGGGTCTCGGTGACCGGCACGCGCTGAACCCGATGGGCGCCGGACTCGAACTTCAACCAGGCGTACACGCCCTCGCCACTGACGCGGCTGATCAACTCGCGGTAACCGCCGTGCTCGCCCTCGGAAAGGGACACCACCTCGACCTTCCAGCCCTGCGATTCGGCAAAGCGCCCGTACATGCGAAACAGGTCGCCGGCGAAGATGGCGGCCTCGTCGCCGCCGGCCCCGGCGCGAATCTCCAGGAACACGTCGCCCTCGTCGTTGGGGTCCTCGGGCAGCAGCTGGCGCTCGATTTCGGCATCCAGTTCGGCGTGGCGCGACTCGAGTTCGGCGAGTTCCTCGCGCGCCATCTCGGCCATGTCGGGATCGTCGCCCTCGACCAGCGCCCGTGCCTCGCTCAGATCGCGCTCGGTGCCTCGATAGGCCTCGACGTTCTTCACCAGCGATTCAAGCTTGGCGTATTCGCGCGACAGGCGCCGGAAGCGTTCCTGGTCTCCGATCACGTCGGGGTCGGCGAGCAGCGCGGTGACTTCCTCGAAACGTTCGACCAGGCTGTCGAGCCGGGCGGCCAGGGCGTGATGCATAAGGGAATTCGAAAAACGTAAGTGAGGGGACGATCAGGGGATCGGGGCTGTGCCCGGCGGTCGTCGAGCGAACGGCTGGGTCGCTAAGGCTCGCGCTCGTCGTCGGGGCTCCGGTTGCCCCAATGACCCACGGGCAATGCGCGCTGGGCAAGCGACTCGGCGTCCTCGTCAAGACCCACCACGTGCGAAACACTCTGAACGGTAGCGAGATCCCCGCTCACGCAGGCCTGTCGCAGCACGACGGTTGGCTGATGAATCAGTCGGTTGGTGAGTGTGCGCGCGAGGTAATCGAGCGCTTGCTGCGGATCACGCCCGGAATCGATCATCGAGCGGGCCCGAGCCAGGGTCTCGTCGCGCATGGTTTCGGCCCGCCGACGATAACTGCGGATCAGTTCCGCGCCAGTCTGCAGCTGCACCCACTGCAGGAAATGCTCGACCTGGACCTCGATGATCTCCTCGGCCTGCTCGGCGGCCTCGCGGCGGGTGCGCTGGCCTTCGTCGATCACCGTCTTGAGGTCGTCGACCGTGTAGAGGTAGACATCCTGCAACTTGCCCACCTGCGGCTCGATATCGCGGGGTACGGCGATGTCGACCATGAAGATCGGCCGGCGTTTGCGCTGTCGGATGGCCTGTTCGACCGCCCCCTTGCCCAGCACGGGCAGCGTGCTGGCAGTCGAGGAGATCACGATATCGGCGCGGTGCAGGTGAGCGGGAATGTCGCCCAGACCGATCGCGGTGCCCTGGTAGGGCTCGGCGAGCATGTGGGCCCGCTCGATCGACCGGTTTGCGACGATCACCTTGGTCAGGCCGGCCGACTGCAGGTGACGGGCGCACAACTCGATCGTCTCACCGGCACCGATCAGCAGTGCGGTCTTCTCCTCGAGCGAGCCGAAGATCTGTCGGGCGAGGCTCACCGCCGCGAAGGCCACCGACACCGGCGAGGCGCCGATCTGCGTGTCGGTGCGCACCTGCTTGGCGACCGCGAAGGTGTTCTGGAACAGCCGGCCCAGAATCGGGCCGAGCGCATTGGCGTCCTGTGCCAGGGTAAAGGCGTCCTTGATCTGGCCCAGTATCTGGGGTTCACCGAGCACCATCGAATCCAGCCCGCAGGCCACGCGCATCAGGTGGCGGATGGCCGATTCGTCGGTATGGGCATAGACGTAGGGCCTCAGGCTCTCGGGCGACATCCGGTGGGAGGTCGCCAGCCACTCGACCAGTGCGTCGACGACGCATTCGGAGTGCGTGTAGATCTCGGTCCGGTTGCAGGTCGAGACGATCGCCGCCTCGCGGGCGCCACGCGCATCGATCAGATCCTTGAGCGCTTCCTGCACGCGATCGGGGCCGAACGCGATCCGTTCGCGCACGTCCACCGGTGCGGTCTTGTGGTTAACCCCGAAGGCGATCAATGACATGCGACGATTATAGCCCCGCAGACCCTGATATGACGATCCCCGGATCACTCACCGCCACGGCACTCCAAGGCGTCCGGCGCGTCCCGGCCAGATGCGCAGGGTGGCAACGAACAGTGACAGCACGCCCAACGAGGCGACCGACCAGTTGGCCCAGACGCCTTGCGGGTAGCCCACGTCCACCCAGGGCGCGCCGAGGGCGCAAATCGAGCAGACGACCACCGCGACCGGCGCCGGCCAACGCGCATGCCGAGCGGCCGGCCAACGATCGTTCAGCCAGCCCGCCGCCCAGGCCGAGAGCAGGCCGACGATCGCTCCGGCGAGCACGTCGGTCGGCCAGTGCACGCCGGCGACCATGCGGCTTGCCCCCATCACCGAGGCCAGCAGGAGAAGGCCCACGACCCACGGCCAACGCGGTCGCAAACCCACGATCAGCAAGCCCGCCAGCGTGAAGGCCGTGGTGGTGTGACCGGAGGGAAAGGCCTCGCGGGTAAGCGTGTGGCCGATCAGGTTGAAACTGCCGGCTTCGAGCACGCCCGGCGGACGCAGCACCGCAAGCGCGGGCTTGATGCCGTGGGTTATCGCGGTGGCCACGATCGCCGCGAACAGCAGCAGGATCGCCAGGCGTGGGCGCCACAGGACAAACGGCAGCAGCAACCCGAGGGCAAGCCAGGTGTCGGCCAGCGCGTTGACGCCCGACCAGAAGGCCGTCGCCCCCTCGATCCCGCCCAGCGCGTTGAACTGGTGGAACACGGCTTCCCGCGCCCCGGGCCAGGCCCCAACCGCGACCAGTAGCACCGCCGCGGTGAGCACGAAGGCAACCAATAGCTGGATCGCCGGATCCGGGTCGCGCCGGGGAACGTGGGTACCTGTGATCACACGCCCTCCCCGGTCGTTTTTTCGGGCACCACCGTGCCCGGCTCGTGGAAGGCATCCCGCTCGCCCGCGAGATCGAATCGGGCCGGCAGGTGGTAGGTGCGCACGTCTCGAGACTCGTAGTAGGTCCGGGAAAGCATTTCGGAGAGCACGCCGGTGGTCAGCATCTGCACGCCAATCAGGATAAACAGGATCGACACCAGCAGCAGCGGCCGATCACCGATATCGTGGCCCAGCAGCTTCACGACCAGGAGATAGAACATGCCCAGCCCGCCCAACAGGCCGAACCCGGTGCCGAGTAGACCGAAAAAGTGCGCCGGGCGGGCCGAAAAGCGCATGAAGAAATAGACGCTGATCAGGTCGATGATCACGCGGAAGGTTCGCGACAACCCGTACTTGGAGGTACCCGCGGTACGCGGGTGATGGGTGACCACCTCCTCGGCGATCCGACTGGGGGCTGTCTGGGTCGCGAGCCAGGCGGGAATGAAGCGGTGCATCTCGCCGTAGAGGCGGACGCCCTTGATCACCTCGGCGCGGAACACCTTGAGACTGCAACCGTAGTCGTGCAGGTTGACGCCGGTCAGCCGCCGGATCAGCCGGTTGGCCAGCCAGGACGGCACCTTGCGCAACCAGTTGTCCTTGCGATCGCGCCGCCAGCCGGCGACCAGGTCGAGTTCCTCGCGCAGCAATCGGTCGACCAGGCGGGGGATATCGACCGGATCGTTCTGCAGGTCGCCGTCCATGGTGACGATCACCTCGCCACGGGCGAGATCGATCCCCGCCTGCATCGCGGCGGTCTGCCCAAAGTTGCGCGTCAGGGGCACGGGACGAACGTGCGTGCCGAATCGTTCGCGCATCTGCCTGGCCTTCGAGACGGTCTGATCCGCGGAGCCATCGTCGACCAACAGCAACTCCCACGCTCCGGTATAATCGACCAGCGCCTTATGTACCCGTTCGACCAGCGGCACCACGTTCTCCTGCTCGTTGAACATCGGCACGACGATCGATAGCGGCGCGGCAAGCAGGGTCGACATCGGGTGCATTCCTCGGAACGAATATGATCGTGCGATACGATATGGGCTGGATGAAACACTGGACAACAACAATCGCCAGCCTCAAGGCCAGCCAGACCGCAGGCAGTGTACGGCAGGAGGCTTTCCGATCGCCAGCCGTTGCGCCCCGATGGCACGGCAAGCCTTCGAGTCGTCGCGCACCCACCCGCCCGACCGCGCCGAACGACGCCCATCGGGCGCACTCCGCCGGCCGGCCAGACGAATGGCTGACCCCGACGACCATGGTCGAGACCATGGCCCCACTTGCCACCGACTGGATTGTCGCTTCGGGTCGCCCGATTAGACGATTGGCCGTCGATCACGGCAACGTGCCCACCACCCGATGACACCGTTGTCCACCAGGCACCTGGCGGTGCTCGCCCGGTCGCTTGCCGCTCGCCTTCCCCGGGCGGAGGCGCTGGCGACCCTGCTGGACGCCATTGCCGCCTGTCACCCCGAACTTGCCCGCAGTGCCGTGTTCCTGAGCGAAACCGGCCGCCTGATCGCGGCAAGCGGCGAGTTCGACCGGAGCCTTCTGCCGGAGCGGCTGCTCGCCTGGGGCGACGAAGAATTCGCCGCCGACTCGGAAGACCGTCTCTGGCTGCACGCCCTTGGTGGCACGGAGGCACCCGGATATTGGGCGATCGAAGTTCGCGGCATCATGCCCTCGGAGGAGACCGTCGAGGCGCTGCACGAGCTCGTTGCAACGGTGTTCGCGACGCCCGGCCAGAATGTCGCTGGCGACGAGCGTGACCAACTCGTGCGCATCGAGCGACTCGAGCGCGACCAGGCATTGATGCAATCGCTGCTCGCGCAGATCGACACCCTGATACTCGCCGAAGACGAGCAGCACATGCTCGACGTCGTCTGCACCCAGCTTGTCGAGACCGGGCTCTTCCTCAGTGCCTGGGTGGTGCCGGCCGAGCACGGCACCACCCCGATCGCCACGGGGGGCGACAGCGCACCCATCGAGCAGCCGGACAAGGCGGTTCGGGCCATTCTGGTCGCCGCCATTCGCCGCGCCCATGCATTGGCCGACGCGGGTCAACGCATCGTGCTCGACGAACGCATTGCCGAGCCCTTCGCCCGGCTCTCCTGGTTCGACATGCCGCCGATTGGGGCTCTGGTCCCGTTGTTTCGGGACGAGCATCTCTGGGCGTTCCTGGTGGTGGTCGCCGCCAGCGAATCCGACCTCGACTCGCAGGTTACCGAGGTGCTCACCCACCTCGGCCAGCTGGTCAACCGCAGTCTGGCGCAGCTCGACCTGCGCGCCCGGCTTGCCGAAGAGCAACGGCGCAACACCTACCTCGCCTACCACGACCCGCTCACCAATCTGGCCAACCGGCGCGCGGTCGAGGCGGAACTGCCGAAGGCCGTCGGCCGGGCCGAGCGTCACCAGCAGATGCTGGCCGTTGCCCTGCTCGATCTGGACGACTTCAAGCCGATCAACGACCGTTTCGGTCATGCCGCGGGCGATCACCTCCTGATGACTATCGCCGCCCGGCTCAAGGCCGCAATCCGGGAAACGGACCTCGCCGCCCGTCTGGGCGGCGACGAGTTCCTGCTGATCCTGGAGGACATTGAGGATGACACCGGTCTCGCCCAGGTGCTCGACCGGGTCGCCACCACCATCCGCCAGCCGATCCACCTGGACGGCGGTGTCGAGGTGCATGCCAACGGCTCGATCGGCGTGACCCGCTACCCAATCGACGACAGCGCTCCCGAACAGTTGATCCGCAACGCGGACGCGGCCCTGTACGCGGCGAAAAACAGCAAGCGGCTGCGCGAACACGACTGGATCATCTGGGAGAAAGAGCCCGGTGCCGACGACGAGGGAACACTCGAGTACAGCCACAGCGTCGCGCCCTACGGCAAGCAGGCCGAGAGGCTCTTGCAGCGCATCCAGCCGGAACTCGACGACCTGACGGGTGATTTCATCGACCGTTTCTATCGCGAGCTGGCGAAAGAGTCCTCGATCAAGCGCATCATTGACCGGCTCAGTCCGGAGCAGTTCGACTCACTGAAAACGGTGCAGGCGGATCACCTCGGCTTTTTGCTCGACCCGACACTGACCGAAGCGGCTCACGCGGCCCGCGCGCGGCAGATCGGCCACATTCACGCCTTGTCCGGGGTGTCGGCGAGCGACCTGGTGCGCGCGATCACCGTCTACATGCACGAGTTCAACGAGACCTTCGCCCGGGTGCATCTCAATCAACGCCACCAGAATCAGCTCGAGCGCGTGTTCACCGAGCGGCTCAGCCGGGAGCTCTCCTACGAACTCGATGCCGCCCAGGCCGTGGAGGACGAGTTCCAGGGAGTATTGACCGAACTCGACCGCTCCCGGCGCCGGGAGCGCAACTGGCCCGCGTTCAATGAACATCTGATCGACACCCTCGCGGCCCTGCCGGGAATCCTCGGTGTCAGCATCCTCTCGCCCGACGGGGACGGCCACTTCGTCGCCAATTACGCGGAGGGTGCCGACGTGTTTGCCGCCACATCCACCCGGGGGGAGCGACGAGCCACCCTCGACCTCAAGCGCCGGGAGTCCGGCCACCCGGTTTCGCGCGCCTACCGGGAGGCCCGCATCGCCTGGATCGACAACTACCGGGAGGACCCCGACGCGCGTCCTTGGCGTACCCGTGCCCACGCCCGCGAGATCGCGTCCTCGGCGGCGGTGCCGATCCTCGACGACCGCGAGCAGCCCATGGCCGTGATCTGCCTGCACAGTTGGGTGACCGGCATGTTCGCAACCGGACTCGCGCAGGGCTTCTCCCAGCGACTGATGGCGCTGGTAAGCCAGACCTGGCGTCAGATACGCAACCCCGCCACTCTGCTGTACGCCAAAGGCGACTACGACCGGTGGCGCCAGGCCTTTTACGAGGATGGCCTGGAAATGGTCTTCCAGCCGGTGATCGACGTACGTACCGGCCAGACGACCCACCTCGAGGCGCTGGCCCGGCTCTACCTCGCCTCGGGCGAGGAAATCCTGCCGAACATGTTCATTCCCTGGCTCAACGAGGGCCAGGTGATGCGACTGTTCGAACAGGGGCTGGACCAGTCGCTTGCCTGCCTGCGTGCGCTCGAGCACCGGCGCGGCACCCGGCTGTCGGTTGCCGTCAATCTGCCTGTCAGCGTGCTGGTGAACCCGGTCACGCCGGGCCACATTCGCTCGGCGCTCGACCGCCATGGCATCGATGCCGCTCGGGTCACGCTGGAGTTGCTGGAGCACGGCGACTCAGGCGTAGCACACGGCGATCTCGCGCAGGCCATGCATGCGATCGGCGCGCTGGGCGTGGGCCTTGCGATGGACGACCTCGGGTCGGGATACAACAACCTGTTGCGCCTGCGCGGCCTACCGTTCAACACGGTCAAGATCGACCAGGGCATGGTGCGCGCCGCGCAGCACGAACCCGCCCGGGTACTGACCTTCATCGCCTCGATGATCCAGATGGCCCACGCGCTGGAACTACGCACGGTCGTCGAGGGCCTCGAGAGCTGGGATCTGGTCGAGGCCACCGCGCTCCTGGGAGGGCAACTCGGCCAGGGATTCGCCATCGCGCGCCCCATGCGCCAGGGAGCACTGACCGACTGGCTCGACCAATTCGCGTTTCGTATCGATCCCGCCCGACCAAGCACCCCACTTGGTGCCATGGCAGCGCTCTGGGGACTGCGGACACTGGGTCGAGCCCACCTGGAGCAATCGGCTCGCCATCAGGAACTGAGGGCTGCCGCGGCCTGGTGGGCCACGGAAAACCTCGACCGCCATCGCGTGCTGGCGACCGACATCCTGGGATTGTTGCAGGGTTTTCACGACGGGCAGGTCGACGGCGACGGGTTTGGCGCGCGCCTGCAACACTTCATCGACAGCCTCGACCGCCTGATTCGCGAGTCGGCTGCTTAGCAGACTCAGGGCTGCCAAGACATCAACGGGGACGCGGGATTCCCAGCGACAGACCCGCGGCGAGTAACGCCGTGCCCAGTACGAACAGGTGGAGGTTGACCGCGGCGGCCAGCACCAGACGGGCGTCGGCCACCACCGGACCGAGCAGGAGGGCGACCCCCGCCTCGTAGGTGCCAAAGCCGCCGGGGGCGTGAATCGGCAACACGGTGGTGAGGTCACCGCCGATGGCCCCCAACACGCCCTCGACGAACGTCACTGGCGCCAATGCGGCGAGCACCCAGCCGAGCGCCGCAAGCTTCACCAGCCAGTTGGCCCAGGTCCAGAATAGCGTAGCCACGAACCGCGAGCGGCGATCCGGGAGACTGTCGAGCATCACGGCGAGGGTCCGGGCGACCCGACCCTCGCCGCCAGTCAATCGGGCGCGCAGCCAGCCGCGCAGCGTATAAGCCACCAACGGCGCGAGCAGCAGTCCGATCATCATCAGAAACAGCGGCCCGGTCGGGATTCCGAGCAGATGTCCGCCGACCGCCAGGCCAATCAAGAGAACGACTTGCAGGTCCAGCAGACGAAACCACAGCAGCACCGGCACGCTCCGCACGGCAGGCAACCCGTAGTAACGTTGCATCAGCACCGGAAACGCCGCCTCGCCCGAGCGCATCGGCAACAGGTTGTTCATCAGGTTGTGCCAGCTCGACAGCCGAAACGCCGACCAGAAATGGCCAACAAGGGTCGTGTGAAAATAGCGAGTGATACGCAGGGTGCGAATCAGGTAACTGGCGACCATCAGCAGCAGCGCGACCACGAGCGCCAAGGGATCGATTGCAAGCCACGGCGCGAGCAGCCGACCGGGACCGATCCACGCGACCGCGCCACCCAACAAGACGGCGACGAGGAGCCAGCCAAGCCACGTCAGCCATAGGCCGCGCTTCGCTGTCACGGGCTGGCCTCCACGAGGGTACGCCATTCGCTCGCCGGGGTGATGGCCTTGCTGCCCGCCTTGGGCGGCATGGGGGTTTTGGGCATAATGCGCCTCTACTCCGCGATCTGGCCGGATTGACCTTTCAGACCGGTAGCATACCGATGGTCGGCGTCGGGCGCAGGCCCGCCTGAGCCAACTGACGACGCAGCCATCCTGGGGCCTGCCCTGGCCCGCGTCGGGCGGTGATCATGGCCGACCGTCCGGCCGAATGAGACCGACCACCCAGCGACAGAACCACGCCAGAGACCCGATGAGCGCGATTACCTTCTACCTGATCGACGACCCGGCCGACGATGCCTTCTGGTATTTCGCCGCTGAACTCTGCGCCGAGCGGGCCGAGGCCGACCAGCCGACCTACGTCGTCTGCGCCAACCTCGCCCACGTCGAGGGTTTCGACGATTACCTGTGGTCGTATCGCGGCGATCGGTTTGTGCCACACACAGCGGACCCCGAGGACGCGGCGCACGCCCCGGTCTTCATCGGCTGTGATCCGGAGGCCGGCGGTTTCGCCCGCGTCATCAACCTTTCTGCCGCCGCCATCGCGCGACCCACCGAGCGCGAACAGATCGACGAAATCGTGCCCACGGGCGAGCAGCCGCGTGACGAGGCCCGTTCGCGATGGCGGCAGTACAAGGCGATCGGTGCGACGATCACGCACCGGCAAATCGAGGCGGTCCGCCCAGCCGAGACCTAAAATGGCGGCCCGGCGGCCGCCCTTCCCTATCCCGACGACAAGCGAACCGATACCGGCATGGACAAGACCTACGACCCGCAACAGATCGAACAGGACTGCTACTCGCGCTGGATGGACGGGGGCCACTTCCGCCCGGACATGCAGGCCGACGGCAGCTACTGCATCATGCTGCCGCCGCCGAACGTCACCGGTCGCCTGCACATGGGCCATGC
>JAFGUH010000145.1 GCA_016938615.1 Halothiobacillaceae bacterium | reverse complement strand
TCAGGACGGCAGGCCGATCTGCACCGAGATGTGGCCCGGCAACACCGCCGATGTCTCGGTGCTGGTGCCGGTGATCGACCGCCTGCGGTCGCGCTTCGGCATCGGCCGGGTCTGCGTCGTCGCCGATCGCGGCATGATCAGCGCGGCGACGATCGCCGCTCTGGAGGAGCGCGGCCTCGAATATGTCCTCGGCGCCAGGGAACGGACCGAGCGCATCGTCCGCGACGTGGTGCTGGCCGATGAGCGCCCCTACACCCCGCTCTGTCTCGAGCGTGCGGGCGGCGAGGAGACGCAACTCTTCATCAAGGAGGTCAAGGTCGCCGGCAAGCGCTACATCGTCTGTCGCAACGAGGCGGTGGCCGCCGAGGAGGCCGAGACCAGGCGCAAGGTGGTCGCCGCCCTCGATGAGCAGCTCAAGCGCGGCGACAAGGCCATGATCGGCAATTCCGCCTATCGCCGCTTCCTGCGCCCGGTCACCGGGGGCAAGCCCGGTCGCAAGCGCAGACTGTTCGAGATCGACGCCGGCAAGCTCGCCGAGGAAGCCCGCTTCGACGGCGTCTTCGTGCTGCGCTCCAATGCCCGGATCTCGCCGCTGCAGGCGGTACTTCGCTATCGGGACTTGCAGAATGTCGAACGGCTGTTCCGCCTTGCCAAGGCGACGATGCGTACCCGACCGATCCATCATTCATCAGATGCCGCGATCCGCGGTCATGTGTTTTGTTCTTTTATTGCACTGATCCTGCACCAGGCCCTCGACGAAAAGCTCCGCTGTGCTGGCAAGCGCGTCGAATGGGCCGATCTCCTGCGCGATCTCGACCGGCTGCAGCACGGCGAAATCAGCCAGAACGGCAAGCGCTGGCAGGTGCGCACCGAAGCCGGCGCTGCGGCTTCCGCCGCCTTCAAGGTCGCTCACGTCGCCTTGCCGCCTCGTCTCCAAGCCCCAGCGCAAGCCACAGCCTGACCCTTCCCGCCAGCCTGCACCGTAGTGCCACAGCTCTGACGCGCGCCCGATTTCGCACGCCTTTTCAATTGCTTAGGAAAACCCGCTGTTCAAGTCGGGTCAAACGAATCGAATCGCTGGGCGGTGCCGCCGGGAAGCTGGGCGGCTGGGACGCCGGCGATACGAGCCAGCATCAGGACATCGCCGAAGCAGAGGATCGACTGATCGAGATCGTCGCGGTCGCAGAACACCAGCGCGTCGAAGCTCGCCAATCCGGAGATCTGGTACCGGCCGATCCCGGGCGGCCCCTGGTCGGAGATGCCGAATGCCTGGCGGATCGGATCGATGCCCCGCTCATGCTCGGCGCAATAATCGCCGCCAAGGACGAGGCCGCAGATTTCCTCCGCCTCGCCGACCCGGAAGAAACCCGTGTCCTCCTTATTCTGTCGCGCCGTGCGCATCACAGATTCTCCCTTGTGATCGTCATCAGCCGAACCCCGGCACGGGCGGTTCCGCCTGGTCGGCGGATCCCAGATCAAGCCCGAGATCGAAGATCGATCCGGCGTCATCGACCTGTGGCGCTGGAGCCGGGGCAGGGGCCGCGGCTGGGTCCAGCGTGGGCGAGGGGGGTTCGAACAGTGCGGCCTCGGCCTCCGGCGCATACGGATGGGCCATCGAGAAGTCGTCCATCACCTGGCTGACGGTGTGGAAGAACCCGGCCTCGCTCCAGTCGGCCCGGTTGCCGACGACGTAGAGGACCTCCTTCGCGCGGGTCACCGCCACGTTC
>JAFGUH010000144.1 GCA_016938615.1 Halothiobacillaceae bacterium | reverse complement strand
TTCCGCGGGCAATTCAGTCTTCGATGACGGCGAGGATGTCGTCTTCGCCCATCATCAGCAGTTCGTCGCCTTCGACCTTCACCTTGGCGCCGGCGTACTGGCTGAACAGCACCTTGTCGCCGACCTTCACGCCCATCGGACGGACTTCACCCTGGTCGTTCGACTTGCCCGGGCCGGCGGCGATGATTTCGCCACGGTTCGGCTTCTCGGCAGCCGAGTCCGGCAGAACGATGCCAGAGGCGGTCTTGCGTTCTTCTTCTTCGCGCTTTACCAGCACACGATCATGCAAAGGACGGATTTTCATGCGGTTACTCCATGCGTTGACATAGAAAAAGGATTTTCGACGGTGTTTGTTCGCGTCGGGACGGGGAAACTCGGCGGAGCCGCCGTTGTTAGCACTCGCCCGACTCGAGTGCCAATAGTAGGAACGGCCCGGGCGATTTCAAGGGGCGGGGAAGAAAAAAAGTTCGCCGACCGGGTCGGCGGCGGGAACGCCCGTGGCATGGGGCCTTTCGGCGTGCCTCGGTGGGATCACGTGAATCGGTATAATGCCGACCAACTCGAGCGGGGCCGGTCGGCCGTCTGCCAAACACGCATCCAGCCAGGAGAGAACACATGGGCTTCGACAAGATCACCATTCCCGAAGGCGACAAGATCACCGTCACCGCCGACGGCACACTGACCGTGCCGGATCGGCCGATCATCCCGTTCATCGAGGGTGACGGCATCGGCATCGATGTCACGCCGGTGATGAAAAAGGTCATCGACGCGGCGGTCGAGAAGGCCTACGGCGGCAAGCGCCAGATCGCCTGGATGGAGGTCTACGCCGGCGAGAAGTCCACGGAAGTCTACCCGGACGGCAGCGGCCTGCCGGCCGAGACCATGGAGGCGATCCGCGACTACGTGGTTTCCATCAAGGGGCCGCTGACCACGCCGGTCGGCGGCGGTTTCCGCTCGCTCAACGTCGCCCTGCGCCAGAAGCTCGACCTGTACGTCTGCCTGCGCCCGGTGCGCTACTTCACCGGCACGCCCAGCCCGGTCAAGCACCCGGAGAAGACCGACATGGTCATCTTCCGCGAGAACTCCGAGGACATCTACGCCGGCATCGAGTGGGCTGCGGGCAC
>JAFGUH010000143.1 GCA_016938615.1 Halothiobacillaceae bacterium | reverse complement strand
GCTTCGACCTCGAGCGGGTCAAGGGCTACCGCAACTTCTGCAACAAGCTCTGGAACGCCAGCCGCTTCGTGCTGATGCAGTGCGAGGGCGAGGACACTGGTCTCGGTGACGACCCGGTCACCCTGGGCACCGCCGACCGCTGGATCATCGGCGAGCTGCAGGCCTGCGAGGCGACGGTCACCAAGCACCTGGAGACCTACCGCTTCGATCTGGCCGCGCAGACGCTCTACGACTTCACCTGGAGCACCTACTGCGACTGGTACCTCGAGCTGACCAAGCCGGCCATCAAGCACGGCGACGAGGCCGCCAAGCGAGGCACCCGCCGCACCCTGGTGCGCGTGCTCGAGACCCTGCTGCGCTTGGCTCACCCGTTCATCCCGTTCATTACCGAGACCATCTGGCAACGGGTCGCCCCGCTGGCCGGCACCCGGCGCGCGGCCGACGACAGCATCATGACCGCCCCCTTCCCGGTCGCCGACGAGTCGAAGATCGATGCCGAGGCCGGTGAAGCGATCGAGTGGCTGCAGGGCTTTATCCTCGGCGTGCGCCGCATCCGCGCCGAGATGGACATCGCCCCGGGAAAGCCGCTGCCGGTGCTGGTCAGCGAGGCCAACGACAGCGACCGGGCGCGGATCCGCGAGCTCGAACCACTGCTGACCACCGTCGCGCGGATCGAGTCGATCGAGGAACTCGACGGCGAATTGCCGGAATCGGCGATGGCCTTGGTGGGCAAGATGCAGGTGCACATCCCGCTGGCCGGCCTGATCGACGTGACCGCGGAACTCGAGCGACTGAACAAGGCCGTCGAGGGCATCGAAAAGCAGATCGAAAAGGCGCGCGGCAAGCTGTCGAACGCCAACTTCGTCGAGCGCGCCCCGGAGGCCGTGGTCAACCAGGAGCGCGAGCGACTGGCCGGCTTCGAGGCCGAACTCGACGAACTGGCGGCCCAGCGCGAGCGGATTCGTCGACTGGCCGACTGACCAGGCAGCGGCCGGCGGCCTACCCGCCCCGCTGCCGCGCCGCCTTGCGGGCCGCCCGCTCGTCGAAGCGCTCAGGCGTGAGGCCCTCGGCCAGGTCCCGCGGCAATGGCGAGGGGGTGCCCTCGATGCAGGAAGCGAGATATTCGGCCAGCCAGGCCGACCAAGTCAGCCCGCGCGCGCCGTGACCGGTCGACACCCACAGCCCGTCGGCAAGCCGACCGACGATCGGCAGCCGATCCGGTGTGGTTGCCCGCAGGGAGGCGCGGCCCTGCAGGGTGCTCGTCGCGACCCCGTCGGCCAGCGAGCGGGCAATGGACGCCAACCGTTGACGGTTTTCCGCGTGCTCGGCCTCCCGTTCCTCGAGCGCCCGATCACCGGGAAGAAAGCTCGCGCCGAACAGGCGTTCGCCACTCGGCAGGTCGAGCGAGTATCCCTCGCGCATCAGGGGCCGGCCGCGCGCCGGCCCGCCGGCCCAGTCGGCATCGACCTGCCCCCAGCTGACCTGTCCGCGGCAGGGCTCGATCCAGCGTGACAACGGCGCGATCAGCTTGCCGGTCGCCGGACCGGCCGCCACCACCACCTCGTCGAACGGGCCGTGGGTTGCCCCGTCCGCAGTCCGCAATCGCCAACCGCCTGCCTGGTCCACAATGCCGGTCACGGGGCGGTCAAGGCGCGTCTCGATGCCCGGCTCGGCCAGCCAACGGGCAATCACCATTCGCGGGCGCAACCAGCCAGCGGTCGGGAACCACCAGCCCGGGGAGTCGGCGTCGGCCACCCCGCTCAGTGCGGCCAGTGAGTCGGCTTCGCACCACTGGGCAAATCCCGGATCGGGCTGCAGGGCCGCGGCGATCCCCGCCTGCTTGGCCGCGTGTCGCTCGCCGCGGGCCAGCTTGATCACCCCGTTGAAGGCCGCCGTCTCGCCATCGATCAGGCCATCCAGCTCCGCGCGCATGAAGCCCATACCGGTTGCGGTCAGTTGCGACAGCCGGTTCCAGTCGCGACTGATCACCGGGGCCACCAGACCCGCCGGGTTGCCCGACCCGCCGCCCGCCGGTTCGTCGCCGCCCTCGAACACCACCACGTCGCGCCCCCGCCGTGCCAGGGCCCTGGCCACCGTGGTACCGGCCATGCCGGCACCCAGGACGGCGACGGGTCCCTTGCCGGGGCGGCTTTCCCGAGCGGGCGACACTGATGCATCCGCATCGTGTCGGGCACAGAGCATGTCGCGCTTGCGCTCGAAACCGGGGCGCTTCTCGGTGACGAACCCGGCCGCGGCCAATGCCTCGCGCACCCGGCGGGCGGCGGAAAAGGTCGCGGCCGTCGCGCCCGGTGCGGCACGGCGCGCGAGCTCCGCGATCAACGCCTCCTGCCACAACTCGGGGTTGCGGTCGGGGGCTAACCCGTCGAGGTAAAAGGCATCGAACCGGCCGTCGATGCGTGGCAGCTGGTCGGTGGCATCGCCCCAGATAACCGTCAGCCGGATTCGCCCACCGGCCAGAAACCGCCGGTGAAACCCCGGCACGGGGTCGGGCCATTGCGCGTGCAGCGCGGCTTGCAGGTCATCGAATCGACCCTCGGCCCCGTCGGTGAACCCCGGGTGGCCGGCGAGCCAATCGCTTGCCAGGCGCCGTTGGGCATGGGCCAGGCGCAGCAGATCGTCGCGGGCGACGGGATGCTTTTCCAGGCTGACGAAGTCGAGCGACGCGTCGGCCGGTGCGAGCTCGAGGAACAGCAACGCGGTGGCCAGGAAATTTCGGCCGGTACCGAAACCGGTCTCGAGGATGCGCGTGCCTGCCCCCGCGGCGAACCGGGCGTGCAGGTCGTTTCCGTCCAGGAAGACATGCTCGTTTTCGCCAAAGCCGCCGGCACTCGCGAAGCACACGTCGCCGAACGCCTCGCTGCGAGGGGTCTCGTCGTCGTTCCAGGTCAGCGCGGCCGGCTCGAGGGGCCAGCCGCTGGCGGGTGCATTCATTGCCGCTCGGGCAGCTGGGTGATCACGATGCGGCGGCGATGCGGATGGGCGCGGTGTTCCCACAGGAACACGCCTTGCCACGTGCCCAGCATCAGGTGGCCTTCGGCCATGGGAATGGAGAGCTCGTGACCGGCCAGCAGGGTGCGGAAATGCGCGGCCATGTCGTCCGGGCCTTCGTCGTCATGGCGATAGGCCGGATCACCATCCGGCGCGGCCCGAGTGATCAGGGTTTCGAGGTCGGTTCTCACCTCCGGCGAGGCGTTCTCCGTCAGGATCAGCGAGGCACTGGTGTGTTGCAGGAACAGGTGGCACAGGCCGCTGCCGCCCAGCGCCCTCACGGCGTCCTGAACCTCACGGGTGACGTTGATGAATCCCCGGCCCGGGGTCGAGATTTCGATCATTTTCGGCATGTGCCGGAGTCTACCATCGCACCGCAACCGGCACCGCGGTAGCGCTTTGTTGTTGAAGAACGTATGCTTTGGTTTGAACGCGGTTCGCCTTAAGGAAACTCTGCACGAATGCCATGACACGCTGGCCTTGCGAGTCGTTCGTGATCAAGGCGCTTGAACGCCGGCGTGCCGGTGGCCACTCCGGCTCAGGGCACGCAGTACGGCCTGGCATTCGTCCAGAGTTTCCTCAAATCCGGTGGTCCTGGAGCATGTCAACGGAATGATCACGCAACGCCGCTTCGATCGAGTCGACATCCAACTCCCCGCGCGCATCTGCTGCGCGGAAAGAATGCTGCGCGGCACCATCCTGGACGCGTCGCTCAAGGGCGTGCTCCTCGAGCTCGAACGGCCCGGTTCCTTGAGCGACGACTGCGTGGCAGACACCCTCGAGATCCAGATCCTGTCCGACCCCGACCAGACCGTGCTGGTGGAGCTCAGGGCCCGGATCGTCCGTGAGACGGCGGCATCGGTCGCGCTTGCCTGGTCGAGCATCGACGTGGACGGGCTGACGCACCTGCGCGAACTGCTGCAATACAATGGCGTGGACGAAACTCGGCTGTCCCGGGAGCTTTCCGAGCTGCTCGATGATTGAGGCACAAGCGCCTGGCTACGCATTCAATCCAAGCCAACGAACGGCCGATTCGGCAACGAACGACGAGACGCGAGAAATGGGAAGGCCACATGTTTGACTACACCCACGACCGGGGCCAGGCCAGCGAGATCATGCGCATGGTCTTGTCCCAACTCTCCGAGCTCGGATTGCCACCCACTCCGGTCTACATCACGCTTTTCTACGAGCGTGCGCTCAAGCGAGACGCCAGCCTGAACAAGGACATTGACGACGCCATCAACAGCAACACGGGCCTCACGCCAGAGGTGGCGCAGGACCTGTTCGACACCCACGTCCTCAATGGCGCGCTCAAGCAGATGACGCGCGCCCAGGACATCATGCTGCGCGTGATGCGAAACATGATGTTGCAGATGCTAAACACCGGGAACGAGTTCTCGAACTTCGCCTCGACGCTGGGGGACTTCGTCCGGCAGATCGATCGCAGTGACTCCGTCGAGGCCATGCGATCGCTGACCGAGGAAGTGATGGAGGACACGCGCCAGATCGAGAAGACCGCGCTGGAATCCTCCGACCAGATGAACAGTGCGGGCGACCAGATCACCAAGCTCCGCAAGGAACTGGAGAGCGCCCGCCGGGATGCGCGTACCGATCCGCTGACCGGGTTACCGAATCGCCGCGGTCTCGCGGACATGCTGCAACGACAGGTCACCGCCGCGCACACCACAGGCGAGAAGGCCGCCTTCATGCTGGCCGACATCGACCATTTCAAGCAGATCAACGACAACTACGGCCACCTGGTCGGTGACAAGATCCTGCGGTTCATTGCCCGTACGCTGCGCGAACACGTCAAGGGACAGGATCAGGTCCTGCGCTACGGCGGCGAGGAATTCGCCATCATCCTGCCCGCGACCCCCCCGGAGGGCGCCCTGGCGGTCGCCAACAAGCTGCGCGGCATGATCTCGCAGTCCAAGTTGCGACTGGCCGAGAGTGGCCGCGAGCTCGGCGAGTTGACCATTTCCATCGGCGTGACCAACGTGATACCCAGCGATTTCCCGGACGGGGTCATACAACGGGCCGACGATGCCCTGCTCGCGGCCAAGCGCAAGGGCCGCGACCGCGTGATCCATCTGCCTGCCGATGAAGAATCGAACGGCCCGGACACCCTGATCAACGATCAGGACGACTCCCGGCTCTAGGAAATCGCTGCAGGCCCAGATGCAACGCGCAGTCCGCCGTGAAGGGCCGTCGCCCATTACAAGGGCTGCAACGCCGCAGATGGGCCTTTGGCGGCACGCCCGGACGGGGCTCGCGGGTTTGCACGCACTCGGCGCTGCCGTCTCTCGACGGGCCCGAGTTATTGCCTTGGGCCCGTCTTCGGTCCGGTGCCAGAAAACCGAACAAACCCGCGAGCCATAGGCACCATCGATTCGCGCAAAGGTTCCCTAGCTAGAACGCGCCCCGAACGTCCTCTTCGTTGCACAGGCCCTCGCGACCGACCACCGTGCCCCGTTCAATGCGATAGAGGGCCAGACAGTCGGTCTCGGTCACCAATGGCTCGGATAGCCCCTCCTCGCGGATCAGCACCACGGGATAACTCCGATCGCGCAGCGAAGGCAGCGCGAATACACGGCTGATCAATCCCGGCATCCGACTGATGTCTGAGAGGTAGACGACCTCCTCGTCGATCAATCGCTCACCGACCACGTCTTCGAGTACCGGCGACAACGCCCCGTCGGCCTGCTTGGAACGCGAAAACACGATCGCCGTGGTGGACTGACCGGGCAACTGGTGGGTTTTGCCGTGCTGGTCATCGAGTTCCCAGCTCGGAAACGGCTCGCCGGCCTCGATCCCAATTGACGTGGCCGCCTCGGCAGCGATGGCGTTCGTCGTCAGCAACGGGGCGGTGAGCAGTAACGTCGCGACGAATGCCGCAAAGGGACGGGTGTGAGGCATGTCGGTTTCTCCGGAAGAATCAGGAGAAACTTATACTACATCCATGCCTTTGATGCGGACAGGGCGGGTATCAGGACGCCGCCTCCCGACGGCCCTTGAGCGCCAGACTAAGAGTGCTCGCATCGATGTACTCGAGCTCGCCGCCCATGGGCACGCCCTGGGCCAGACGCGTCACGCGCAGTCCGCGCGAACGAGCGAGCTCGGTGACGTAACCCGCCGTCGCCTCGCCCTCGATCGTCGCGCTGGTCGCGAGGATCACCTCCCGTAGACCCGGCTCGCCGAGTCGATCAGCGAGCTGGTCGAGTTTCAGTTCGTCCGGCCCGATCCCGTCGAGGGGCGAGAGCCGCCCGAGCAGAAGGAAGTAGCGCCCCTGGTAGGCCCCCGACGACTCGATCGCAATCCAGTCGGCCGGCGACTCGACCACGCATAGCAATTGGTCGTCGCGCTGGCTGTCGGCGCAGATCGAGCAGACCTCGCCCTCGGTGAATACCCGGCAGGAACGACAATGGCCCAGTTTCTCCAGCGCCTCACCGATGGCTTCGGCAAGGTGCCCTGCGCCGGCACGATCGCGTTCGAGCAGGTGGAGTGCCATTCGCTGTGCGGTCTTCTGGCCCACCGTGGGCAGACAGCGCAGGGCGTCGATCAGTTGCTGGAAGCTGGGCGAGAAGTGCATGTACGAATCCTCCCACAAAAACGCCCGATCCATGGAGGATCGGGCGGTAGGCACGAATGCGGCCTGCTCAGAACGGCATCTTGAAGCCGGGCGGCAGGTTCATGCCGGAGGTCATGCCGGACATCTTTTCCTGCTGCTCCTGCTCGATGCGGCGCGAGGCATCGTTGATCGCCGCGGCGATCAGATCCTCGAGCATGTCCTTGTCATCCTCCAGCAGGCTTGGGTCGATCGTGACACGACGGGCCTCGTGCTTGCCGGTCAGGGTGACCTTGACCAGACCGCCGCCGGACTGACCTTCCACCTCCATCTTGGCGACCTCTTCCTGCATGCGCTGCATGTTTTCCTGCATCGCCTGCGCCTGCTTCATCAAATTGCCCATGCCACCTTTCATTTGCGATCTCCTGCTGGCTATTGCTCGTTGACTGTGCCGTGTCCGTCGACCGGACGAACGGATTCCCGAATCAGTTCGCCACCCGCGCGCTCCCTCAGCACGCCGGCGGCTGGGTGTTCACGCAACGACGTCTCGCGCGTCTCCGCGTCGACTCGTTCGTCGCGTTCCCGGGCGTCGGCTGGTGTCTGCAAGGGCGCGCTCACCCCCGCCCCACCCACATCGCGGGCGCCCACGGGATCCCCTACCGAACCGGTCGAGATTGGCTCCGACTTGACGGTGGTCCCAGCGGTGTCGCCAATCATGAAGCGTACCGGCTGGCGAACGCCCAGGCGTTGGAGCTGGACGGTCAGACGCTCCTGCGTCGCCTTCGAGGCCATCGAGCGAAAACCGGGATCGATGACCAGCACCACGCTGTCCTCATCAATAGTCGCGTGGCAGCGCTCTGCAAAGCTCCGGGCTGGCATCGACAGCCGCCCGACGACCTCGGCCCAGTTCTCCGGGGTAATCGCCAGACCGTCGTTCGGCCCACTTCCCGCACCCACCGAAGCTGCCTGCTGAGCGGCCTCCGGGGACGGGCTGGATCCATTCGTCCGCGATGCGTCTACTCGGGCTTCCGGGGAAATTTCCGGGGGGATTTGCCGGGGGACTTCGAAGGGTTCGCCACCGCGGGCCTCGTGCGCATCGTGCGCATCCTGGAAATCCTGGAAATTGCGGGGCTGCTCGACACTCGCCCCTGACTCGGGACTCCGGATCGAATAACTCGCAGGGGCCCGGTCGGTCACCCGCGGCGCCTCGTCGGCTCCCGACGCGCGCGACGCGCCACTCTCCCCCTGGTCTGTCGGCTGTTGCCCCGTCGGCTGGTGTCCGGGCTGGAAGGCGAGCATACGCAGCAGCGTCATCTCGAGACCGACGCGGGGCGAAGGCGCCCAACCGATGTCCCGGCGGCCTGCGAGCGCAATCTGGTACCAGAGCTGGAGGGTGGTGGGATCGGCTTCGAGACGCGGCCCATCTTGCGGTAACCATTGAGTCAGCGCGGCCTGATGCACGGCTTCAGCCAGTTCGGCGAGCAGCCGAGCGGGGTCCACCGACCGTTCCAGCGCCTGGTCGACAAGCCCGAAAAGCTGTTGTGCCTCACCCTTGGCAAGGGCCGCGAGCAGGCCGTGCAATAGCCGCCGGTCGGTCACACCCAGCATGTCGGCCACTGCCTCGGCTCCGAGACGGCCGTCACAGAACCCTATGGCCTGGTCGACCAGGCTCAGGGCATCGCGCATTGACCCCCCGGCCGCGTCGCTGACCAGTTTCAGGGCCTCGGGATCGGCGTCGAGACCCTCCCGCTCGAGAATGTCGGCGAGATAGGTCTGGATATGCGCCTGGGGCAGCGCGCGCAGGTTGAACTGCAGGCAGCGCGACAGCACCGTCACCGGCAGCTTCTGCGGATCGGTGGTCGCCAGCAGGAACTTGACGTGTTCGGGTGGCTCTTCGAGCGTCTTCAACAGGGCGTTGAAACTCGCCTGCGAGAACATGTGCACTTCGTCGATCAGGTAGATCTTGAAGCGCCCCTTCACCGGCAGGTAGACGACGTTTTCCAGCAAATCGCGCGTGTCGTCGACCTTGGTGCGGGAGGCGGCATCGACCTCGATCAGGTCGACGAAGCGCCCCGAGTCGATCTCGCGGCAGGCGCCGCACTTACCGCAGGGCTGGCTGGAGACGCCCTGCTCGCAGTTGAGTGCCTTGGCGAAAATGCGCGCGACGGTCGTCTTGCCCACGCCACGGGTGCCGGTAAACAGGTAGGCGTGGTGAAGACGGTCACGATCCAGCGCGTTGGTGAGGGCCTGGAGCACGTGACCTTGGCCGACCATGTCGTCGAAACGCCGGGGGCGCCACTTGCGTGCCAGTACCAGATAACTCATAGCGCGGGATCCAATTGGGTGGCACCCTGCATCCGCCGGTCTCCGGCGCCCGGATCGACCGCTACCGTTGCTCCCTTCCGGGCCTGGCGGAATTCACGGAGATCCGTCGCGAAGGGACGAACACAGGGCACCATTGGGTGGCGTTAAAGTCAGTCCCGCTGACCAGAACGCGAGGGGAGAATAACACGCGCACCAGCCCGAAAACAGGCCGCGGCACCGATCACCCGCCGACCTGCAACTCGTCGAGCGCGGCGAGCAAAGCCGCGTTCTGCGACTCGTCACCGATGGTGATGCGCAGGTGATCACCGATACGCGGCTTGTCGAAATGGCGCACGATTACGCGTCGTTCGCGCAGCCCGGCGGCCAACTCGGCGCCGGCGCGGCTGGCATGCCGGGCCAGCACAAAATTCGCCGCCGAGGGCAGCACCGTAAAGCCACGCGCCTCGAGATCGGCCGTCAGCTGCTCGCGCATGGTCACGACCGCGTCACGTGTCTTGCGGAAATATGCCTCGTCGGCGTACGCGGCGATTGCTCCGGCGCTCGCCAGGCGATCGACGGGGTAGGAGTTGAAACTGTCCTTGACCCGGGCAAGCGCTTCGATCAGGCCACTGTCCCCGATCGCGAAACCGACCCGCAAACCGGCGAGCGAGCGGGATTTGGACAGAGTCTGGGTCACCAGCAGGTTGGGGTAGCTGTCGACCAGGCCCACCGCGGATTCGCCCCCGAAATCGACGTAGGCCTCGTCGATCACCAGCGCGCAGTCGCCAAAATGTGCCGCCAGCCGCTCGACCTGGTCGATGGCAAGCAGGCGACCGGTCGGCGCATTCGGGTTCGGCAGGATCACGCCGGCGACACTGGCCGGGTCGATCTCGCACAGGGCCTCGACATCGACCCCGAGTTCGTCGTCCAGCGGCACGATCTTCGACTCGATGTCGAACAGTCGGCAGTAAACCGGATAGAACGAGTAGGTGATGTCCGGAAAGACCACCGGTCGACCGCGCTGGAAAAGCGCTCGGAACAGAAAGCCCAGAACTTCGTCGGAGCCGTTACCGACGAACACCTGCTCGGCGCGCACGCCGTGGTAGGCGGCGAGACACTCGCGCAAGGCCAGGCTGCTGGGATCGGGATAGAGGCGCAGCCGGTCGTCCGCGACCGCCCGAATCGCCTCGATGACCTGCGGTGAGGGGCCAAACGGATTTTCGTTGGTGTTCAGCTTGACCAGGCCGTCGATCTTGGGCTGCTCGCCTGGGACGTAGGGCGACAAGGCGGCCAGGCCGTCCGACCAGAGGGGGTTGCCGACCGTCATGCCTCAGCCCCCGGCCTCTAACCGGTAACGAGCCGACTGCGCGTGCGCCTCCAGGCCCTCGGCACGGGCCAAGCAATCGGCGACCCGCCCTAGCTCCGCGGCACCGGCGCTCGAGCAGTGAATGACGCTTGAGCGCTTCTGAAAGTCGTAGACGCCCAGCGGCGAGGAGAACCGCGCGGTTCCCGAAGTGGGCAGGACGTGGTTCGGGCCGGCGCAGTAGTCGCCCAGGGCCTCGGCCGTGTAGCGCCCGACAAAAATCGCCCCGGCGTTACGGATCTCGCCCAGCCGGTCCTCCGCACCCTCGAAGGACAGCTCGAGGTGCTCGGGGGCGATGCGGTTGACCAACTCGATGGCGTGATCGATGTCGGCGACCTCGATCAGTGCGCCGCGCGACTCGAGCGCCTTGGCGATTATCGCCGCGCGAGGCTGTTCGGGCAGCAGGCGATCGATCGATGCAGTGACGGTATCCAGGAAATCCGGATCGTGCGCGAGCAGGATGGCCTGCGCCTGCTCGTCGTGTTCGGCCTGGGAGAAGAGATCCATCGCGATCCAGTCCGGATCGGTATGCCCGTCGCAAACGATCAGGATTTCCGAGGGACCGGCGATCATGTCGATGCCGACACGCCCGAACACCTCACGCTTGGCCGCGGCGACGAAGATGTTACCCGGGCCGACGATCTTGTCGACGGCCGGAATGGTCTCGGTACCGTAGGCGAGCGCCCCGATAGCTTGCGCGCCGCCGACGGTGAACACGCGATCGACACCGGCAATGCGCGCGGCCGCCAGCACCGTGTCGTTGACCACCCCGTCGGGCGTGGGCACGACCATGACCACCTGCCCCACCCCGGCAACCTTTGCCGGGATGGCGTTCATCAGCACCGACGACGGATACGCCGCCTTGCCGCCGGGCACGTACAAACCCGCCCGGTCCAGTGGCGTCACCTGCTGACCCAGGACGTTGCCGTTGGCCTCCCTGTAGCTCCAGCTCTCGCCTTTCTGCCGCTCGGCGTAGGCACGCAGCCGCTCGGCGGCCAGCTCGAGCGCCTCGCGCACCTCGGTGGGGATCGCCGAGAGCGCGGCATCGAGCCGTTCGGCCGAGAGCTCCAGTTCGCCGGCCGAGTCCACCTCGAGACGATCAAGACGCCGGGTGTGCTCAATCACCGCCGCGTCACCGCGTTCGCGCACGTCGGCGAGGATGTCGCGCACGATGGTCTCGACGCTGTCGTCTGCCATTCCGGACCAATCCAGCAATGCGTCGAGTTGGCGGTCGAAACCCGCGGCGCGGGCATTCATGCGACGGATCATCAGCTGCCCTCCAGGTAATGCTCCACCCGCTCGACGAAATCGGCGATCCGGGCGTGCTTGAGCTTCTGCGCCGCGCGGTTGACGATCAGGCGCGAGGAAATCTCGGCGATGTGCTCGAGCGGCTCCAGGCCGTTGGCGCGCAGGGTGTTGCCGGTATCGACCACGTCGACGATGCAATCGCCCAGGCCGACCAGCGGCGCGAGCTCCATCGAGCCGTACAGCTTGATCAATTCGATCTGGCGCCCGCGGTCGGCGAAATAGGATTCCGCCGAGCGGGTGTACTTGGTCGCCACGCGAATGCGCCCGGCCCGATCGAGCGCGCCCGGCTTGCCGGCGACCATCAGCTTGCACTGGGCGATCTTGAGGTCGACCAGTTCGAACAACCCCTCGCCGCCGTGCTCCATCAGCACGTCCTTGCCGGCCACGCCGATGTCGGCGGCCCCATGCTGGACGTAGGTAGGCACGTCAGAGGCGCGCAGGATCAAGAGCCGGACGCTCGGATCGCTGGTCTCCAGAATGAGCTTGCGGCTCTTGTCCGGGTCCTCGAGCGGCTCGATGCCCACGGAGGCCAGCAGCGGCAGGGTTTCCTTGAAGATACGCCCCTTGGAGAGCGCGACGACGATCGGGTCGGATTGGGACATGGCGATCAGCTCGTGATCCGTTGGATGTTGGCGCCGAGGCGGGAGAGCTTCTCCTCGATCGATTCGTAACCCCGGTCGATGTGATAGATGCGATTCACCACGGTCTCCCCCTCGGCCACCAACCCGGCGAGCACCAGGCTTGCGGAGGCCCGCAGATCGGTCGCCATGATCGGCGCCCCAGACAGGGTCTCCACGCCGCGGATCACGGCCGTGTTGCCCTCGATATGGATATCCGCGCCCATGCGCTGGAGTTCCTGGACGTGCATAAAGCGATTCTCGAAGATGGTCTCGACCACCGTCGAGGTGCCCTCGGCAACGGCGTTCATGGCGACGAACTGTGCCTGCATGTCGGTGGGAAACCCCGGATGTGGCGCGGTGCGGATATCGACCGCCTTTGGCCGACGACCGTGCATGTCGAGACGGATCCAGTCCTCGCCGACTTCGATCTCGGCACCGGCCTGTTCAAGCTTGGCGAGCACCGCGTCGAGCAGTTCCGGGCGGGTGTCGCGCATCAGGACGCGCCCGCGAGTCATGGCCGCTGCGACCAGATAGGTGCCGGTCTCGATACGGTCGGGAAGCACGCGGTAGCGCACGCCCTGCAAGCGCTGGACCCCATGGATGCGGATCACGTCACTACCGGCGCCGCGCACGTCGGCCCCCATCGCGTTGAGGAAGTTGGCGAGATCGACCACCTCCGGTTCGCGGGCGGCGTTCTCCAGCACCGTCTCGCCCTTGGCGAACACCGCGGCCATCATCAGGTTCTCGGTGCCGGTAACGGTCACCTGGTCGAGCACGATGCGCGCGCCAATCAATTGCTCGGCGGCCGTCTCGATGTAGCCGCCCTCGACGCGCACCTCCGCACCCAGCGCCTCCAGGCCCCGCAGGTGGATATCCACCGGCCGGGTGCCGATGGCACAGCCACCCGGCAGCGAGACGCGCGCACGCTTGAAGCGGGCAAGCATCGGGCCGAGCACCAGGATCGAGGCGCGCATCGTGCGCACCAGGTCGTAGGGCGCCTCCAGTGTGTCGACAGTGGTGGTATCCACCTCGACACTCATCTGGTCGCCCACCGTGAGCGTCGCGCCCATGCGCCCCAGCAACTCCATGGTGGTGGTCACGTCTTGCAGGTGCGGCACGTTCTCGATGGTCACCGGCGAGTCGGCCAAGAGCGAGGCGGCCATCATCGGCAATACCGCGTTCTTGGCACCGGAGCTGCGGATTTCGCCGTCGAGCGGCTTGCCGCCGCGGATCAGAAGCTTGTTCATGGAATCGGGTCGGGTCTCAGGCCGTGGGCTAACCCAGGCCGGACTCGAGAGGCATCAGGCCCTCGAGACCGTAGACGGCCATCATCTGGCGCATGGCCTGGGGCGCGTGAGTGTATCGCAGACGAATGCCTTTTGCCTCGGCCTGGGCCTGGACAGCGGCCAACCAGGCGAGCCCCGCGGTGTCGATCCGCCGGAGCTGGCCGAGGTGGACGTCCACCTCCGGGCCGACAACGCCCGACGGCAGGGCTGGAACCCGCCGGTCCAGCGCCGAACGCACAAGATGGCCTGCGATGCGGATTACCCCCGGCTCGACGCGCGACGACCAGCCGCGATCCCTGGAATCAGCGTCAGCGTTCATTCTGCTCGCGCAGCGTGCGAATCAAGCCGTCGATCCCGTCGCGCTGGATCTTTCGAGCGAAGCTGCCCCGGTAGTTGTTAACAAGACTGATGCCATCGACCACCACGTCGTAGGATTTCCACTCACCGTCGACAGGCGCCATGCGATAGGCAACCGGCACCACGCCGAGGTCCCCGCCGGAGACCTGCGATTCGACGACCAGTTCGTCGTCGGCGCCGCCCGGCTTGCTGCCGGTGATGGTGATGGTCTGACCACCCAGTTCGGAGAGCGGGCCGGCGTAGGTCCGCACCAGCAGGCGCTGGAACTCCTGGCTGAACGCCTGACGCTGCTCGGCAGTGGCCTGACGGTAATAACGGCCCAGCACCAGACGCGCCATCCGCTCCGTGTCCACATGAGGCAGCAGTAGACGATCGACGATCGCCAGGAGGGCTTTCGGGTCGGCCTCGATCGCGTCCTGGTGGGCACCGATCTCGGCGATCACCGCCTCGGCCGTCGATTTGACCAGGTCGCGGGCCTCGGCCTCGGTGGGGCGTTCCTTGGCACTATCCTGGGCGCTAACCGGCGAAACGAACGCCAAAAGCGCCAGCAGCGTGACGGCAACACTTCGGCTTACCGGGGTAGCGGCCAAACGGGTAAGGTCAGTCATGATCGAACTCATTGCGGATAATCACCGGTCGCCACGGCCAGTCGGGCGACGCTCATGTTGTAGTCGTTGATGGCACGGAAGTAATCGGCCTGAGCCTCCGTGTTCGCCTTGACCGCCTCGGCCACCTTGCCGCCGTCGATCAGGCCCGCCTGGAAATCCAGGAAGCTCGAGACCATCCATTTGCGGCTGCTGTCCTTGGCCGAATCCAGTGCCCGGATCTGGCGATCGAGCCCTTTTGCCTGGTGGTAGGCCTCGGCGACCTGGAAGGGGATGCCCTGCCGGGCGAGCTCCGCCTTGGCGACCACCCCCTGCAACCGGGCCTCGGCGTCACTGATATTGGCGCGCACTACGCCGGGATTGAAATCCCACTTCACGCCGACAACCGGGGTGGCGTAGGCCTGGTTCAGCGGCTGGTTGATGTAGGGATTGTTCAAACGGTCGCGCCCCGGGGTGTAGGTCGCACCAGCAACCACGCCGGCGTACAGATCCGGGTAACGCTCGCTCTTGCGCGCCGCTATGTAGTTGCGCATGGCCGCCTGACCGTTCTCCGCCATCGCCATTTCCGGGCGCTGGTTCAGCGCCCGGCCCGCCAGCTCGTCCAGTTCGCTCTCGGGCATCGCGACCGGCTCGATGCGCGGATCGGCCACCTCGATCTCGGCATCGATGGGCACGCCGATGATGGTCTTGAGCCCGTCGATCGCGATCGACTCGACACTCGCCGCTTCCGCGATGTAACGCTCGAGACGGGCCGCGCCGCTCTCGATGGCGTAGAGCTGGCTCATGGTCGCCCGACCATCATCGACGTCGTCGCGCAGATCGTCCCGCGCGCCGTCGACCTTGCGCTTGATCCCTTCAAGCATCCGACGCGTGTCGCGAGCCGTGAGGTAACCCCAGTAGGCCCGACGAACCGTCAGCCAGGTTTCCGCACGGGCCAGGGATACCTCGGATGCCTTGACGTCGCGGTTGAGCCGCGCCGCATTGCCATAATTTTCCAGCTTGCCGAACGTGTAGAGCGGCTGGATGATCGAGGCGGTCAGGCCACTGGTCACCGTAATGCCCTCGTCGAGCTCGTAGCCGTCGTCACGCAATGTGCAGCCGTCCGACGGGCAGGTGTTCGTGCCGTTGGTGAAGATGCCGTCGGACGCCTTGGGGGCGAGGCCCGCGAACAGGTTGGCCGAGACGCGTGGCCCTCCCTCGCCCTTGACGCGCTCGATAAGCGCCTGGGCGCGGGCGACGTTCGCCCGCTGTTCATCGATGCGCGGGTCGGCGTTCAGCGCCATGTCGGTGGCATGCGTCAGGGTGAGCGGCTTGGACGGGACCCCGGCCAAGGCCGGCCCGGCCACCAACCCGACCAGCACCACCGAGGAAAGCGTGATCGCCGCCCAGCGGACCCGGGCGTGGATGCCGATACGATTTTTCATTCTTTTGCCTTGTCGAACAGGAACTTGGATACGATATTTTCGAGGATGATCGCCGACTGGGTCATGGTAATGCGATCGCCGTCCTCCAGGGATTCGAGCGCCCCACCGGGCGAGATCTCGACGTACTGCGAGCCGAGCAGACCGGCAGTATAGATGTTCGCGAACGAGTCGGTCGGCAGGGAGTCGTACTTGCCGTCGATGATCATGTGCACCTCGGCCTGAAAAGTGTCGGGATCCAGTTCGATCGACTCGACCCGTCCGATGGTCAACCCCGCCAGCTTCACCGGGGACTGTGTCGTCAGCCCACCGATGTTGTCGAAGCGCGCGGTGATTTCGTACCCGTTCACCCGGCTGGCGCCAAAATTGCTCCATTGCAGGGCCATCACCATCAGAGCAGCGATACCGGCCAGCACGAATAGCCCGACTACCACTTCGATCCCGCGTTGCACATTCATTACATCAGGCCCCAAACATGAAAGCTGTCATCACGAAATCCAGTCCGAGCACGCCCAGCGAGCTCAAGACCACGGTCTGCGTCGTCGCCCGGGCCATACCGCTGGCGGTCGGTTCGGCCGTGTAGCCTTCATAAACGGCAATCAAGGCGATCACCGCACCGAAGGCCACGGACTTGAGCGCCCCGCCGCCGACATCCTCCCACGCGGCCATCTGCTCGCCGATCTGCCCCCAGTAGGAGGCGGCGTCGACCCCGAGCACGACCACACCGATCAAATAGCCGCCGAGCACGCCGACCAGTGAGAACAACGCAGCCAGCAACGGCACGGAAATCAAGGCGCCCCAGAATCGCGGACCGATCACCCGGCGCATCGGGTCGACCGCCATCATCTCGAGCGCGGCGAGCTGCTCGGTGGTCTTCATCAGCGCGATCTCGGCGGTGATGGCCGATCCGGCCCGACCCGCGAACAGCAATGCGGCGACCACCGGCCCGAGTTCACGCACCAACGACAGCGCGACCATGACGCCCAGCGATTCGCTGGCATTGAACGTCGACAGAATGTTGTAGCCCTGCAACCCCAGGACCAGCCCAACGAAGCCACCGGCAACGAGGATAATCACCAGCGAGAGCACCCCGGCGGCGTACACCTGCTGAGCGACATCACGCGGGCGGCTCCAGGTCGGGATGAGCACCCAGGCCAGGTCGAGGGCAAACAGGGCCATCGCGCCGGCGTGGCGCACTCCACCGATCATCAGGCGGCCTAGCCGCGCAAGCGCCTCGAGGAGCCGACTCATCGGTCGACTCCCGGATCGAATCTCAGGCCGAGGTCCGTCGACAGCGGGACGGCCGAGTCGGTGGCGTTGAGCGGCCCGTCCGCGGCGCCGTCCAGAAACTGCGCCAGCGCGGGTTCCCGGTGCCGCTGAGCGCGCACCTCGTCGGGCGTTCCCTGCCCGATCACGCGCCCGCCCGCAATCACGATCACCCGGTCGGAGATGCTCAATGCCTCGTTCACGTCGTGTGTCACCACGACGCTCGTCAAACCCAAGGCATCGTTCAACCGCCGGATCAACCGCAGCAACACGCCCATGCTCACCGGGTCCTGCCCGGCGAACGGCTCGTCGTAGAGCATGATCTCCGGATCGAGCGCCATTGCCCGCGCGAGCGCCGCTCGGCGTGCCATTCCCCCCGATAGCTCAGCCGGGTACTTGTCCCTGGCCGAACGCAGGCCGACGGCCTCGAGCTTGAACAGCACGATCCGCCGAATCAAGGCCTCGTCGAGCGCCGAGTGGGCACGCAGTGGGAATGCAACGTTCTCGCCCACCGTGAGATCGGTAAACAGCGCCCCGTTCTGGAACAGCACGCCCATGCGACGGCGTAGTGCGTAGAGCCGCTTGCGCCGCGCACGGGAGACCTCCGTTCCATCCACCCGCACCACGCCACTCTTCGGGCGAACCTGCCCGCCGATAAGGCGCAGCAGGGTCGTCTTGCCGGTTCCAGACGGGCCGAGCACGGCGGTGACCTCCCCGCGCTCGAATCGCATGTCGACCTCGTCGAATATCACCTGCTCGCCACGCGAGAAGCGCAGGCGAGCCAGTTCGATCATCGGGGTCACTCCGCCCTCCATGATGCTCACAGCCCCATCAGTTCGCACAAGGTCCGCAGGCGATCGACCGTGGCCACCGAAGGGGGGTCGCCATCGACAAACAGCGCCGCCGGGGTGGGTGCCTGTTGCGTGAAGCGGTTGAGCCAGTCCCTCAACTCGACCGGATCGGCGCTCGCGGGTACCAGCCCGATATCTGCCTCTCGTCCTTCGTCGGTCGGCCGCCAGATCGGCGTGTCGGGGCCCAGGCAACGCAGGTGGTGATCACCGCGTCGGGCGACACGTTCCCATGCCGGCGACCAGGCAGCCGCTTCGACCACCACGAAGACGGGAGAAGCGGCTTCGGCCAGTTCGGCTACCACCCGGTCGGTATCGGTATCAACGCCGGCGACCCACAACGCGTCCTGTTCGTTCAGCAGAAAGGCCACGCGCCACTCCGCCGGCATGTCCTGGTCGAAGAACGTTGACAGCAGCGCCGGTGATTGGCGTCGGCGCAGGCCGAGGTGTACCGCCTTCATGTCGATCTACCTGTCGGTCGCAACGGCGACGGCCCACTGCCGAACGCCACGGGGCCGCGCATCATACACTTCATGTGCGACCGGAAATATCGCGCACCAGGCGAAAGCCCAGGTTGAGATCGAATTCGTGGAGTTGCCGCGAGGACCGCGACGCACTGCGGCAGGCACCGGGCGGATCGAACCACGATCCGCCGCGCACCACCCGCATCTGCCGATGGCGCGGGTCGCTACTGCGGTGCGCCTCGGTGGCGCTCCTGGGGCCGGGGACGTGTTGATCGCTCCAATCATCCTGTGTGATTTCCTGGACGTTACCGTGCATCTCGTGCAGTCCCCAGGCATTCGGCGGCAGGCTCCCGACCGGCACCGGCTTGCCCAGGCCGCATAGAAAGAGCCCCTGCGTGCAATGGATTCCGCCCGCGCAATTGACTTGCTGGCGACGGATGCGGTCGCCGAAGCAGAACATGGTATCCGAACCCGCGCGGGCGGCGTACTCCCACTCGGCCTCGGTGGGCAGCCGATAGGACGCGCCGGTGACCTCGCTGAGCCATTCGGCGTAGGCTTCGGCATCCGTGGCCGCGACGTTGTACATCGGGAAATCGGGATCGGTCCAGGAATAGGGGCGTGGTCGGCGATGGTCGGTCGCCGCGAGAAAAGCGACGTACTCGCGACGGCGGATGGCGCCCCGGGTCATCGCGAACGGGCGCTCCACGCGGACCTCGCGACGAGGCTGCTCGAACGAGCGGGCCCGGTGCTCGTTCGCCCGGCTCCCCATCCAGAAACCACCCTCAGGGATGACCACCAGTTCCGGCGCAGGCTCGCCGCCGGCCGGCGGATCGCGAAAACACACGTCGAGGCCAAGGCGAGCAGCGGTGCGCTGCTGGCGATCGAGCGCCGCGTCGATCGTCCCCGTTTGCGTCGTCAATGCTGACTGCATTCATTCACCTCCAAGGCTCGGGGTGCCGGGGCTCGCGATCCCCAGCCAATATCGCTAGACCCGAATATCGCTCGATATCGTAAACGCCGATCCGACATGCCTGTCTACCGAATCGCCATCAGCTTGGGCCCCGGCCGACTGATATACTCCGAATCCTCGAAATCTTAGCACGCCCACTGGACGCCTAATGGAGCATAAATCCCTGCATCCCGACAACCTGTTGCGCATGGCGCGCGAGGTCGTCGAGATCGAAAACCTGGCGATCGAGGCCTTGATCCCGAGGCTCGATGCCACCTTCGTGGAGGCCTGCCGGCTGATGTTCGCCTGCGAGGGGCGCGTGATCGTGATCGGCATGGGCAAGTCCGGGCACATCGGTGGCAAGATCGCGGCGACACTCGCCAGCACAGGCACGCCGGCGTTCTTTGTTCACCCGGGCGAGGCAAGCCACGGCGATCTGGGCATGATCACCGAACGCGACGTGGTCATGGCCCTCTCGAACTCCGGCGAGACGGCGGAGATGCTCGCGATCCTGCCGGTAATCAAACGTCTCGGTGTCGGCTTGCTGGCCCTGACCGGGCGCTCCGAGTCCACACTCGCCCGCTCGGCCGACGTACATCTCGATGTGGGCGTGGCGCGCGAGGCCTGCCCGCTCAACCTCGCCCCCACAGCCAGCACCACCGCCACCCTGGTCATGGGCGATGCACTCGCCGTGGCCCTGCTCGATGCGCGCGGCTTCCAGCCCGAGGACTTCGCCCTCTCGCATCCCGGTGGCTCGCTGGGTCGTCGGCTCCTGCTGCATGTGCGCGACATCATGCATACCGGTGATCGCCTGCCGTGCGTGGGTCCGCGCCAGAGCGTCAAGCAGGCCCTGCTGGTGATGTCCTCCGGCGGGCTGGGCATGGCCGCTGTGGTCGACGAGAACAATCACCTCCTGGGCCTGTTCACCGATGGCGACCTGCGCCGACTGCTCGATCGCAGCGACGTCGACCTGGAGTCAGCGATCGAACGGGTAATGACGCGCGACCCACGCACCTGCCGCGACAACGTCCTCGCCGCCGAAGCCATGGCGATCATGGAACGCGACCAGATCAACGGCCTGCTGGTGGTCGACGAGCGAGGCCAGCTTGTCGGGGCCCTGAACATGCACGACCTGCTGCGAGCGGGGGTCGCCTGATGGCCGCACGCGAGACGAACTGGATCGAACGGGCACGCGAAATCCGCTTGCTGGTGCTGGACGTTGACGGGGTGATGACCGATGGCCGCCTGCATCTGACCGAGGATGGGATGGAGCACAAGATCTTTCACAGCCGCGACGGCCACGGCATCAAGCTGATCCAGGAGCTTGGGGTCGATGTGGCGATCATCACCGGCCGTGCCTCAGAGGCTGTCTCGAGGCGGGCGCGAAGTCTCGGGATCCAGCACGTGGTGCTGGGGGCGACCGACAAGGGCCAGGCGATCGAGGAACTCGCGCAGCTCGTGGGCGTCGACCTCGAACAGACCGCCGCCATGGGCGACGACATCCTCGACCTGCCCATGCTCAACCGCGTCGGCCTGTCGGCCACCGTCAACGATGCCCCCGCCGTTATCCGCCATCGGGTCGACTGGATCAGCCCACTCCCTGGTGGAGGCGGCGCGGTCCGCGCGCTGATCGACACGCTGATCGACGCGCGCGGCCAGTGGGCGGACGTGCTGGCAAGGCATCGCTGATCGATGACCGGACTGTCCTCGACAACGGTCAACCGCTCGCTGCTGGCGATGGTCGGCCTCGGGCTGCTGGGCTGGCTGGCCTGGCAGAATCTCTCCGACGAGTTTCGGCCCGACCTGTCGGTTCCCGGCGGCTTCGTGCAGCGCTTGGAGGAAACGGCGAGTTGGCAGTACGACGACGAGGGGCGCCTGGCCTATTCGCTGGTCTCGCCACGGGCGGTGCAACACGACAGCGAAGACCGATACACCTTTGACGCCCCGCAGGCCGAACTGATCGACGAGCCGGGCACCCCACCGTGGACCCTGCGCGCCCGGCAGGGAACCCTGCACAAGGGCGGGGAGACCGTCGAGCTCGAAGGCGACGTCCGCGCCGGTCGCGCGCCCTACCGGGATCGCGGGCGACTGGTCCTGAACACCGAGAGGCTGTGGTTGTACCCGGATCGCCAGATCGCCCGGACGGAGGTTCCCAGCACCCTTCGCGAACTCGACGAGTCCGGTTCGGCTCGCTGGACCAGCCAGGCCAATGCGCTCACCCTCGACTGGGGTGAGCGCGTGTTAACGCAAGTCGGGGGCATCCACGACCGAATCGAACCCGGCACACGGCGGCCATGAGCCAGACCTCACCGACACGACCCGCTACCAGGAACCACGTTATGGGCATCACGACGATCGACATCCTGCGGACCTTCCGCGCACGAGCGCCCCTGGGTCTCGCCCTGCTCCTCACCGGCGTGCTGGCAACCCCGGCGTTCGCCGCGCAGGCCGACCGCAACCAACCGATCAAGGTCCAGGCGGACAAGAAGGTCACCCGCTACCAGGAAGGCACCAGCATCTACACCGGCGACGTGATCATCGATCAGGGCAGTCTGCATGCCACCGGCGATCGCGCGACCCTCTACCTCGAGGACGGCCAGCTGGTGCGGGCCGTGCTCGAAGGCCACCCGGCCACCTTCCGCGAGCGCGACGAGCAGGGCAACCTGGTCGAGGGCAAGGCGAAACAGGCGGACTACCGGACCGCAAAAGGCAACGTGATCCTGCGCGGCGACGCCTGGCTGAAACGCAGTGGCGACGAGATCCGCTCGGACCGCATCACCTACCGGCTCGACACCGAAGTCGTCGAGGCAGGCGAAGACGGCGGCGGCTCGCGAGTCGAGATGATCCTGCAGCCGCGCAACGGCGACGAAAACAAGGAGTGACGGCGAATGTCAGCCTCTGAGCCCACCACCCCGCTGCTGGAGGCCCGCAGCCTCTCAAAGCGCTACGGCGCCCGACCGGTGGTGCGCGACGTCTCCCTGCAGGTCCGGGCCGGCGAGATCGTCGGCCTGCTCGGCCCCAACGGGGCGGGCAAGACGACCAGTTTCTACATGATCGTCGGTCTGGTCCCGGTCGACCAGGGCGGGGTGTTCCTCGATGGCCGCGACATCACCCATACGCCGATCGACCGCCGCGCGCAGCTCGGCCTGGGATACTTGCCCCAGGAGCCATCGGTGTTCCGCAAGCTCAGCGTGCGGGACAACATCTTGGCCATCCTCGAACTCAGGCACGATCTCACGCGGGGCGACCGCCGGCGCGTTCTCGACGAACTGCTCGAGGAGCTCAACGTCGCGCATCTCGCCGCCGCCCGCGGCCAGGCCCTGTCCGGCGGCGAACGTCGCCGCGTCGAGATCGCCCGGGCGCTTGCGGCCAACCCGAGGGCGATGCTTCTCGACGAGCCGTTCGCGGGAATCGACCCCATCTCGGTGATCGACATACAGCGCATCATCGAACACCTACGCGATCGCGGCATTGGCGTGCTGATCACCGACCACAACGTCCGCGAGACCCTCGGCGTCTGCAAGCGGGCGTACATCGTTTCCGACGGCGAGATACTCGCCCACGGAAGCGCCGCTGAACTGCTCGCCAATCAATCCGTGCGCGACGTCTACCTGGGCCACGACTTCACGCTGTAGGCCCGGCCCAATCACAAACCGTTGGCACACCCCCCGGGCATTCGGATAGACTCATCTCATGCAAATTGCGTGCACATCCAGAATCGAGCGATCGGGGATGGTGCTCTCCCGGGAGCCCTCGGTGCGCCCGACGCCGCCTCTTCGCCAGCAGTCCAACGGAGGTGAATCTTGGCAGGCATGAAGGCCGGTCTCGAACTGCGGATGGGCCAGTCACTGGCGATGACGCCGCAATTGCAGCAATCCATTCGGCTTCTTCAGCTCTCGACCCTCGAATTGAGCCTGGAGATCCAACAGGCGCTCGACAGCAACCCCTTACTGGAAGTCGCCGACGAGGACGAGCGCAGCGAGGCGGAATCGGACGACACCTCGACCGACGAGGATCAGGACCCCGGCGCCCAGGCCGGCGAGGAACTCCTGGTCGACCGCAAGGACACCTCGGCCGACGAGGAACTCGTGGTGGACTCCTCCTGGGACGACTACTACGAGTCCGACGGCACGACCTCATTGAGTGCCAGTGCCCCGAGCGAGGACTACGATCCCTTCGCCACGCAATCGACGGGTGAGGACAGCCTCCGAGATCACCTGCTCAGCCAGATCCATCTCGCCTCGTTCTCCAACGCGGACCGGCACATCGCGACCACGCTGATCGAGTCGATCGACCCCTCCGGTTACCTCGACGAGCCCATCGAAGCGGTCGCCGAACTCCTGCAGTCCGACCTGCCCGGCCTCGAGGTCGAGGAGGTGGAGGCCATCCTGCACTATATTCAGCAACTCGACCCGGTGGGGGTCGGCGCCCGGTCGCTGGCCGAGTGCCTGACCATCCAGATCGAACAGAATCACGCCGATGACCCGGCAGCGGTCGACGCGCGGGCAGTACTTGAGGGCGATTGGCTAGAGGCGATCGCCCGGCGCGAGCTACCGCAGGTCGTCAAGGGGCTGGGTATCAGTCGCGATCGAATCGAGGCCGCGCTGCGCCTGATCCAGATCCTCGATCCCCGCCCGGGCCTGTCGGTCGGCGAGACCGCCGCCGACTACATCCGGCCCGACGTACTTGTCACGCACCGCGAGGATGGCTGGCACGTCGACCTCAACCCGGAGATCGCGCCGCGCCTGAGGGTGAACCAGGCCTACGCCAGCCTGATAGACCGCTCGTCTCGGGGCAAGGATGCCACCTACATCCGCAACCACCTCCAGGAAGCTCGCTGGTTCATCAAGAGCCTGAGGAGCCGCAACGAGTCGCTGCTGAACGTGGCGCGCGAGATCGTCCGCCGCCAGATCGAGTTCTTCGAGCAGGGCGAGATCGCCATGAAACCCCTGGTGCTGCGCGAAATCGCCGAGACACTCGAGTTGCACGAGTCCACGGTCAGCCGGGTGACCACCAACAAGTACATGCTCACTCCACGGGGCGTATTCGAGTTCAAGTACTTCTTTTCGAGCCACGTCGGCACGGCCGACGGCGGCGAATGCTCCGCCACGGCCATCCGTGCACGCATCAAGAAGCTCGTCGAGGAAGAAAATCCCAAGAAGCCCTTGAGCGATGCCAAGATTGCGACCATGCTTGGTGATGAAGGGATCGACGTCGCCCGAAGGACGATCGCCAAGTACCGGGAAGCGATGGGAATCGCCTCATCAACTGACCGTAAGCGGTTGATATAGCAAACTATAAGGAGTTGCTCATGCAGATTGACATCACCGGTCATCATGTCGATGTCACCGAGGCCCTCAAGGCCTACGTCCACGAGAAGTTCACGCGCCTGGAGCGACACTTCGACAAGCTGGTGGATATCCACGTCATTCTCACCGTGGAGCGCAAGGAGGCCCAGAAGGCCGAAGCCAACCTGCACGTCAGCGGTCAGGACATGCACGCCGAGTCGGTCACCGACGACATGTATGCGTCGATCGACGCCATGATCAACAAGCTTGACCGCCAGATCGTCAAGCACAAGGAAAAGCTCACCAGCCATCGCTGAACCGGCTGGCCTGCCAGCGGTCGCTGAACCGGCTGGCCTGTCGACTCGACCGGGAGCCATTCCACGCCCCGGTCCGGCGACCACGAACCGCGGGTCGGTATTGCACCGCGGGAACAACACGCTATGATGCGCGCCGACTCGACCATTCCCCAGGGAGACTCTGCACGAATCGATGGTGCCTCTGGCTTGCGCGTTTGTCCGCTTTTCTGGCGCCGGCTCGAAGACGGGCCCAGGGCAATAACTCGGGCCCGTCGAGAGACGGTAACGCCGAGTGCGGGCAAACCCGGGAGCGCCTTTAGGGCGGGTCGCCAACGGCCCATCTGCGGCGTTGCCGCATGTGCGAATGGCGACGGCCATTCACGGCACACCGCGCCTTGCATCGGGACCCTTGGCGGCGGTCCCGCTTCAGGCACTATCGATTCGTGCGGGGCCTCCCTGGACCCGCGAGCGATCCTCGCGACCAGTCGACCGACAGGGTGCCTAATGAACACTGCCGAACTATTTCCGATCCATCACATCCGGATCGACGAGCTGTACCAGAGCCGAAAACGGGTCCTCGAAGTCTTGTCCGGCCTGCTCGCCGACGATGAGCTGGGTGGTCAGCAGGCCACACGGATATTCGAAGCCCTCATCGCCCGCGAGCGTCTGGGTTGCACCGCAATCGGTCACGGGATCGCCGTTCCCCACGGTCGCGTTGACGACATACTGACCCCGCGCGGCGCCGTCATCCGACTGCGTGAAGGGGTGGACTTCGGCGCCCCAGACGGCGCGCCTGTCACCCTGGTCATCGGTCTGGTGATCCCCGAGGACTGCCCCGAGCAGCATCTCGAGATCCTGGGCCGTCTCGCCCGTCACCTGAACGACCCGGATGAACGCGACACCGTCATGGAGGCGCAGAGCGCCGAACGTGTTCAGGCGCTGATGATAGAGTGGCTCAAGAACAGCGCTGAGGCGACCGCCGGCTGACGCGCGATCAACACGTCTCGAGCGGCACACGGGCACCCCATGACCGCGAACGTCACCCATCACCACCTCTCCGCGAGCGCCGATGACGCCGACTGGCGCTCCGCCCTGCCCGGCGGCTGGGATGTCCCACCGCCACCGAGCCAGCGACGCGTCGGCCCGGCCAACCCGTGGCTCGCCACCCGGGTCGCGCTCGTCTCGCCCGCTCTGCGCGCCGCCCTGCAATGCACAACCGAATGCCTGACCGGCGCCAACGGCCCGCTCCCGGCCGAATTGAAACCGAGGGTGATCCTGCTGACCGAAGCGGACGCGCAGGCGGCCGGTCACTGGCTATCTGATCCGGTAATCGCCGCGACGACTGACACGCCCGTCACCGTGATCACCACGCCCGAGGACGACGAGGCCGTCACCCGGCGGCTGCAGCGTCTCTGCGGAACCCTGGACGAGGACTGGCGACACGGCGTGTTCATGGAGGTCAGTGGCCTGGGCGTGCTGATCCGCGGCCAGGCCGGGATCGGCAAGAGCGAAGTGGCGCTGGAACTGATCAGTCGCGGGCACCGGTTGATCGCCGACGACGCGCCTTGCTTCGTCCCGCACGGTAGCGAGGTGACCGGCTCCTGCCCGGCACGCCTGTTCGGCCTGCTGGAAGTCCGTGGCATCGGTATCCTCGACATTCACGAACTGTTCGGCAGCAACGCGTTGAAGACCCGCAAGTACCTCCGTCTGATTGTCGATCTCTACCCCTCCCACAGCGACCGCCGCATCGGCGCCGACGAGCGGCTGTTCGGCGACCGAGGCACCGAGCGCATCGCCGGCCTGCCGATTCCCGTCTGGCGCCTGCCCGTGGCGCCGGGCCGAAACATCGCGGTACTGCTCGAGGCAATCGTCCGGCAACGCAACTTCGAACGCCAGCGGGGCGAACGATCGGTCAGCCCGCGTGTTCGGCGGCTGTTTGCCGATCCCGACCAGCCAGGACATCCTGCCTCCACATCGGGGCCAGACGCGTGACCCGGCCGACGCGACGCTTGATTTTGGTGACGGGGCAGTCGGGTTCGGGCAAGTCGGTCGCGCTGGCCGCTCTCGAGGACAGTGGCTTTTACTGCATAGACAACCTGCCCCCGGACCTGCTCGACCATCTCGCGAAAAGCTATCTGGAGGGCGGTATCGTCGCTCGCGGGATCGCGATCAGTATCGACGCCCGCGCCCCGGAGCGATCGCTCACCGCCCTGCCCGACCGCATCGACCGACTCAAGCAACGGCTTCCCGAACTCGAGATCAGCAGTCTGTTTCTCGAGGCGGACCGGCAGCGTCTGATTACGCGTTTTTCCGAGACCCGTCGCCGACACCCCCTTTCCTACCAGATCGACAACCTGGTCGAGGCAATCGCGCGCGAAGCGCAGTTGCTGATGCCCATCCGGGCCTATGCGGACCTGGTGATCGACACCAGCCTGACCACGGTGCATCAGCTGCGCGAGGACGTGCGCGCAAGGTTGATCGGCGAGAAAGTGGCCGGCCCGCGCATCCTCATCCAGTCATTCGGATTCAAGTTCGGCATCCCGCTCGATTCCGATTTCCTGTTCGACGTCCGCTTCCTGCCCAACCCGCATTGGGACCCGTCGCTGCGCCCGCACAACGGACTCGATCAACCGGTAGTCGATTACCTCGAGCGACACCCGATTACCCACGAAACACGATCGCGCATCAGCGAGTTTCTCGGGCACATGATGGTCGAGGCAAGCCGCAGCGACCGTAGCTACCTGACGTGCTCGATCGGCTGCACCGGCGGCAAGCATCGCTCGGTCTACGTGGTCGAGCGCCTTGCCCGCGACCTCCGGCCGGCCTTCGGCAACCTGGTGGTCCGACACCGTGACCTCGCCAATCACTGACTGGGCAATCGTCCCTGCTCCGGACCCTTTTTTCGGTATGATGGCCATCTCACCGCACGCGATCGAGGACTCTCGCCTGTCATGACCGTCGGAATCCTCCTCATCTGCCACAACGACATCGGGGCCCAGTTGATCGAGACGGCCACCGACATGCTCGAAAGCCTGCCTACGCGCCTTGACCATATCGATGTGCACCAGGACGACGATCCGATCGATCTGCTCAACACCGCTCGTCGTCGCGTGACGGAACTCGATGGTGGCGAAGGGGTGCTGGTGATGACCGACATGTACGGATCGACGCCATCGAACATCGCCCACCGGCTGCGCGACCGACACGCGGTGCAGGTCCTTTCCGGCGTCAACCTGCCCATGCTCGTCCGGGCCCTGAACTACCCCCGGCTACCATTGGCCGACATGACGGCGAAAGCCTGCAGCGGCGGACGAGACGGCATCATCCAGGAAGGGGCGTCGGGAACGTCATGACTGCATCGGGTCCCTCAACCGTCAGCCGTGAGCTCACCCTACGCAACAAACGCGGACTGCACGCGCGGGCCGCCGCCCGCCTCGCGGCCACCGCCGAGCGGTTCGCCAGCGAAATCGAGGTGGCCTTCGGTGGACGGGAGGTCAATGGCAAATCCATCATGGGTCTGATGATGCTCGCCGCGGCCTGCGGGAAGGGCATCAAGGTCACCGCTAAAGGCCCCGATGCCCAGCACGCGATCGACGAGATCGCCGATCTCGTCAACGCCCGCTTTCACGAATCCGAATAACACCAGACGAGAACAACGATGCAACGCAGAGGCAATCAAGCGAAAGACAAGTACGTCGGAATCGACCGGGACCACGATGGTGGCATGACCTTCCTGGGCCGCCTGGTCCTCGATGCCCGGGTCTTCGGCCTGATCTCGGAGGAGGAGACCTGCGACGGCTGGGAACTGGGCCGGATGCAGGAACTCGCCGATCGCGTCAACGCCGAGTGGGACAAGTACGGTGGCGGCATTCCGAGCCGGCTGCCGGACGACCTGCGTGCACGACACGCCCAGCTCTACGACGCGCAGATCGAGAAGGCACGCAAGGAGGGTTGGGATCCGGACGGCAACATGGAGGACGACTGACCTCCCCGGCCGCGATTCACGTCCGCCGGTAATCGCGTGTACACGAGAGAGGCCGCCCCGTCGTTGACCGGGCGGCCTCTCTCGTTACCGTTCTTGTGACGAGGTACCGGCCGGCGATCAGCCGGTCATGCGGGCAAAGACCCGGTCGGCCGCCTCGACCGTAGCCTGGATCTCGTCCTCGCCGTGCGCCATGGAGACGAAACCGGCCTCGAACGACGACGGCGCGAAGTAGATGCCCTCATCGAGCATGCCATGGAAGAAGGCCTTGAACGCCTCCTTGTCACAGGCGGTGGCGTCGCTGAAGTTGGCCACGCGATCCTTGTCGGTGAAGAACAGACCGAACATGCCGCCGACATTCTGGGCGATCATCGGGACACCGTGCTTGCCCGCCGCCTTGACCAGGCCATCACAGAGTGACTGGGTGCGGCGCGCGAGCACGTCGTAAAAGCCCGGCACGCCGATCAGTTCGAGCGTCTTGATACCGGCGGCCATGGCCATCGGGTTCCCCGAGAGCGTTCCGGCGTGATAGATCGGCCCCATCGGCGAGATCATCTCCATGATCTCGCGTCGACCGCCGAAAGCGCCTACTGGCATGCCCCCGCCGATCACCTTGCCCAGGGTGGTGAGATCAGGCGTGATGCCGTAGTGGCCCTGCGCCCCGCCCAGCGAGACGCGAAACCCGGTCATCACCTCGTCGAAGATCAGCACCGCGCCGTGCTCGTCGCAAACCTGCCGCAGGCCCTCGAGGAATCCCGGCTCCGGCGGGATGCAATTCATGTTTCCCACCACCGGCTCGACGATGATCGCGGCGACCTCGTCGCCTACCTCCTCGAATACCTGTTTAACCTGGTCGAGATTGTTGTACTCGACGGTGGTGGTCAGGTCGGCAAACGCCTTGGGCACGCCCGGCGAACTCGGTACGCCGTGAGTGAGTGCCCCGGAGCCGGCCTCGACCAGCAGCGAGTCGGAATGCCCGTGGTAGTTGCCTTGGAACTTGACGATCCGGTCGCGGCCGGTGAACCCCCGCGCCAGGCGAATCGCGCTCATGGTCGCCTCGGTGCCCGAGGAGGTCAGACGCACCATGTCCATCGATGGCACCAGTTCGCAGAGCAGGTCCGCCATGCGGGTCTCGCCGACCGTCGGCGCGCCGAAGGACAGGCCGTCCCCGGCCGCCTCGCGTACGGCCTCGATCACCTCAGGGTGGGCGTGACCGAGGATCATCGGCCCCCAGGAGCCGACGTAGTCGATATACGGCGTGTCGTTCTCGTCGAAAAAGCGGGCGCCCTCGGCGTGCTTGACGAACACCGGGTCGCCGCCGACCGAGCCGAAGGCGCGTACCGGCGAGTTCACCCCGCCGGGGATGTGGGCCTGTGCCTTCTCGAACAGCTCGTGATTGGATTCGGTCATCAAGAATTCTCCGGATCTTCGCTTTTCTGAATGGTGTCGGTCGAAACGCGCAAGGGCCGCGCCATCGGCCGGGCCATCGCCTCGCAGAGACGCTCGGCGGCGCGTCGGATGTCGGGGGCGGCGAATACGGCGCTGATCACGGCGATCAGGTCGGGCCGATGCGGCATCAATTCGGCCACGTTCGCCGCGGTGATGCCGCCGATACCGCAAACCGGCCGGTCCAGCCGCTCGCGAGCCCAACCGAGGACGTCGGCGGGCGCGCCGGGCGCATTCGGCTTGGTCGGCGAGGGAAACATCGCCCCGAAGGCAAGGTAGTCGGCCCCGTCGGCGGCCGCCCGTTCGGCCCGAAGCCGGTCAGCATAGCAAGACACCCCGATGATCGCATCGCGCCCCGCCGCGGCGAACCGGGCGCGTGTTTCGGCCAGCGGCGCATCGTCACGTCCCAGGTGAACACCTGCGGCACCGACCTCGATCGCCAGCGCCACGTCGTCGTTGATGATCAACGGGACCGCGTGCCGGCGACACAGTTCCGCCAGCGCCGTCGCCTCGGCGCGCCGCCGGTCCGCCTCGTCGCTCTTGTCGCGGTACTGCACCATCGTCGCGCCACCGGCGATCGCCTCGCCGACGGCCTCGACCAGTGCCTCGCGTTGAAAGCGGATGGTGTCGGTGATCACGTACAGCCCCGACAGGGTGGTCCGGTTCACGGTCTCGCTCATGATGACGGCATCCCCGCTTCGGCGAGCCGACGCGCCCCGGCCAGCCCGAGGTTGCCATCCGGCACCACCCACAACGGCATGCGCCCGAGCATGGTGGCGAAGCGGCCCTTGTCGAGAAAGCCTTCCAGGGTGTGTTCACGCAGGAAGGGCAGGACATGGCCCACGATGGCGCCGGCGAGAAAGACGCCGCCGGTCGGCAAGGTCTTGAGCGCGAGGTTGCCGGCCTCGGCCCCCAGTATCCGCGCGAAGAGCCGGCAGGCGATCACCGCGCACTCGTCCGTGCCCTCGACGGCCCATGCCGTGATCCGGGCGTTGGGGTCCGCCACGCCCGCGAGCTGCTCGTCGGCATCCGGCGCGCAGCGACCCAGCCCGGCGGCCCGGGCGAAGGCATACAGGGAGGAAAAGCCATCGCCGCTGAGAATGCGTTCGTAACTCACGTGACCGCCGAACCGCCCACGCAGGAACGCCAGCAGTTCGACCTCGCGGTCGTCGTTGGGCGCAAAGTCGCAGTGACCCCCCTCGCTGGGCATGGGTCGATGCTGCTGCCCGTCATGGAAGAACACCGCTTCGCCAAGGCCGGTGCCGGGCGCGATCACCGCGGCGTGCCCCGGGGCATCCTCGGCGGAAGGGTTGAGCGCGACGCGCTCGCCGGACCCACTGACCAGCGCCCCGATTCCGACGGCGATCAGGTCGTTGCTCAGACGCACCCTCGCCCCGCCGAGCACGTCACTGAGCTCGGCGGCCGACAGGGTCCACGGCAGGTTGGTTGCCTCGACCCGCGCCCCGACCCCTTCACCGCGCACCGGCCCGGCAACACCGAACGCCGCTGTCTCGATGGGGCCAAAGCGTCCGGCCTCGACTTCCTTTAAAAACGCGCGCAGCAAGGACGGGAAATCGCCGTGTTCGCGGCTCGCCAACGTCCGTTCGGCACGCGTTCCGCCCTCGCCGGCCTCGTAAAGCAGCAACCGCGAACGCGTTCCCCCGACATCGCCTACCAGAATCATGATCCGACCGTTTCCTCCTCGTGCCGTGATTCGACATCGACCTGCAGCAGGTAGTCCAGTGCGGCGGTCACGCACTCGGCGACCGTCTCCGGCGGCAATCGGTAGAACGCCTCCCAGGCATCCGCACGTCGTTCGTCGTAGCGCCCCTCATCCTCTGGGTGACCGTCGAGCCAGGCCAGACGAACGGCATGGCCAATGAGCACGTCGAGCACTAGCGGCTCGGCAATCGACAGGTCCGGGGTGCCCGCCACGATCTCCGACAACGTTGCCAGTGCCTCGATGGTCAGCTGCCGATATTCCGGTGCCTCGATCCGGTTGAGCCGATGCTCGACGGCTAGCGCGAAGTTATGCTCTCCGGCGGTGTACTGCCCCCGGTAGAGCTGGCTGTCGATCACGCTACGCGCGTCGAACCGATTACCGACGACCAGGGCGGGCACATGGCCGAGGAAGGCCCAGACGCCTCGGTAGAACTTCTCCGGCAGTCGGCTCATCGCCCCCTCGATCTCGCGACGCAGATACCAGTCCAGGCGACGTTCCGGCTCGCCGGTTTCGCCAAGGTCGCCTGGCAAGGTGTCGATCCGGTGGGCATGAACGCGCGCGAGCGACGCGTCGCCCTGATCCTGCCGGTGCAACGCTTCAAGCCGCCCGGTGTGGCCACGCCAGGTCATCGCCTGGCGCAATCGGCGACGTACTCGATGCGGCGGCATGGCCACGAGCTGATCGAGCGCCCGTGACGGATCGATGCAGCCCTCGCGCGCAAGCAGGGCCACCATGATCTGCAACAGGGGACCGGTGCGCACGGTGATCACGTCATCGAACAGGGCCGGCTCGGCCCGCAACCAGGCGCCAAGATGGATCACCAGTTCCTGCGTCAGGGCCCGCTCACGCCAGTCATCGCCGCAATACGCGGCGATTCGCGCCAGAATCTCCCGATTGGAGATGGGCGCGTCGATCACCGCCTCCCGGGTATAGGACAGACCGACCGCGACCCGCTTTTGCTGAACGATCAGGTCCATCATCGCCACTTCGAGGAAGGCATCAACGACGCCGGCCATTTCAGCGGCCTGACGCATCGCCCGCCAGGCACCTAGGCGCTGTGCGATGGCGAAGACCACCGCCCGATGCCCCTTCAGCACCCGGTCGACCCCATCGGCGTCGACGAAAGGTTGTTCGTCAGGCAAGTCGCTCCGACCCAGTCGTTCCAGCACGGCCAAACGCTCGTCGAGGGCATCCGCCCGCGCAAAGGCCACGAGGAGCGATTCGACCGTGGGATTTTCCCCCAGGTCGCGATCAAGGGTCGCGACGTCGCCCTCCAGCCGCCACTCTCCCTCGGGTAGCGGCTCGGGCGGCGAGATGGCCGGCAGCCCTCCCGACAGACGCCGGCGTGGTGCGGCCGCAGCAAGTGTGGCAAGCGACCCCCGCCACACGGGTATGCCGTCGACATCGCCAGAGGCCAGTTCATCCCGGCAGAAGGCGAGGAATGCCTCTCCATCCGACCCGGCGAGCATCCAGTCGGCGACCGGCACGACGAACAGGGGCCGCCCCGCACCGCGGGCGCGGCGCGAGAGGTAACCGATCGCGGTGCGTATCTCGTGGATCAGCAGGCGCACGTCGCGGCCGAGAAGGAACATCCGGGTGTCGAACATCGCCGGAACGAGGACGTGGCTGGCCTCGTCGGTGTCGATCACAGCGGCGGTGGTCAGCTCCAGCACCCGCCGGCGTGGCCGACCGCCCAGACCGAGCCGAACGTTGCGACCCGTCGACGCGAGCCGCTCGATGAGCACGTCAGCGGGAATGGCGGCCGGGGTCACCTGGTCGAGACGCTCCACCGGCCCGACGCCGCTCTCTGCCAGTCGGGTCCGAGCCTCCTCCGACTCGGCCAGCAAGGCGACGCCAACTGGCGCCGGGTGGTCGGCGACCCCGCGGGCATGTCGACCGAGCGGATCGATGTCTGTTGGCGTGATCTGTCCTGAGAGCAGCAATCGGCCGACCACCCACAGGCTTTGCGCCCAGACCAGCGGGCGGTTCGCGTTCGCCAGGCGGCGGCTCGACCCGGGATGTTCACGCTCGGCATCGATCGACTCCGGCGGCACATAGTAGAGCTCGGGTAACGCGGGCTGGGCGTTTTCGCATACGGCCAGCGCTCCAAGCCTTCGTGCCTGGGCCGTGGCGTCAGCGTGGTCGCCCGCGAAGCAGGCGTTGATCAATCGGTAAGCGGTGAACAGCGGCCATTCGCACTCGATGCGGGCAAAGGCCTCGAGCTCCTCGGGCTCGTAGTGAAGCTTGTTCTCGTCCTCGACCACGGTCTGGTGGCCGTCGCGCAGGAAACGCTTGTAGCCGTAGCGTCCGGCAAGTCGGGTCTCGATGCGGTCGCTCACTTCCGCCGCACGCTCGGCTTGCGGTACGGCGAAGGCCGGATAGCCAATCACGGCAAGCAAGGCCGAATCGATCTCCTTGGATGCCGATTCGCGCGGCAGGATGGCTTCCAGGCACTGGGTTACCCGGACCAGGTCGTCGGGGACCACCTGCAGGTGCGTGGCCTCGTCACCCTGATCGCCGAACAGGTCGAAGCCGTCGGCGGCCTCGAGTGCGGCGAGCACCATGCCCAGCGAACTGGCATTGAGCTCTCGCACGCCGATGTTGATCTTGTTGCCCCGCTCCCAGATGCCGTAGTCGGGGGTGACGTAGGCACGAGATAGGTACCAGACCAGGTTCTGGACGAAATCCACCTCGTCGCGGCTTTGCACTATGGTGAGACCGCCGGCGGTCATCTGCACAAGCATCAGCACGAACAGCGAGGTGGCGTCGAGCTGGAGGTGGCCCCATTCCTCGTCGCCCACGACCGCTCCACCCGTGGTCGTGTCGTACTTGGCGTGGAGCGCGTCGACCGGATCGAGGCTGTGCTTGAAGCGCTCGATCCGGTCAGATTGCCGCATCATGGCCAGCATCAGCCCGCGCATGTTGCGGACCACTGCCTGGTCGAGCTCAAATGCGCGGGTGGTCTGACCGGCGCGACGACAGGCGATGGCCAGCGACCAGGGCGCCAGAATGCTGTAGACGTTGTCGCGTACCCAGGCGTCGGTGTAATCGCCGTGCGCGGTGACCGCGGTGCTTGCCGGCAGCAATCCCGTCACCGGGTGCTGACGATCGAGGATGTGCCGGCGTACCTCGGCGAACAGGGCGTCGAGAGGCGCGTCTTCAAGCGCGAGGCGGGCGGAGGAAGCGGAATGACCAGTCGTCATGTGCGGTACCGATTAGGGAAACTCTGCACGAATGCCATGTCATTGAAGGCGTGGCAAATCGTTCGTGATCAATGCCCTTGAAACCCGGCGTGACAACGCTGCGTCGAGAGATCGCAACGCATCGTAGGGGGCGACTCGCCAACCCCACGACGGGCGCGCTTCGTACCGGGCATCTGCCCGACTATCGTCCGAGGAAGCGACAATGCCTCTTGCGCCTCAGCCAGTATGGCATTCGCGCAAAGGTTCCTTGCCGATCCGGCGGCCGTGATGCATCGCACCGATCCCGATTGGCTTCCAGTATGGCCGGGCTGCGCCGGTTCGACCAGCCGCCTGTGAATCGGCATCGCGACGGTTGAAGTCAATGCCGGGTGGATTCGGGCGGTTCGACGCTGGCACTGGTCAACAGTTGTTCCACGTCCACCCGGTCGAATCGATAGCGACTACCGCAGAAATCGCAGTGGATCTCGATCATCCCCGCCGGACCTTCCTCGCTGGCAAGGGTTTCCTCGAGTTCGTGGCGACCCAGCCCGGCGAGCATCTGGCCGACCGATTCGCGCCCGCAGCGGCAGTGAAACGCGACCGGCGACACCTCGTGGAGTCGTAGGGCATCCTGGTGGAACAGTCGATGCAACAACTCGGCCGCCGTGATCGAGCGCATTTCGGCACGTCCCTTTTCGCCCACCAGCGTGTCGAGCAGTTTGCCGACGTGTTCGAAGCCGCGGGCCGTAGGGCCGTGCGCCGGCACGATTCCGCCGGTTTCCGGCATCTGCTGGACCAGCATGCCGGCGGCGACCTGCGCATCGGCAGAAAGCACCAGCCGGGTCGGCAACTGCTCGGACTGCTGGAAATAACCCTCGATGGCCTCGCCAAGCGACGCGCCCTCGATCGGCACCAGCGACTGGTAGCGCGGGCCGTCATCGGGCTCGATAGTCAACACGAGTTGGCCGTGTCCGAGCAGCGCCTCCAGTCCCTCGCCGGCGTTCGCGAGCCGCGCGTCGTCCCACTTGGCCATGCAGCGAAACCGATGCTCCGAGCCCACCTGCACGACCAGCAGGTTGACCGGTCCCGCCCCGGCGAATTGCAGGATCAGCCGTCCGTCGATCTTGAGGTTCGCCACCATCATCACCGCCCCCGCAACCGCCTCGCCCAAGAGGCCGGCGACCTCGGGCGGGTAGTCGTGGTTTTCGATCGCCGCCTGCCAGGTGTTTTCCAGGCGCAGCGAGACGCCACGCACCCGCCCGTCCTCGAAGGAAAAGCGGAATAGCTCGTCGCCTTGCGGCAGGGTGTGCCAATCGATCGATTGCGGTGCGTCGGACGAATCGTTCATGCAAAGCCCCCGAAGGCTGGAAGGGAATTACACGACGCCGGGGTCATCGGGACCATCCAGGCGACGCTTGAGCACGTCGTTGACCGCCTGCGGATTGGCCTTGCCCTTGGCGGCTTTCATGACCTGCCCGACAAAGAAACCGAATAGCTTGTCCTTGCCACCCCGGTAGGCCTCGACCTGGCCCGGGTTGGCGGCGATCACCTCGTCGACCATCGCCTCGATCGCGCCGGTATCGGAGATCTGCTTCAAGCCGCGCGCCTCGATGATCGCGTCGACCGAGCCGCCCTCCTCGGCCAAGGCCTCGAAGACCTCGCGACCGAGCTTGTTCGAGAGCGTACCGTCACCGATGCGCTCGAGCAGGTCGGCCAGCTTGTCGGCCGGGACCGGGCACTCATTGATCTCGAGCTCGAGGCGGTTGAGCAGTGCGGCGACCTCGCCCATCACCCAGTTCGCGGCCAGCTTGGGATCGGCACCGTCACGCGCGATCACGGCCTCGAAGTACTCGGCGGTCGCGCGGCTGGCGGTAAGCACGCCGGCGTCGTAGGCGCTCAGGCCGTACTCGGACTGGTAGCGGCCGGCCTTGGCGTCCGGCAGCTCGGGCAGCTCGGCGCGCCAGGACTCGATCGTCGCCTCGTCCAGCACCACCGGCAGCAGGTCCGGGCAGGGGAAGTAGCGGTAGTCGTCCGCGTCTTCCTTGGTGCGCATCAGGCGGGTCTCGTCGCGGTCCGGGTCGTACAGGCGCGTGCACTGGACCACCTCGCCGCCGGTCTCCAGCAGGTCGACCTGACGCTCGATCTCGAACTCGATCGCGCGCTGCAGGAATCGGAATGAATTGACGTTCTTGATCTCCGCGCGGGTACCGAAGGCCGTCTCGCCCTCGGGGCGGACCGAGACGTTGGCATCGACGCGGAACGAGCCTTCCTGCATGTTGCCGTCGCAGATACCCAGGTACTGCACGATCGCGTGGATCTTGCGCGCGTAGGCGACCGCCTGCTCGGGGCTGCGCATGTCCGGCTCGGAGACGATCTCGATCAGCGGGGTGCCGGCCCGATTGAGGTCGATGCCGGTCATGCCGTGGAAATCCTCGTGCAGCGACTTGCCGGCGTCTTCCTCGAGATGGGCGCGGGTCACGTTGATGGTGTGCTCACGCGCCTGCTTGCCCTCGCCGGTGGTGATGGTCACCTGCCCGCCGACGACGATCGGACGGGCCAGCTGGGTGGTCTGGTAGCCCTTGGGCAGGTCCGGGTAGAAGTAGTTCTTGCGATCGAAGCTGGAGACACGCGAGATCTCGGCATCGATGGCAAGCCCGAACAGCGAGGCCATGCGCACCGCGCCCTCGTTGAGCACGGGCAGCACACCCGGCAGCCCCAGGTCGACCGCACAGGCCTGGGCGTTGGGCTCGGCACCGAAAGCGGTCGAGGCACCGGAGAAGATCTTGGAACGGGTGGCCAGCTGGGCGTGGATTTCCAGCCCGATGACCGCTTCCCAGCCCGAAGGGATGACGTAGTCCGACATGTCGTTTCTGCCCTTCGCCTAGTAGTTGGAGGAATCGCCGCCTAGCGGCGGAATGCGGGTGTGCCAGTCGACACGCTGTTGATACTGATGCGCGACATTGAGCAGGCGCGCCTCGTCGAAGTGGCGACCGATCAGCTGCAGGCCGACCGGGCGACCGTCGACAAAACCTGCCGGCACCGACATGCCGGGCAGCCCGGCGAGGTTCACCGGAATGGTGAAGATGTCCTCAAGGTACATCTTGGCCGGATCGTCGCTGTGCGCGCCGCGGTCGAAGGCCGGGGTGGGCGTGACCGGCCCGGCGATAACATCGCACTGCTCGAAGGCGCGCTGGAAGTGATCGGTCACCAGGCGGCGGGCCATCTGCGCGCGGCGGTAGAAGGCGTCGTAATAGCCGGCGGACAGCGCGTAGGTGCCCACCAGGATGCGGCGCTTGACCTCAGCGCCGAAGCCCTCGGAACGGCTGCGCTCGTAGAGATCCTGCAGGTCCTTCGGATCCTCGCAGCGATAGCCGAAGCGCACGCCATCGAAGCGCGACAGGTTCGAGGAGGCCTCGGCCGGGGCGAGCAGATAGTAGGCGGCCAGCGCGATATCGGCATCCGGCAGGTCGATCTCGACCGTTTCGGCACCGGCGGCGCGCAGCTCGTCGATCGCCGCGGTCACCGCATCCCCAACGGCCGAGTCGAGGGCATCGGAGAACCACTGGGTCGGGACGCCGACGCGCAGGCCCTTAATCGAAGCGCCAAGTCCGGCCAGGTAGTCCGGCACCGCCTCGTCCGACGAGGTCGAGTCCTTGGGATCGAAGCCGGCCATTTCGCCCAGCACCAGCGCACAGTCGGCGGCGGACTTGGCGATCACGCCGCCCTGATCGAAGCTCGAGGCGTAGGCGATCATCCCGTAACGCGAGACGCGCCCGTAGGTGGGCTTGATGCCGGTCACGCCGCAGAAGGCGGCCGGCTGGCGGATCGAGCCGCCGGTATCGGTGCCGGTGGCGAACGGCACCAACCTTGCTGCGACCGCGGCCGCCGACCCACCGGAGGAGCCGCCGGGCACCGCGTTCGAGTCCCAAGGGTTGGCGACCGCGCCAAAATGACTGCTCTCGTTGGACGAGCCCATGGCGAACTCGTCCATGTTCGCCTTGCCCAGCAGTACCGCCCCGCTCTGCGTCAGGCGTTCGTGGACGGTCGAGTCGTAGGGCGCGACCCAGTCGGCCAGCATCCGAGAGCCGCAGGTGGTGCGTGTGCTCTTGGCGCAGAAGATGTCCTTGTGCACATACGGGATGCCGGCCAGCGCCCCGTCGCTTCTCGGGACGACCGGCTCAACTCGACTAATCAGACTATTGAGCATCGGGTCGATCGAGTCGATGCGGCGCTGGAACGCGCCAGTCAGATGGCCAGCATCCAGGCTGCCATCGGCGAGCCACGCCTTGAGCTGTGTGATCGGCGCATTGATCAGCGCGGCCTCGCCGCGCTCGAATGAATCGTTCGTGGACACGGGGACTCCCCTGCCTTGAATGGATGGGCCTTTCGGGTCGGACAGTGTCGGGTCTACTCGATGACCTTCGGCACCAAAAACAGCCCACCCTCCTGAGCCGGGGCGGCCGCCATCATAGTGACGCGCTGGTCGGTCTCACTGACCGTGTCGGCCCGGAGGCGCTGCGTCTGGTCGAGCGGGTGCGCCATCGGCTCGATCGCATCGAGCCGCGGGTCATCCAGCAGACGTGCCTGATCGAGTATCGCGTTCAAGTCCCGACGCAGTCCATCGGTCCAACCGTCCTCGACGGAAATCCGGGCGAGGTTCGCCACATCCTGTAACTGGTCGTTGGTCAACGACATGGTCGTTACCCTCGTTGGAAGATCGTGGGGGGTGAGCGGGGCTCAGGCACTTGCCGCGAGACGGCCCGTCTGGACCGGCCCCGTGACGTCCCGCGGAACCGGCTTCGAAACGCTCGGTCGAAACCGCCCCGTGGCGGCGGCCTCGCTTGGCCGAGCGAGGAAAATTCCGGCGCGAAGACTACCACAACAGCGTGCCGACTGCCGAGCCAAGGCGCTTGCTTGAAACCGGCCATGTTGCTACCTTAGCCGCTTATTTTACGCCACGTCGGCGCGGCGCGGACACGACCGGCTTGGTGCGCCCCGACGAACACAGAACAGGAACGGATTCAGGCGGCTCCATGCGACGCACGCTCAGCGCGCCAAAATGGGGTCGGCGCGACGACCTTCCACCCCTCACACCCAGACATCATTTGGTTACTCTTCATGTTCAAAGGTTTTCGCGGCATTTTCTCCACCGACCTGTCCATCGATCTCGGGACGGCCAACACGCTGATCTACGTCTCGGGTCGAGGCATTGTCCTTGACGAGCCCTCGGTGGTCGCCCTGCGAAACGACGGGGGCCAGACGGTCATCCAGGCCTACGGCAACGAGGCCAAGCAGATGGTCGGACGGACCCCGCGATCGATTCAGGCGGTCCGGCCGCTGCGCGACGGGGTAATCGCCGACTTCCACGTCACCGAGAAGATGCTCCAGCACTTCATAAAGAAGGTGCACTCCTCGCACTGGTTTCGCCCCAGCCCGCGCGTGCTCGTCTGCGTCCCGGTGGGCGCAACCCAGGTCGAGCGCCGCGCCATCCGCGAGTCCGTTCTCTCGGCCGGAGCACGGCGCGCCTTCATCATCGAGGAGCCGATGGCAGCGGCGATCGGCGCCGGCGTCGACGTCGACGAGCCGCGCGGCTCGATGGTGGTCGACATCGGCGGCGGCACCTCCGAGGTGGGCGTCATCTCGCTCGACGGCATCGTCTATTCCTCGTCGGTGCGCATCGGCGGGGACAAGTTCGACGAGGCGATCATCGCCTTCGTCCGCCGCCACTATGGCATTCTGATCGGCGAGGCGACCGCCGAGCGGATCAAGAAGGAAATCGGCTCGGCCTACCCCGGCAAGGAACTGCGCGAGATCGACGTCAAGGGCCGCAATCTGGCCGAAGGCGTGCCGCGCAGCTTCACCCTCAACTCCAACGAGATCCTCGAGGCGCTGCAGGAGCCGCTGTTCGGCATCGTTCAGGCCGTGCGCGCCGCCCTCGAGCAAACGCCGCCGGAACTGGGTGCCGACATCGCCGAGCGCGGCATCGTGCTCACCGGCGGCGGCGCCCTGCTGCGCGATCTCGACAAGCTGATCATGGAAGAGACCGGCCTGCCGGTCGTCATCGCCGAGAACCCGCTCACCTGTGTCGCGCGCGGCGGTGGCAAGGTGCTCGAGTTGATCGATCAGCGCAACAACACCCTTTTCGCGGACGAATAACGGCGCCGACGATGGCGCTGTTCGATACCCATCGCCCCGGATTCAACCGACTCCTGCTTCTGGTGGTGGTGTCCGTGATCCTGATGAGTCTCGATCGGATCGGGACACGTTGGGTCGGCCAGCTCGACCGCGGGTTGGGGAGTATCACCGACGGCATCATCGAGACCATCGGCCAACCGCTGACAATGGTCGACTCGCTCGGACGCTGGTTTACCGATCGAACCGACCTTCATACGGAACTCGACCGCTTACGCGAGGAGAACACCTTGCTGCGCGGCCAGATGCAGCAGTTCGTCTCGCTCAAGCGCGAGGTCGACGAGCTGCGCTCCCTGCTCGACGGACGGGCCAGCGACGTACCCGCCGTGCTGCTCACCCGGCGAATCGGCCACCCGCCCACGCCCAGCGCCAACCTGTTCACCATCGGCCGCGGATTCACCGACGACGTCCGCCCCGGTGACCCGGTAATCGACGCCCACGGTATCGTCGGACAGGTATTGCGCAGCACGGCCACCGGCGCGACCGTGATCGAACTGACCTCACGCGACCACATGCTCTCGGTCGTGCTCGGCCAGACCGGGCGAACCGCGCTGCTGCGCGGCACCGGAACCGAACGACTGGTCGCCAAGCGTGTCCCCGAGCGGACCAAGGTCCAGGCAGGCGACCTACTGACGACATCGGGAATCGACCGGGCCTTTCCACGCGGCTACCCCGTCGCCCGGGTCACCGCCATCGAGACCGACGAGGCCCAGGGCTTCATTCGGGTGATTGCCGAACCCGTCGCCGACCTCGCCCGGCTCGACTACGTCCTCGTGGTGACCAAGCCCCCGGACGCACCCGAGGAGGCGCCATCCGGCGAGACGTCGACGCTCACTCGACCAGCCCTCGAGGACCCCACCCCCACGACCAGCGACGAGACCGGCAATGGCAACTAGCTGGTTCTCCATCCTGCTGACCAGTCTCGCGGCATTGGCGCTGGTACTTGTCCCGCTGCCGGAGGAGATGCAGGTCCACAATCCGCAGTGGCTGTTGCTGGTCGTGATCTTCTGGTCTCTCTATCGCCCCGCTCAGGCCGGGCTTTTGTACGCCTGGCTGGCCGGTCTGATGCTGGACGTGGCCACCAATGGCCTGCTGGGTCTGAACGCACTGATGTTCACGCTCACTGCGTTCCTGGTACTCTCCCTGCGCCAGGGACTTGGCGTCGCACCGCTGCTATCGCAGGCGCTCCTGGTCGCCGGGTTCACCCTGATCTACCTAGCCGTGTCGCTCTGGGTGGAAGGGGCGGCCACGGACCTGGTTTCCATGGCCACCTACCTCTCGCGGGCCCTGAGCAACCTCGCCGCCTGGCCAGTGGTCTTCTTCCTGCTCAATCGTGTCGCCCGGCTCGCTGAGCGCTAAGGAACCTCTGCACTATGGCCATGCCACTTGACTTGGCGTTCGTGCAGTGGCTCCTTGGAAAGCTGACGAATAGAGAGACATCCGGCAGGCGCGCAGAATTGGCCTTGCCGTCGGTCCGGTTCACCCCAGCATCACGCCGATCCAGACCACCACGGCGACGACGATCGCCATTAAGACGGCCGCCGAGCCGACGTCCTTGGCCCGGCCGGAAAGCTTGTGCGGATCGACGCCGATCCGGTCGACGACGTTCTCGATCCCGGTATTGAGCAACTCGACCATCAGTACCTGAATCACTACCGCCACCAACAGGGCGCGTTCGAGCGCCGTGTCGCCAACGTACCAGGCGATGGGAATGGCGATCGCCGCAACGACCACTTCCTGGCGAAATGCCTCCTCCTTGCGCCAAGCCGCGCGCAGCCCCTTCCACGAGTACCCCAGCGCTACCCAGGCGTGGACCAGTCCGTGCCCCTGATCGGATGCCATCCTGCCGTTCCTCGTTGGTTCAGTCGGTCGCTTCGAGCATGCGACCGTAATCGTCCGGTCCCATCCAATCGGCGGGCTCGCCTTCCATTCGGATCTTGAGAATCCAGCCTTCGTCGAGCGGGTCGTCGTTGATCAGCTCGGGACTGTCCTCCAGCGCCTCGTTGATCTCGAGCACCTCGCCATCGACCGGGCAAAGGACATCAGATGCCGCCTTGACGGATTCTAGCGTGGCGCAGGGCGCGCCCTCGGAGACCGCCTGCCCGACATCCGGCAGGTCGGCGAACACCACATCGCCCAGCATCTCCTGACCCTGTTCGGTCACGCCCACCGTGATCACATCGTCCTCGACGGTGTACCACTCGTGGGTTTCGCCGTAGCGCCGATCCTGCCGAATGTCCATGGGCGACTCCTTACATCGGGTATTGAACTGGCCCGCGATTTTGGCACAAACAACGACCCTTCTCGATTGCCGGCCTCGACCCACTGCGGCATTTGCCGCGCCGGCTGGGCCTTTCGCCACGGCTTGCGCGCGTCGGTCGACAACCGATCAATGGTTTATCGCTGGCCCGGTTCCCGCGAGCCACGCGAAACAAATCGCGACGTACAAGTCATCATTCAACCAACAAGGGATGACCACCGCGTGACCGCCTGCCGCCCCCTGCATCAACCCACCCTGCCGCGCGCCACTATCTTCGCGGGTTTGATGCCCCCCCCCCACCAGGCAGCGCTCACCCCAGGGCCTGGAGACGATCCTGATCTTCCCCGCCGAACCACCGTCAATCGGAACCCACCATCCTGACTGGCTCGGATAGCTCGGATATGGCACCCAAGAGCACCCAAGGCTGATCTGGCCGAGGGACTAAGCGAATTCAACGGGATGGATACAGGCCGGATAGCCGACCATGCTCTGGACCCGATCATCCGCGGCCTGCAACAGGCAGATTCACATGCTTCCGGCGACTTCAAATTGATCGCGAGGGAGCCAGCCACTAAAACCTGCGAAACGATCGTCATTTGTGTCCGATTTATGTGCAAGCGCGAAAAATGTTTTCCGACTCACTGTATTTGTTTGAAACCACCGTCTAAATTCATGTGTAAGCCCAACTCGCCGATTCCTGAAACCGTTTCTCACCCCGACACATTACCTAGGTCAGGGCGCGGGACTCCCCAAACAGGCTTTCGGTGACAGACATCGAGGTGCAGTCATGTCTCAATCGAAAGCACACAGGATTGTTCTCCGCCACGCATTCGCTTTCCTAGCGATGCTTGCCGTGCCAGCACTCGCGGTCGCGGCCGAGGACGCCGGCCAAAGCCATGATTACCGCACCTTCCTCGAAGGCGGAAAGATCGAGTACGGCCAAATTGGCGATTCCTACACCGCCGATTTGGTCATGTATCTCGCGGGCAACCAGTTCATGGTGATGGAAGAACTGATTCAGGACTTCCAGAAAAAGAATCCGGATATAGAGCGCATCTACGTCGAGACCATTCCGCCGGGCCAGATTCTCAAAGGCCAGATCCTGAAACAGGGGCAGATCGCCAATACCGACACCGCCCGCAATCCCGACCTCTACGCCAGCGTCAACCTTGGCCACCTGAAAACGCTGAAAAAGGCCGGCCTCATGCACGATTACATGGTTTATACACATAACAAACTCGAGCTGATGGTGGCCAAGGGCAACCCCAAAAACATCGAAGGGCCCCGGGATCTCGGGCGAGACGACCTGGTGCAGTCGCATCCGAACCCGCTTACCGAGGGCATCTTCAAGTTCTACGGTTCACAGATGCTCAAGGAACTTGGCCTGTACGACACCGTCACCGGGGGTGCCGAGTGCAAAGGCTGTTGGGCCGTCGAGGGTAAAACCTGGTTCACCGAACGTCACCACCGCGAAACACCTCACCGTATCGAGAATGGCGAGGCTGACGTGGGCATCGTCTGGACAACCGAGGTGCGCCATGCGTTGGCTGAAGGCCGCTCAGTGGAAGGCGTGACCATCCCAGCACCCTTCAACATGGCCGACAAAGTGAATTACGCGTTGGGTGCGCTGTCCTCCGGCCGCAATGCGTATAACGCTCTGCGCTACATGGCCTACCTGGGCACACCGGAAGCGCAAGCCATTTATGCCTCGTACGGTTTCGGGGAGGCAACGCCAGAGGAGCTGGTACTTAAGCCAATCCCCTAAAAAGGAATCGCCGGGATCGGTGGCACAGCGGCGGAAACGGGTCGACGCCTTCCGCCGCTTTGCCTTGGGCAAACGGGTTCGACGCGAACGCGCGAAAAAGCTGTCGGGGCGGCCGAACAGCGAAAACGCTCCCGGGCCCTCCCGATTTCGGTCGAGACGTCAATTTCGCGCAGATCCCGCCCGCGACGATGCCGACACGGGCCCCATTGCCTATCGACTGGGCCGTGACTCGTCACAAGCTCAATGCGATAACGCTACTCGATGGCAAACTTCTTCAGGCAGTAGAGAAACGTATCGCGACTGAGATTTAGCAGGCGCGCTGCACGCGACTTGTTGTCACCGATCTGGCCCAAGGCCTGGCGCAGCAGGTCGCTCTCGACGGCCTCGAGATTCACGCCACCCTCGGGCAACAGGAAACCGGAAGCGATCGGTCCGCCGCGCTCGCTCTGAGCCGCCGAGCGCATCGCCGGCGGCAATGCCTCGACGTCGACCAACCCACCGGGATGAAAGATCCCCAGCCGTTCGGCCAGCTGCTTGAGCTTCCGGGCGTTGCCAGGCCAGCGGTAGCGCCGCAGCACGCCGGTGGCACGCGCGGGAAGCCGTGGCAAGGCCACCCCGTTGCGGGCCGCGTTCTCCGCGAGAAAGCGGGCGAAGAACCAGTCGACGTCGCCCTGACGATCCCGCAGGGCAGCAGCTCGATCGGCACGCCCGCCAGGCGGAAGTACAGGTCGGCGCGGAACTCGCGTGCCTCGACCATGCCGGCGAGATCCCGGTGAGTCGTCGCCACCACGCGCAGGTCGACCCGGCGCGTGCCGGTCTCGCCCACGGCGCGCGTCTCGCCGTTTTCCAGAAGCCGCAGCAGTTTGGCCTGCAGCGCCAGCGGCAACTCGCCCAGCTCGTCGAGAAACAGCGTGCCGCCGCCGGCCTGGTCGACCAGTCCCGCCTGCTCGGCGAGCGCAGCGTGGACTCGAAACGTGACGACTGGCGCTGCAATGCCTCAAGATACGGGTTCGCTTTCATGGCGGTGTGTCCATAACGTGTTCGAGTACCCGCCGAAGGACCGCTCGCCGCCGTAACGATAACGCAAGCTTTCGCCTTCCAAACCCGACTCAATCACCCGGAGATACGATGCCCGATTCGGTCACCGACAACCTCGAGTGCTACATCGTCGGCGGCGCCGTGCGCGATCGACTCCTCGGTCGCGAGGTCGTCGACCGCGACTGGGTCGTGGTTGGCGCCACCCCCGAGGCAATGCTCGAGCGCGGGTTCCGCCAGGTCGGCGCCGACTTCCCCGTGTTCCTGCACCCCGAGACCAGTGAGGAGTACGCGCTCGCCCGCACCGAGCGCAAGCAGGGCCGGGGCTACCACGGCTTTGCCGTCCACGCCGCCCCCGAGGTCACGCTCGAGGACGATCTCGCGCGGCGGGACCTGACCATCAACGCGATGGCGATGCGGGAGGACGGCGAACTGGTGGACCCCTTCGGCGGTCAGGCCGATCTCGAGGCTCGCCGACTGCGCCACGTCGGCCCGGCCTTCGTCGAAGACCCGCTGCGCGTGCTGCGGGTGGCGCGTTTCGCCGCGCAGCTGGGCGCGCAGGGCTTCGAGGTCGACGGGGCTACCGCCGCGCTGATGCGGGAGATGAGCCATACAGGCGAACTTGCCGACCTGGTCCCGGAACGCGTCTGGGCCGAGACCGTCAAGGCCCTGGGCACCGAGCGGCCGTCACGTTACTTCGCGGTGCTTCACGAGGTCGACGCCCTGGGCGCGACCTTCCCCGAGGTCGAGGCCCTGTTCGGCGTGCCCCAGCCCGAGGCATACCACCCCGAGGTGGACACGGGCATTCACACCCTGCTGGTGCTGGATGCCGCCGCCGCACTGAGCGACTCGATCGCCGTGCGCTTCGCTGCCGTTTGCCACGATCTCGGCAAGGCGCTGACCCCGCGCGAGGAATGGCCGCGTCACATCGGCCACGAGCGGCGTGGCATCAAGCCGACCCGGGCGCTCTGCGAACGCCTGCGCACCTCGAAGGCGGTCCGCGAACTGGCCATCGCGGCCACCGCCCAGCACGGTCGCATCCATCGAGCGCTGGAGATGCGGGATGCGACGCTAGTGGACCTGCTCGACGAGCTCGACGCCCTGCGGCGCCCCGAGCGCTTCGAGGATATCCTCACCGTCTGCCATGCCGATTCGCGCGGCAAACCGGGCAAGGAATCGGTCGACTACCCGGAGGGCGACTGGCTGCGCCGAGTGCGTGCGGCGGTCGCGGCCGTCTCGCCCCAGCCGTTGCTCGAACAGGGCATCCGCGGCAAGGCACTGGGCGAGGCCCTGCACCACGAACGGGTTCGCCGGGTCGAGGCCTTGCGACACGAAGACCCCAGTCACGAATAGCCGGCTACGGCGAGTCGAGGGCAAGCAGGCGCGGCCCCATCAATCGCGGACAAGCCGCTCGGCATCGCTACTCGGTGCGGTGCTCGGTGCGTGAAGCAGAAATTGCGTCACGGTCGATCGCACCTGGTCGTCGAAGGGGAAAACGTCCAGCAGACTGACCACCAGCCAGGCGTGACGCAGGTTGTCGACGCGCAGCAACTCGACCGGACGTCCGAGCGCCTTGAGACGCGCGGCCATCCGCTCGGTATTGCGCGGGTCGACCACCGGGTCATCGGCGCTTACCACCAGCAGTGTCGGCGGCACCTCTCGATCGACCCAATTGATCGGCTGGCTCGACGACAGGGGCTCGGCCGGCTCGAAGATGCGCTTGAGCGCTGCATCCTTCAGCGGCAGGAAATCGTAGGGCCCCGCCAGGCCCGCCCAGGCGGAGATCCAGCGGCGACTTCCGCCGGCCGCTTCCAGGTAACGCCCGTCGGCAACCAGCATCGCGGCATTGTAGGCGCCTGCCGAGTGGCCAAGCAGCGAGAGACGTGACGGGTCGGCCCCGTAGTCGCGCGCATGCTCGCGCGCCCAGGCGACGGCCCGAGCCGAATCGTGGAGAAACGCCGGATAACGCACGGCGGGATAGGTGCGGTAGTCGGGAATCATCACCACGAGACCACGGCTGGCGAGCGTCCGACCGAGAAACCCGTAGGTCGATCGGTCGCCTGTCTGCCAACTGCCCCCCCAGAAGAACACCACGAGAGGCGCGTCATCGGCCCCACGAGGTCGATAGACGTCCAGGGCAAGATCGTGCTCGCGATCGAAGACCACATCACGCTCGACGATCACCGAGTCACTCGGGGCGAACGCCTCGAGCATCTTCGCCCCGGAACATGCGGTCAGGGTGGTCAAGGTCACCGTCGCGGCGGTCACGGCGCTCAGCAGTCGTTTCAAATCGAAGCTCCGGTGGCGCAGACAAGACGGGCAGTATAGCCATGATCGATCGCCCCGGTCGGCCACGCGGCGATTGTCGAGGCGTCCACGCCCCAACGGCTCGAATCTTGCCTGCGCGGGCCGACACCGATCGGGCGTGGAATTGGCAGCCCCGACCAATGCCGAACGCCGCGGGCTCAATCCCCCGGATGCGCTCCGCGCAGGCGCGCCGCGGCCTCGACCAGGTGCTCGAGCGCGGTGGTCACCTCAGGCCAGCCCCGCGTTTTCAGGCCGCAATCGGGGTTCACCCACAGCCGGTCGGCCGGCACCTTCGCCAAGGCCAGTTCGAGACGCTCCAGGATTGCCTCGGTGGTCGGCACCATCGGCGAGTGGATGTCCCAGACACCCGGACCGATCTCGTTGGGGTAGTCGAAATCCGCGAAGGCGTCGAGCAGTTTCATGTTCGAGCGCGTGGTCTCGATCGTGATCACGTCGGCATCGAGCGCGGCGATCGATTCGATGATGTCGTTGAACTCGCTGTAGCACATGTGGGTGTGTATCTGGGTGGCATCAGGCGCCACGGCAGTCGCCAGCCGGAACGCCCGGACCGCCCAGTCGAGGTACTCGCCCCAGCGATCACGGCGAAGCGGCAAGCCCTCGCGGAATGCCGGTTCGTCGACCTGGATCGCGGGAATGCCAGCGGCCGCCAAGTCGATGACCTCGTCGCGTAGCGCCGCGGCCAACTGGTAGGCCACCTGCTCGCGCGAGAGGTCGTCGCGCACGAACGACCAGGACAACACGGTCACCGGCCCGGTAAGCATGCCCTTGACGGGGCGATCCGTCAGGGATTGGGCATGGGCGCTCCAGCGCACGGTCATCGGCTTCGGACGGGCCACGTCTCCCCAGATGATCGGCGGCTTGACGCAGCGCGAGCCATAGGATTGCACCCAGCCACCGCGGGTAAAGGCGAATCCGTCGAGCTGCTCGCCGAAGTACTCGACCATGTCGTTGCGCTCGGGCTCGCCGTGAACCAGCACGTCGAGACCGATCGATTCTTGCGCACGAATCACCGTGGCGATCTCGTCCTGCATCCGGGTCTCGTAGGACGACGTGTCAAGCTCGCCGCGGCGCCAGGCCCGGCGAGCCGCGCGGATCTCGTCCGTCTGAGGAAACGAGCCGATGGTCGTGGTAGGAAAACGCGGCAGGCCCAGGGTTTCCCGCTGCACCCGTGCCCGTTCGGGGTAGGCGCTTGCGCGCGCCGGCTCGTCGACCGTCAGGCGAGCGACCGCCTCGCGGCGATCCCCCCGGACGCGCCCCTCCTGCTCATCCAGCCGCCGCCGTGCCGCCTTGGCGGCATCGATCGCCTCGCCGATCGCCACACGACCGTCGGCAAGCCCCCGAGCCAGCAAAGACAGCTCCTCGAGCTTCTGCCGAGCGAAACTCAGATTTTCGGCCAGTACCGGGGGCAGCTGATCCTCGACTGCCGCATCGATCGGCAGGTGCAACAGGGAGCAGCTGGGCGCGAGCCAAAGTCGATCCCCCAGCCTTTGGAACAGAGGCTCGAGTCGATCGAGCAAGCCGCCCAGATCGGCACGCCAGATGGATCGACCGTCGAGCACGCCTGCCGACACCACCTTGAACGCGGGCAGACGATCGACAAGGGCGTCGATGTCGACGGTGGTGGTCAGATCGACGTGGATCCCGTCCACGGGCAGGCCGGCCAACACGCCGACACGCCCAGCCAGCGGGGCGAAATAGGTCGCCAATAGCAGACGAATGCCGGGTGTCTTGAGACGGTGATAAACCGGATCGAAGGCGGCCAGCCACTCCGGCGGCAAGTCGAGACCCAGGACAGGCTCATCGATCTGAACCCACTCGACCCCGGCCTTCGCCAGCTGCGCCAGCAACGCCGAGTAGATCTCGGCCAGGGCCGGAGCCCGAGCCAACCGCGTCTTCGCACTCGCCCCGCGGGCCAGCCACAGGAAGGTCATCGGCCCCACCAGGACCGGCTTGGCGGCGGGGTTCTCGGCAAGAGCCTCCTCGACCTGGGCGAGATAACGTCCCGCGTCCAGGCGGAACGGCCGATCGGCGTCGAGCTCGGGGACCAGGAAGTGGTAGTTGGTATCGAACCACTTGGTCATCGCCAGCGGCGCGACGGTCTCTGTCGCGGTCTCGCGCCCCCGGGCCAGAGCGAACAGCGCATCGAGGTCGTTGGGCAGATCGCCGAAGCGGGCCGGTGCCTGGCCGAACAGCAGCGACAGGTCGGCCAGCCCGTCGTAGAAACTGAAGTCGCCCGTGGCGGGCCGGTCGATGCCGGCTTCGCCATGCCAGTGGCGAGCTTCGGCGCGCACCGCCGCCGCGTCTTGCTTGAGGCGTTGGCGATCGTCATCGGTACCGGCGCTTCGCCAGTAGCCTTCGAGCGACCACTTCAAGGCGCGCGAGGAGCCGATGCGGGGAAAACCGAGGGTGTGGGTGGTGGGCGATCCTGAAAACGAGGCGGGCATGTCTGGCTCCTGTCGGATAAGTGGCTGCACCCACTCTATTCCAAGCCAACATGCATTTCTCTGCACGTTATTCGCAAATAGAATTAATAATATTCATACTATGCTGCCGCTCAACGGCCCCGAGCCGGCGTGGAACACCATCGTGGCGCCCGAGTCGCGGGTCGCCTCCTTGGCCTGATACATCGCGGCATCCGCTCTGCGCATCAGCCCGGCGAGGGTGTCGGCATCCTCGGGAAAGCGGGCGAAGCCGATCGAGGCATTTACCCGGACCGGCGTCGCAGTGCCTGACACCAAGATGGGGCGAGTGATCTGGGCGCGGAGGCTCTCGCCCAATCGTTCCATGTCCGCACCGCTGCGCACGCCGTAGAACGCCACCACGAACTCGTCGCCACCCAGGCGTGCAACGATGTCTTCGCGGCGCCCGACTTCGCCAAGCCGCTTCGCGGTCTCCCGGAGCACCGCATCGCCGACGTGATGGCCGAGGGTGTCGTTGATCGGCTTGAAGCCATTGAGATCGACGAAGGCCAGCACGATCGGACGGCGCTCGCGGATGGCGTGCGCGCGCGCCTGGGCAAACCGCTCTTCCAGGCCCGTCCGATTGAGTACCTTGGTCAGGCCGTCGTGGAGGGCGCGCTGGTGCATCGCCTCCATGTGACGATATCGCGCCGTGACGTCGTTGATGACACAGACGTAACGGTGCGTATGACCGCGATCGTCGAGCACCCGGTCGACCGACCAGCCCAGCACACGCGTCTTGCCGTCTGGCAGACGGCATTTGACTTCCTCGCTCCACCGCCCGCGCAATCGCAGGTTGCGCGCACAGCTCGCGAGATGGTCGCGTCCGCGATCGAGCATTTCCGGGGACGTCAGACGCTCGCCCACAAGTTCCGACGACGGCGTCCCCACCATCCGCTCGAACGCCGGATTGACGGCCAGCACCCGACGAGCCGGATCGAGGATGACGATGGCATCGCCAGCACCCTCGAAGACGGCCGTCGCCAACCCCTCCAGTTGTTCGAGCGCCTGGTGTTCGGTGAGGTCGGTCAGCGCCCCGACCAGCCCGCCGGGTTCGAGGCGCTGCGACACGACCCGCTCGGCTCGCAATTCCACGGGCAGCCCCCCTCCCTGACAGCGTGAAAGCCGTGTGCTCACCACCATTCGCCCCCCGACGTTCGTGCGTGCGCTGTGGTCGTTCCATTCAAGCGCTTGCCGGACCCGAGCCTGGCTCTCGGCTCCGGCGAACAGTGTCAACCAGGAATCCCCCAGCTTGCTTGCCCCGTCGCAGCCCGTGAGCCGATCGTAGGCGGGACTGAGAAAGATCAGCCGGCCACGCTTGTCGGTACGAAAGACCACGTCACTGACGTTGGAGGTCACGTCGCGCAGCAGGCGCTCTGACCTCACGAGTCGGACTTGTTGGCTCTGCCAACGCAGGGTGAGCCATGCGACCAGCAGGCCCACCAGCACGGCGACCGCCTTGGCCAGCTCTACCAGCAGGCGAGTGGTGGTGGACAGGCCGGCGGGCCGCATGGCCAGCTGCCAACGACCATCGAGCGCGATGACGGGAGTCGTCAGCGCCCCACCCTCGCGAAACAGCGCGTTCGGGCCGAGAAAGGCCTCGCCCAGTGAGCCGCTACCGTCGTATCCACGCACCGCCAATCGCCCCGCCGCGATCGCCTCGGTGACACCCGCGAGATCAAAGAGCTTGCCGACCACGATCGGCGTCGAGATCACTCCCCAGTAGTCCTCCTTGAGATCGCCGTCGCGATCGAAGAAGACCGGCACCCGATGAATCACCGCGTACCCGCCCTGAACAAGCTGATACGGCCCGCCAAGTACCGGCTTGCCCGTCTGCATGGCGGTGCGTAGCGAACTCGACTGGACCGGATGGCTCGACAGATCGAGACCGATCGCCGCCTCGTTACCTTCCAGCGGTATGCTCAATCGAATGACGTTGTCCGGGGCGATGGCGATCGAGCGGATCACCGCCGTTCGTTCGAGCAGTCGCGAGGCCACCTGGATGATGCGTGCCTCATCCAGTCCCCTGTTGACCTCGATCAACACGGCGATACCGGAGGAGACGTTAGACGCCTGGTTCAGCTGGGCCTCGATCCGGGTGCGAGAATCGGCAAGTTGGTCAAGGTCGGCCTCGCGCGAAGCAGTCGTCAACTGCCTCTCGACTGCGGTGACGCTCGCGAACAGCGCGGCCATCACGACGATCCCGGCACCCAGGGCGAGCGCGGCTCGAGCGAGCAGTTCCCGGCGTGACTCGCCCTGCTCGGCCTGTCCCGATCCCCCACCTTCCCCCGAATGGCTCAACGTCGGTTTACCCCTCTGCCCGATACGCCGGCATGTTTACAAGTGTAGTCCAGCGATCATTCACCAGGCCTCCCACCAACGGCACCTGGCCGACAAAAAAACCGGCGCCGCAGTGGGCACCGGTCCACGGGGATCCGAGTTGGTCGTCAACCATGTCGATGGCGATGGCGCCGATCCTCCTGGGCGTGCTTGGCGTCCCCGGACTTATTCCAGAGCATCCAGAACACGTACAACGGCATGCCGACGATGCCGACCATGGCGAGAATGCTGAAAAAGACGATCTGCAGTTCGATGTCCATAGGCAATCAACCTCCGGTTGTCTGATCGCATGACCACCCTGTCACCAGCGAGGCCACGCCACAGCGTAGACCTTGCTTATGCCCATATCAACCCGACGCATCGATACACCGCCCGAGCGCGTCCTCAGCGGCCCGATCCAACGCGCTTTAGGACTCAGCGCAGCGTCCGACCGATCGATGCCGGCAGGAAGGCGGCACCGCGCACCCCGCTCGAATCGCCGAATCGCGGGGGCACCAGGCGGGTGGTGATCGGATCGGAGAACACGAACGCATCCCAGATCGCCGGCACACGCTCGTAGAGTGAGGCGACATTCGACATTCCGCCGCCGAGCACGATCACCTCCGGATCGAACAGGTTGATCACGTGCGCCAGCGCTCGTGCCAGCCGATCGGCATAGCGTTCGATCGCCGCGGTAGCGCCTTCCTCGCCCGATGCCGCGCGCGCTACGATCGACGCCGCGTCGAGCGTCTCTCCACCGTAACTGACGTAATCCCGCTCGAAGGCGGGACCGGACAACCATTGTTCGATGCACCCGGACAGGCCGCACCAGCAATCGGGTCCCGGGCGTTCGGCCGCGCCCATCCAAGGGAGCGGGTTATGCCCCCATTCCCCGGCGATGGCGTTGGCGCCCACCAGCACTCGCCCGTCGACCACCAGCCCACCGCCGACGCCGGTACCCAGGATCACGCCGAACACCGTCGCCGCACCACTCGCCGCGCCGTCGACAACGGACTCCGACAAGGCCAGGCAATTGGCATCGTTGGCCATGATCACGTCTCGACCTAGACGGGACTGGAGGTCATGCTGGAGGGGCCGATCATTCAGCACCACCGAGTTGGCATTCTTAACGAGCCCGCTGCGGGGCGAAATCGTGCCCGGGGTGCCGACTCCGACGCTCGCCACCGGACCACATTCCGCCTCGGCCCGTTCGATCAGGGCGGCCATCGTCTCCACGGTCCCCGGGTAGTCTCCTTTCGGGGTGGGTTCGCGCTCGCGCCATAGAATACGGTTCGCGCTATCGAGCACCGCCACCTCGATCTTGGTTCCGCCCAGATCGACACCCAATCGCTTTTCCATGTCCGTGTCCCCATGCCTGACAAAACAAAGGCCCGACGGTCGGTCGGATCGTGATCCACCCACTCGCCAGGCCAATCGTAATTTCGAGACGAATCGACGGCTAGGGAGCCTCTGCACGAATCGATGGTGCCTCTGGCTCGCGGGTTTGTTCGCAATCAAGGCGCCGGCTCGAAGACGGGCTCATTGCCCGTCGAGAGACGGCAACGCCGAGTGCGGGCAAACCCGCGAGCCCCGCCCGGGCGGGCCGCCAAGGCACCATCTGCGGCGTTGCGGCGCTTGCGAATGGCGACGGCCATTCACCGCGCACCACGCCTTGCATCTGGACCCTTGGCGGTCCCGCAGAGACACTATCGATTCGTGCAGAGGCTCCCTAGAGAACCGCCGATTCCCGCATCAGAGTGCCTTGAGGGCGGCCTCGTAATCCGGCTCGTCGGCGATCTCGCCAACCTGCTCGACGTGGCGGACGGTGTTGTCCGCGTCGAGCACGATCACCGTACGCGCGGCCAGCCCGGCCAACGGACCATCGGCGATCCGGACGCCGTAATCATCGAGGAACCCCGGGTGGCGGAACGCGGAGAGGGTCACGACCTGATCCAGGCCCTCGGCACCGCAGAAACGCCCCTGGGCGAACGGCAGGTCCATCGAGATGCAGAGCACGGCCGTGTCGGTAAGCTCGCTGGCCCGGCGGTTGAACTCGCGGACCGACTGGGCACAGGTCCCGGTGTCAAGACTCGGGAAAATATTGAGCACCTTCTTCTGGCCCGCGAAGGCCTCGAGGCCCTTGTCCGCGAGGTCGCTTGCGGTGAGGGTGAAGGCCGGGGCCTTGGCACCGATCGACGGCAGGGAACCAGCGACGCTGACGGGGCTGCCCTTAAATGTAACGCTGGACATGATAATTCCTCCCTAACATGTTGTTAAAAATTGAAAAATACCGGGAGTTCGGTCGATTCGATGGATGGATGGGTGGATCAATTGCGCAGGGTGGCGATCAAACGCTTGGGCTTTAGCAGCAGGTCCAGGGCGCTGTTGATATCGGGACAGACCACGTCACAGGCATCCAGCGCGTGCCGCGACAACCCCTCCGGCTGGACCACGCCCAAGCCGAGCACGGCCTCGGCCAGCATCAAGGCGTCGTTTCGCCCATTTCCGATGGTGACGCATTCACGCGCCGAAAGTGTCCGGACATAGCGTTGCTTGGCCTCATCCTGCAGGTGATCGGAAAGAGTCGACAACGTCACCGGCAGCCCTTCCAGTCGACCGGCAACGTCGCCATAAGTATCGGCGGTGATCACATGAATATCGAGGTGCCCGGCCAACTCGTGCAGCCGATCGCCCACTCCGTCGATCAGTGCGCCGTCAAGCGCAAGCGTGCCGTTGTAGTCGAGCACCAAGTGGGAGAGTTGCAACACTCCGCGACTGGGGACGGTGATTTCCAGCATCGATTACTCCTCGATCACGATTTCCGGTCCGGACTGGCCCTCCGAGCGCACCGCCCGACCGAGCCCGGCGGCAAGGCGGCGCGCGGCCTGGCGATAGCTGTGTGCCAGCGCCCCATCGGGGTCCTTGGCCACCGTGGGCGTGCCGGCGTCAAGGTCCTCGCGGATCCGCAGGTTGAGCGGCAGTTGCCCCAAAAGCTCGGTGTCGTACTGCGCGGCGATCGCCGCGCCACCCCCCTCGCCGAAAACGGCCTCGACATGGCCACAGTTCGAGCAAACGTGGGTCGCCATGTTCTCGATCACGCCCAGGATCGGCACCTGGACCTTGTTGAACATGTTGATCGCCTTGCGTGCATCCAGCGTTGCGATTTCCTGCGGCGTGGTGACGATCACGCTTCCCGCCACCGGCACTTTCTGCGCAAGGGTAAGTTGTACGTCACCGGTGCCCGGCGGCATGTCGACGATCAGGTAGTCCAGTTGGTCCCAGCGGGTGTCGTTGAGCAATTGCATCAACGCTGAAGTGACCATGGGGCCACGCCAGACCATGGCCGACTCATCGTCGACCAGATAGCCGATCGACATGGTCTGCAGGCCGTGGGCCATTACCGGCGACATAGAGCGCTCGCCAACCTGCTGCGGCTTGTCGCTGGTGCCGAGCATCCGCGGCTGGCTGGGGCCGTAAATATCGGCATCGAGCAGGCCGACCCTCGCCCCGTCGGCGAGCAGCGCCAGAGCGAGGTTCACGCTGGTGCTCGACTTGCCCACACCGCCCTTGCCCGAGGCGACTGCAATGACGTTTTTCACGCCGGGCAGCGGTTTGCCGTGCATGGCCGATCCCTCCGGCGCCACGAAGGCGACGGTGATCTCGGCCTCGGCCGACTCGTCGACCGTAGCGACCGCCTCGCGGATGCGATCGGTCAGCTCGCCCTCCCAGTCACCCGGCGGGTAGTCCAGCACGATGTCGACTTGGCAGGTCTTGCCCTTGCAGTCGAAACGCTCGATTGCGCCGGACTCGGCCAGTGTCTGCCCGCTGTTGGGGTCCGAGACGGCCGCCACCGCGCGCTCGATGTCCTCGCATGGAACGTCGTTCGTGCTCCGCTTGTTGCCGAACAGGCCCATCAATCTGGTCTCTCCCCTTGGTTCACTCGCCCTGATTGGCTTGTTGCCATCACCGGCCCGATGACCAGCGTGGATTACTAGCGTAGCAAAATCGGACCGGCCCGGTCTGATTACGCTGCCTTGCCCGCTGGGTCTTTATCGCTGCGCTTTTTCGGCCTCGAGCACCGTTTCCTGCATGGGCAACAGGCTGTCGGGGTTGAGCGACAGGCTGGAGATGCCCCGGTCGACCAACCAGCGGCTGATCTCGGGGAAATCCGACGGCGCCTGACCGCAGATCCCGACATACTTGCCCTGGGCTCGGCAGGCGTCGATCGCCATGCCCATCAGCTTGAGGACCGCGGGGTTGCGTTCGTCTAGCCCCTCGATCAGCGAGGAATCCCGGTCGACGCCCAAGGTGAGCTGCGTGAGGTCATTGGACCCGATGGAGAAGCCATCGACGTGCTCGAGGAACTCGTCGGCCAACAGCGCATTGGCCGGGATTTCGCACATCAGGTAGACCTTGAGCCCCTCCCGGCCGCGCTCGAGGCCCGCCGCCGCCATCAGGGCAAGCACGCGATCGACCTCCTCGACACTGCGCACGAACGGCAACATCACCCGGGTGTTGGTCAGGCCCATGCGTTCGCGCACGCGCCGAAGCGCTTCGCATTCAAGCGTAAACGCTTCGGCGAACGACTCGGCGTAGTACCGCGAGGCGCCCCGGAACCCGAGCATGGGATTTTCCTCGTGCGGCTCGAACCCCGCGCCGCCGATCATCATCGCGTATTCGTTGGACTTGAAGTCCGACAGGCGCACGATCACCGGACGCGGATAGAAGGCCGCCGCGATCGTGCCCACTCCCTCGGCGAGGGTCTGGATGTAGTACTCGCGTCGGTCATCGTAGCCGGCAGTGTGACGATCGATTTCCGCGCGGGTCTTCGCGTCGAGCGTGTCGTACTCGAGTAGCGCGCGCGGGTGGACGCCAATGCGGTTATTGATGATGAACTCAAGCCGCGCGAGGCCCACCCCGGCGGCCGGCAACGAGGAAAGCGCGAAGGCCTGCTCGGGATTTCCGAGGTTGATCATCAGGTCGGTGCGGGTCGGGTGGCGATCCGAGAGGTCCAGCCGTTCCACCGTGAATGGCAGGATGCCGCGGTAGACGTTGCCGGTGCTGCCGTCCACGCAGGAAACCGTGACCTCCTCGCCGTCGGGCACCCGTTCGGTGGCATCCCCGCAACCGACGATCGCCGGAATGCCCAGTTCACGGGCGATGATCGCGGCGTGACAGGTCCGACCGCCACGATTGGTGACGATCGCCGCGGCGCGCTTCATGATCGGCTCCCAATCGGGATCGGTCATGTCCGTGACCAGCACGTCACCGGGATTGATCCGGTCCATCTGTGCCGAGGAGACGACGACCCGCGCCCGGCCGGCGGCGATTCGGTCGCCGACGCTCTTGCCCTCGACCAGCACCTCGCCGCGTTCCTCGAGATGATAGGTGGCGTGCGTGGCCGCCTCGCGCTGCGAGTGCACCGTTTCCGGACGAGCCTGCAGGATGAACAGCGCGCCACTCTCGCCGTCCTTGGCCCACTCGATGTCCATGGGGCGGAACTCGCCGGCCTGCTCGCTGTAATGTCTCTCGATCTCGACGGCGAAACGCGCCAGCGTCAGGACCTCCTCGTCGGTGATCGCGAAACGCTTGCGCTCGGTCTCGGGCACGTCGACATTGCGGGTCGAGGCCCCGTGGCGCGCCTCGTCGGTGTAGACCATGCGGATCGCCTTCTCGCCGAGCTGGCGCGAGACGATCGGGCAGAAATCTCCCTCGAGCTTGGGCTTGAAGACGTAGAACTCGTCCGGGTTGACCGCGCCCTGGACGACGTTTTCGCCCAAGCCGTAGGCAGCGGTGATGAACACCGCGTCGCGAAATCCGGACTCCGTATCGATGCTGAACATCACCCCCGAGGCGGCGAGATCCGAGCGCACCATCTTTTGCACCCCGACCGACAGCGCCACGGCCATGTGATCGAAGCCCTGATGAACCCGATAGGAAATGGCCCGGTCGGTGAACAAAGAGGCGAACACCTGGCGGATGCTGTCGAGGAGCGCCGGCTCGCCGACGATGTTGAGATAGCTCTCCTGCTGACCGGCAAACGAGGCGGTGGGCAGATCCTCGGCAGTGGCCGAACTGCGCACGGCCACGTCCGGGTTCTCGCCGTACTCCCGGCCCAATTCCCGGTAGCCGCTGGTGATTTCCTCGACCAGATCCGCCGGCATCTCGCCCTCTGCAATCCAGCCGCGGATCTGTCCTCCAACCCGCTCCAGGGACGCGACGTCATCGGTATCGAGTGGCTCGAGCGCCTCCCGGATACGGGATTCGAGATCGTTGTGGCGCAGGTAGTGCCGATAGGCCTCCGCCGTGGTCGCAAACCCGTCGGGCACCCGCACACCACGCTCGGAAAGCCTCGCCACCATCTCGCCCAGCGACGCATTCTTGCCGCCAACCGTGGCGACGTCGTCCATTCCCAGTTCCGCAAAACGCCGGACAAACCGCATCGAGCACCTCCTGACCCATTTTCCATTTGGCCCGCGGCGACGGCATGGGCCACTGAGCCGAGCTTAGCACCCGCCCATCGGCTGGGGGTCATTCGGATCGCGTGGAAGTGGCGACCGGACCGTGGCTCACCGCGGCCGCTGCGGCTCGCGCAGAAACAGCACAAGGGCAAACAGGAAGATCACGGGCAGGGCCATCTCGAAACCTTCCTCGAAGGCTTGCAGCAGCATGTCGCTCGCGTTCGGCAGCACGATATCGAACCGGTGCGAGAGTATCGACGGCGCCCGGTCGAACACCTTGAGCACCGGCGACAAAAAGACGCCGAACAATGTCACCCAGCCCCAGGGGCGGCGCCAGCCGCCCTCCCAAAACAGCCGTCGCCCACCAATGGCCAGCAGCCACAGGAGCAACGCGGTCAATGCCAGCACCACGGCCCCGGCTACCACCTTCTCGGCGATCGGCACGTCGGTCATCTGGTAGTAGTCGCTCTTGAACAGGCTGTCGGCGGTGAATTTCTTGTGCCAACCCTCCTCGCGCGCGGCCAGCGCCAGGGCGATCACCGCCATGCCCACCCGCCGGGTCAGGGCGATCGGACGGGCGAACAGCACGGCCACGGCAAGCCCGATCCAGAGCCAATAGCTGAGGCGTTCGAACACGCCCTCCTCACTGAACAGCCGCTCGGCATGGGCCGTGGGTAGCGTGACGGCAAGGCCGGCCAGCAAGAGGCCGAAGCAGACCAGCACCGCGGCGGCGGCGAGAAGCAGACGTCGTTCTGTCATGAAACCGTCATCCAAAAGATCGTCATGCTACAAAGCCTTGCGGCCGCCCGCAACGCGCCTTCGAGGCCACAGCATCGCCTCGATCGACGTGGCGACCGGACTGAGAAGCGGTGCGCCATGAAGCTTTTCGGCGGCGATCATGGGCTCGCTCGGAAAACCCGCACCCCAGCTTTCGTCCATCAAGGTGCTCGATGCCTAAAGGAGCACCTCGCGTTCATCGCGATGAATGCCACGGTGATGAGGCTGCCCGAAATCGATCGCCGGCCCACGCGGCACGATTCCGGTAGGGTTGATCCAATCGTGGCTGACGTAATAGTGGTGCTTGATGTGATCGAGGCGCACGGTCCCAGCCACGCCCGGCCATTGGTAGAGCTCGCGGGTGAAGGCCCAGAGATTGGGAAAATCGACCAGCCGGTGACGGTTGCACTTGAAGTGCCCGTGGTAGACGGCGTCGAAGCGCACGAGCGTGGTGAACAGGCGCCAATCGGCCTCCGTGATCCGCTCGCCGACCAGGTAGCGCTGACGTGCCAGCCGGCGCTCCAGTTCGTCAAGCGTTTCGAACAGCCGGTCGAAGGCGGTTTCGTAGGCCTCCTGGGTTGTGGCGAACCCCGCCCGGTACACCCCGTTGTTGACCTGCTCGTAGACGGTCGCGTTGATCTCCTCGATCGCTTCGCGCAACGCGCCCGGGTAGTAATCGTCCCGATTGCCGGTGAGGTCGTCGAAGGCCGAATTGAACATGCGGATGATCTCGGAGGACTCGTTGTTCACGATCGTCTGACGCTTTTTGTCCCAGAGCACCGGCACGGTGACGATGCCGCTCACCTCGGGGTCGGCTCGGGTATAGAGCTGGTGGAGATGGTGCGCGCCCATCTGGCTGTCGGGCGTGGCGCCGGGAAACTCACCGAAATGCCACCCTTCGGCCCGCATGTACGGGTGAACCACGTCGACACTGATCAGATCCTCGAGTCCCTTGAGCGCCCGGAAGATCAGCGTGCGATGTGCCCAGGGACAGGCGTAGGAAACGTAGAGATGATAGCGCCCGGCCTCGGCGGGAAACCCGCCCTCGCCCGTCGGTCCGGGCGAGCCATCGGGCGTGATCCAGTGGCGAAACATGGAATCCTTGCGGACGAACTCGCCGCCCTCGGATTCCGACTCGAACCAGTCGGTGTGCAACATTCCGTCGACAAGCAGGCTCATCGGCGTCTCTCCAGATCAAGGCGGGGGGTCCCGCAACCGTTTCGACACGGTCGGGATGAATCGCCGGGGAGTATGGACCAAATAGACGGTGACTCTATCGGAATAAACCGCATGCATTATTCGAAATAAACGAAACGAATAAGGGTAAGGCGATGCCCGGCTTGCCGTCCAAGCCCAGCCCTTCCTCGGGGAACCCCCGCACGAATACCCCCCCCTCAGCGGGTCGCCAGGCATCCAGATTCCAGGGGCGGTGCGCCGCGCAATGGCCGTCGTCATTGCCAAGTGCTGAACCGGATCGGTGCGAGCCGACCCGAAGGGCGGGGTTTACGGACGAACACCGCGATGCCGCAGATGGGCGCCTGGCGGCCCGCCCGGCGGGGTTGCCGGCTTGACCGTCATCGTGTTCCCGATCCTCGCCCAGGTAGGGTGGAATGGCATTCGTGCAGTGTTTCCCTTATGGATCGATCACCAGATTCTGGGGACAGAGACGCGCTAGACCGAGTCAAACGCCTTACCATGAACAGCCGCTTCAATGCCATCCATTGCCATCCGTTGCCATCGATTGCCACCCATTGCCACCCATGGACCCCATGACCGCTTCGCTTATCGCTCACCCCTGGCTGTTGCTGCTCGCCGGCGCGCTGGTCATTGGCCTCGCCTTCGGTGCAATCGCCGCCGCCACGCGCTACTGCAACATGGGCGCGGTCTCCGATTGGGTGCTGACCGGGGATCTCGGCCGCATGCGCGCCTGGCTACTGTCGGTCGCGGTGGCCATCCTCGCCGTGGCGTTGCTGGAGTTCTTCGCGGGCCTCGAACTGGATCAGTCTCGCGTGGGCTACCGCGCCCCGGTCTTTCCCTGGTTGCGTTACGCGCTCGGCGGCCTGCTGTTCGGGATCGGGATGGTGCTGGCCGGTGGCTGCACGACCAAGACCCTGGTCAACATCGGCCAGGGCGACCTGAAATCGCTGTGGGCCTACACGGTCGTCGGCCTGACCGCAGCCGCCCTGCTCTACTGGCCACCATTGCGCTGGTTCATCGACCAGTCGCTTGCCTGGCCGGGACTGACCCTCGAGTCGATCGACGTCGCGCACCAGGACCTGGGCGCCCTGTTGCATGGTCTTGCGAACCACGCCATCCCGGGTGCCGGGACGCTGCCCGGCTGGCGACTGGTCACGGCATTGCTGGCCAGCGCAGGCCTGATCCTCTGGTTGGGGCGGATGGATGGGGCGCGGCGCCTGCGACCCTCGGACCTGATCGGCGGTGTCGGCATCGGTCTGGTGATCGCCGCCGGCTGGTTCTGGACCGGCTCGCCGAGCGGGCAGGCACTGATGAGCGAGGCGCGCCTCGCCTTTGAGCCTCCGGCCGGCACCGGCAGCCAATCGCTGAGCTTCGTCGCGCCGGCGGCCGAAACGTGGCGCCTGGCTAGTAACCCGACTGTCGCCTGGCTGACTTTCGGACTCGTCGCGATGGCGGGCGTAATCCTCGGGGCCGGCGGCTGGGCACTGACCCGTCGACGATTCCGCTGGCAGGGGTTCACTGGCCGGTCGCAGTTCGCCTCCTATACCTTGGGGGGCGCGCTCATGGGCAGCGGCGGCATCATCGCGATGGGCTGCTCGGTCGGCCAGGGGCTCTCGGGCACATCCACCCTCGCGCTGGGCAGCCTGCTCGCAGTCGGCGGCATTGTGCTAGGCGCGTTCGTAACGCTCAAGACGATGCTCTACCGCGCCCTGCATCCCGAGGCCACCCGCCGCTCGCTGATCCGGGCGGTGCTCGCGGACCTGCGACTGATTCCGCGATGCTGCCATCCGTTTCACGACGAGGAACCCACCGGAAAGCGACCACCCGGCTGCTCGCGCTAGCGGGTGCCGCCCCGAAAGGCGAGTCCGGGCATTTCATCGATGCACCTGATGCTCAAGATCGCGCAAAGGCCGTTCCAACGGTGTGGGGATCCGGTGAACACGACCGGGTACGGGACCTTCCTTGTTTGGCCGAGACTTGTTTGGCCGAGAGACGAGCGAGGACGCGTGTCGTTTATGAAGCACACGAGCTAAAAGGCCACCAATCCTTTCGGATCGGTGGCCCGCTTCAGGCGTGCCGGCAGTGCCGGCGATCAACCCCGGTCAGTCGAGGTCGCAACGACCGGCGTTCATCACCTTGTTCCACGCGGCGATGAAATCGCGGACGAACCGGCCGCCGGCATCGTCCTGGGCATAGGCCTCGGCGATCGCCCGCAGTTGCGAATTGGAGCCAAACACCAGGTCGACCCGGGTGCCGGTCCACTTGCGCTCACCGGTCTTCCGATCACGCCCCTCGTAGATGTCCTCGTCGGCCGCCGTGGGCGTCCACTCGATACCCATGTCGGTCAGGTTGACGAAAAAGTCATTGGTCAACGCGCCCGGCTCGTCGGTGAACACGCCGTGCTTGCTCTCGCCGAAGTTGGCACCCAGCACGCGCATCCCGCCGACCAGCACGGTCATTTCCGGTGCCGACAGCCCCAGCAACTGGGCCCGGTCGACAAGCATCTCCTCGTCGGTGACGGTGAACTTGGCACGCTGGTAATTGCGGAACCCATCCGCCTCGGGTTCGAGTGGCTCGAAGGACTCGGCGTCGGTCTGTTCGTCGGTCGCGTCCGTCCGACCCGGCGCGAAGGGAACCTCCACCGGATAACCGGCATCCCAGGCCGCGACCTCGATCGCAGCCGCACCGCCCAGGACGATCAGGTCGGCCAACGAGACGCGCTTGCCGCCGTACTGGGCGTCATTGAACGCCTTCTGGATGCCCTCGAGGACGTGCAGCACCCGCGCGAGTTGCTCCGGCTCGTTCACCGCCCAGTCCTTCTGCGGAGCGAGACGGATCCGTGCACCATTGGCGCCGCCCCGCTTGTCCGAACCGCGGAAGGTGCAGGCCGAGGACCAGGCCGTGTAGACCAGTTCGCGGGGCGTGAGGCCCGAATCGAGAATGCTCGCCTTGAGCGCGTCGGCGTCCTGCTCGTCGATCAACACGTGGTCGACCGGCGGCACCGGGTCCTGCCAGATGAGGTCCTCATCCGGCACCTCGGTGCCGAGATAGCAGGCCTTGGGCCCCATGTCGCGGTGGGTCAGCTTGAACCAGGCTCGGGCAAAGGCCTCGGCGAACTCGCCGGGGTTCTTGTGGAAGTGCTCGGAGATCTTGCGGTACTCCGGATCCTCGCGCATCGCGATATCGGCGGTGCTCATCATGATGCCGACCTTCCTGTTCGGATCTTCGGCATCCGGGGCATGGTCCTTGTCGGCCAGGTTCTTCGGTTCCCATTGCCAAGCGCCCGCCGGGCTCTTGGCCAGTTCCCATTCGTATCCGAACAGCACGTCGAAATAGCTCATGTCCCAGGTGGTAGGCGTCGGCGTCCATGCGCCCTCGAGCCCGCCGGTGATCGTGTCGCGGCCCTTGCCCGACCCAAAGCTGCTTTTCCAGCCCAGGCCCATCTGCTCGATCGGGGCCGCCTCGGGCTCGGGACCCACATGGGCGGCATCCCCTGCACCGTGGATCTTGCCGAAGGTGTGTCCGCCGGCGGTGAGCGCGACCGTTTCGTAGTCGTTCATCGCCATGCGCTTGAAGGTCTCGCGGATGTCGCGCGCGGAACCGAGCGGATCGGGCTCACCGTCCGGCCCTTCCGGATTGACGTAGATCAGCCCCATCTGTACCGCTGCGAGCGGGTTTTCCAGCTCGCGGTCACCCGAGTAGCGACTGTGCGGCTTGTCGCTGGTCGCGAGCCATTCCTCCTCGGCGCCCCAGTAGATATCCTCCTCAGGCGCCCAGATGTCCTCGCGACCGCCGCCGAAACCGAAGGGTTTTAGTCCCATCGAGTCCAGTGCGACGTTGCCGGCGAGTATGTAGAGGTCGGCCCAGGAAATCTTGTCTCCGTATTTCTGCTTGACCGGCCACAGCAGGCGGCGGGCCTTGTCGAGGTTGGCGTTGTCCGGCCAACTGTTGATCGGCGCGAATCGCTGGTTGCCGGTGCCCGCACCGCCGCGACCGTCCGCCGTACGGTAGGTGCCGGCGGCGTGCCAGGCCATGCGAATCAGGAACGGACCGTAATGGCCGTAATCGGCTGGCCACCAGTCCTGCGAGTCGGTCATCAGATCGGTCAGATCCTTCTTCAATGCCTCCAGATCGAGGCTTTCGAAGGCTTCGCGGTAATCGAAATCCCCGCCCAGCGGGTTGGATACCGGCGTGTGCTGATGAAGGATGCCGAGGTTGAGCTGCTCCGGCCACCAGTCCTTGGCGCCACCACCGCCACCACCCATCTTGGTGCGGCTGCCGTGCATTACCGGACACTTGCCTGCGTTCGCGTTCTCGCCCATTACCGTCTCCTAGCCATATCGTTCGTGTCGAGCGGCACCTGCCGCGCCGCGTTGTCGGACGATGCCGCCGACCCACCAAGGGGCCGTGCAGCGGCGCCTGACCAGAGCATACCGGCCAATGCTGCCACGGGGCCTATCGTCCGGAACCCACTGGACAATCTAGGCCGACAGGTCAGCGGCCACAAATTGCATTTTTATCGCCTTGCCATAGAACAATACTATCAATCGACTGAAAAGACGCGTAATTCTCAATCAAACTAGCCCGTTTATCCACCGACCCGCCCGGCCGTGTACGCTTTCGAAACGCTCTCAAGGAACCTGCCCATGGGCCTGCGCCGAAAACCGCTTTTCCTGACGATAATCACCCTGAGTCTCCTCGCGTGGCTGATCATGGGCATGTGGCACGTCTACAAGCCCATGCCCGGTGGGCTGGACGTGGCCACTCCGTGGGTACCGGCCCAGGAGGTGCGCTTTCTCGCCGATACGACTTACCAGGCGCCCGACGGAACGCTGGTCAGCGACCAGCGGATCTTCGATGCGATCGGCGAAATGATCCGGGGCGCGCAGCGGCTTCTCGTGCTGGACATGTTCCTTTTCAATGATTTCGCTGGCGACTCCGGTGCCGCCTACCGACCCTTGTCGAGCGAGCTCACTGGGGCGATCGCCGAGCGTCGCCATCGTCGACCAGCGCCGCGGACGCTGCTGATCACCGATCCCGTGAACACGGTCTACGGCAGCCTGACGCCATCGCACTTCGAACGCCTGCGGACGGCGGGGGTCGACATCGTGTTCACCGACCTCGAGCGCCTGCGGGACCCGAACCCCATCTGGTCGGGTCTCTGGCGACTGTGTTGCCAGGCTCTCGAGGCCAGTCCCGACCAGGGATGGCTGCCCAACCCGCTGGCCGAACCGCCTGTCGCGCTGGCTTCCTGGATGCGATTGCTCAACGTCAAGGCCAATCATCGCAAGACGATCGTCGCTGACCTCGGCGATCAGTGGCAGGGACTCGTAACCTCGGCCAACCCGCACGACGCCAGCAGCCGCCACGGAAACGTCGCCCTGCGCTTTGCCGGTCCCGCGGCACTCGACCTCCTCGCCACCGAGCGTTCCGCCGCGGCGCTCAGTGGGCACGGGGATGCGTTCACCGCACCGCGGAAGGGCTTGGGGAACGCGACCAACCGCACCGACGAGGGCCGACTGCGCATCCTGACCGAGGCGCGGATACGCGAGGCGGCGCTCGACTTGATCGAGGCCGCCGGACCCGACGACCGTCTCGATCTCGCGATGTTCTACCTGTCTCACCGCGGGGTGATCGAGGCACTCAAGCGCGCGGCCGAGCGCGGCGTGCCGGTGCGGGTGCTGCTCGACCCCAACCACGACGCCTTCGGCCGCCAGAAGAGCGGCCTGCCCAACCGGCCGGTCGGCAACGAACTCCACCGTGCCGGCGTGCAGGTGCGCTGGTGCCTGACCCACGGCGAACAGTGCCACGCCAAGCTCCTAGTGCTGAGTCATCCGGATGGCAGCGGCAAGGTACTGCTGGGCTCGGCCAATTTCACCCGCCGCAATCTCGACAATTTCAACATGGAGACCGATGTCGAGTGGCAGGCCCCGGCCGGACATCCGGCCTTGACGGCGATCCTCGACTACGTCGCCCGTCGCTGGAACAACCAAGACGGCGAACAGCACAGCCTGCCCTTTTCGCACTACGCCGACGGCTCCCTGTGGCGTTACTGGCGCTATCGCGTGATGGAGGCGACCGGGCTTTCCACGTTCTGATCGAGGCGCGTGAACCAACCGGCAGACGGCCATCGAGCGCACGAACATAGTGCGACCGTGCTCGCGACTGCACCAGAATAAAGCGACGGACGGGCGAGTATTGCCCTCGGATGCGGCATGCCGGCGTGGAACGATTCCTGCTTTTGGTGCACACAGCAATTCAGACGGGGGACTCGGATGGACACCTTTCAGGATGGGGCGAACACCTTCTTTCTCTTGATCGGCGCGGCCATGGTGCTGGCCATGCATGCCGGCTTCGCCTTTCTCGAGGTGGGCACGGTACGGGAGAAGAACCAGGTCAATGCCCTGGTCAAGATCATCGGTGATTTCGCCGTGGCGACAATCGCCTATTTCTTCATCGGCTACTGGATCGCCTACGGCATGGATTTCTATGCCACGGCAGCCGACCTGAGCGTCGGCAACGGCTACGAGCTGGTTAAGTTCTTCTTCCTGCTGACCTTCGCCGCCGCCATCCCGGCGATCGTCTCGGGCGGGATCGCCGAACGGGCGAAGTTTTATCCGGTGCTCGCCGCCACCTTCCTGCTGGTGGCCTTCGTCTATCCGGTCTACGAAGGCATGGTCTGGAACGGCCGCTTCGGCCTGCAGGGCTGGCTTGAATCGACATTCGGGGCGGGTTTTCACGACTTCGCCGGCTCCATGGTGGTGCACGGGATGGGCGGCTGGATCGCCCTGGTGGCCGTGGTGTTGCTGGGCGCGCGCCGCGGGCGATACAACAAGAACGGCATGGCCGCCCACCCGCCGTCGAGCATCCCGTTCCTGGCTCTCGGGGCGTGGATTCTCACGGTGGGCTGGTTCGGTTTCAACGTGATGTCGGCCCAGTCGGTGGAGGCCGTCTCCGGGCTGGTCGCGCTCAACTCGCTGATGGCAATGGTCGGCGGCGTACTCGCCGCCCTGATCGTCGGCCGCAACGACCCGGGCTTCGTCCACAACGGGCCGCTGGCCGGCCTGGTGGCCATCTGCGCCGGCTCGGACATCGTGCACCCGTTGGGTGCACTCGCCATCGGTGCGGTCGGCGGCGCCCTGTTCGTGGTCACCTTCATCCTGACGCAAAACCGCTGGAAGATCGACGACGTACTCGGCGTCTGGCCGCTGCACGGGTTGTGCGGCGCCTGGGGGGCTATCGCCGCCGGCATCTTCGGGCTACAAGCGCTCGGCGGGATGGGCGGCGTGAGCCTGCTTTCTCAGGTGGTGGGCACCGCCGTGGGCATCGCGATCGCCCTGGTGGGCGGTTTCCTCGTCTATTGGCTGCTAAAGCGCACCGTGGGTATTCGCCTGACTCAGGAAGAGGAGTTCCAGGGGGCCGACCTCACGATTCACCGAATCACGGCGACGCCGGAGGCGGGCGAACGATAAGACGCCCGCACGCGTCGACTGCCACCCGGCCGCCCTTCTCACCGACATGGCCGGATCGCCTGGTTCCGTCTGGAATGAACACGTCCGCCGACAGCGGCCCGGGAGGACGCGAGTTGTCGGTTCAGGCCGTGCATTGCCTTTCCCTCGCCGAGCGGCGACGATCGGCGTGATAGGCGTGATAGGCGGCCGGGCTCTTTCTGGCGTGGTGTTCACATCGCCACGGGCATCCGGCGGTGAGAGGCAGTGGGCGCGACCTCGACTGGCTGCCCGGGCGCCCTTGAAAACAGGCTCGGACGTCGCTGAACTCAGTCGATCAGGCCGCCTGCCTCACCCTTGCGCCCCTGCTTCTGGCGGTACATCGACTCGTCCGCCGCCGCGATCAACGCCTCGACCGTGGTGCCGTGGTCCGGGTAAACGGCCACACCGATACTCGCTCGCGGGTGGAGCGTCAGCCGCCCGACCTGCACCGGGCCGTGTATGGCCTCGACGACCTTCTCGGCAACCGTCTCCACCGCCTCGGGGGTGGCCGGGCGAGCCACCAGCACGGCGAATTCGTCGCCTCCTTGCCGGCTCACCGTGTCCTCTTCACGCGTGACCTCAAGCAGACGCTGGGCGAGGACGATCAACAGGTCGTCACCCACCTCGTGACCGTAGGTGTCGTTGATCGGCTTGAAACCGTCCAGATCAAGGTAAAGCACGCCAACTCGTTCGCCGTGGCGTTCGGCCGCTGACAGGGCACGCTCGAGGCGCTCCTGGAACAGGGTCCGATTCGCCAACCCGGTCAGCGCGTCGTGATGGGCCTGGTGCCACATGGCCCACTCGCGCGCCTTGGCCTCGGAAATGTCGGAGAACATCACCACGAAACGGCGCTCCTCCATGTCGCTGGTGATGGCGGTGAATGTCGCCCGCGCCGGAAAGAAATCGGTCCCGTCACCGAACCGCCGCAACCAGAGCTCACCCTCCCAGCTTCCCCTGCCATCCAGCCGCTCGCGCACCTCGGCAAAGGGCGTGGACTGCTCGTGATCGACAATCAACTCGTCGACCAGCCGGCCCACCAACGCCTTCTCGTCAAGGCCCAACAGGCGCTCGACGGCCGGATTGGCCGAAAGCACGTGACCGACCTCGCTGGCGATGATCACGCCCTCGCGGGTCGAATACAGGATCGTCGCCGCCTCTCGGGACTCCTTCTCCGCGGCGACCTGGTCGCTGATGTCCTGCGCCGTACCGACGATGACCACCGCCTGCGATTTCTCATCGCGTTCGAGCGCCGCGCGTTCGTGGATGTAACGCGTATGGCCATCGGGCAATACCACCCGGTGGGTCACCTGGTAGGCGCGGCCGGTCTCAAGCGCCTCGGCCACCGCCCCTGACACCCGCTCACGGTCATGGGGATGCACTATTTCAAGGAAGCGCTCGTAGGTCGGCGAGAAGCTTCGCGGCGGATAGCCGAAGAGGCGGAAGACCTGGTCCGACCAGGTAAGCGCTCCGCTCTGGACGTCGAACGCCCAATTGCCAACCTGCGCGATCCGCTGAGCCTCGTTGAGCAATTGCAGCCATCGCTCGCGCTCGAGTTGGCGAGCGGATTCCCGCCAGCTCAGGTACAGCAGGGACCCGAGGGTAATAAGCACCATCACTGCGGCGAGCCCACCCTTGATCCACAGCGAGGACCAGGCCTGGGCGACCTCGGGGGCAGGCGCGTAGCGCAGCAGGTAGCCGCCGACCGTTCCCTCGGTGGTCTGCACCGGCAGAAAAGCGACCACTGCCGGCTCGGGTTGACGCGTGACCTCGGCGAACCGCTCACCCCGGTCCATGCGGTCCCGCACGGCGGACGGCAAGGACCGACCCACCGCGCTCAAGCGCTTCGCGCTCCACTCGCCGCCGGGCAAACCGGCCACCCCATCGCCCCCCGTGCCCGGCTCGTCTTGCCGATCGACGACGAAATCCGGATGCAGCTGGGAGTCGATGTAGTCCCGTTCCGCGGCGTCAGCGGCTCGGTTGGCCACGGCATCCCGAGGGAGCAACAGACGATAGCCGACCTCAGGCCCGTCGGCGTAGTCGCTCAGGAAGGACCGAAACGCGTACGAGGCCTCTACCGAGCCGACGAACTCACCCTCGAAGAACAGCGGGAAGAGATAGCGAAACCCGCCCGACAGCCGACCCTCTTCGAAACCGCTGACCGGCCGACGTTCCAGGTGAACCCGGGCGATGCCGGGTCGCGTTTTCCACAGACGATCGTCGTATCGGTCGGGCCGGTCGAAGCGCAGAAAGCTGATCGCACCGGGCAAGTGGAAATGAAGTTGGTCGAACCCCTTATCGCGCATCCGCTCGTAGGTAGGCGTGAGGCGGTCGTGCAATTCACGGCGCAAGGGCGCACGCGTAGCGGCGTTCGGCGCGTGTGCCGCCTCGGCGAGCAATCGCAGGATCGCGGGCCGGTCGATCAGGTCCTCGACCACCTGCTGGGCGAGTTCCGCCTGATGACGATCGAGCAGCCGATATTCGACCGCGAGATGCGAGATCGCGGCTACCTGCGTCGAAGAAATCAGTTGCTGATAACTGCCGACGTACGACCAGACCAGCATGAACAAGCCCGCGACCCCGGCCAATATGATCACGGCGTTTCGAAAATGGGCTCGGCGATGGTGATTAGCGATCGATGGCATGGCGCGACACGCGGGCTGCACTGAATTGAGGCAAACCAAAGACTATGGGCATTAGCTCAGCTTATCGTAGATGCCCGTTTCGACCGAATCAAGACCCCGATTTGCCGCGGGCACCCGCACGTCGGGGACGTCGTCGCATCGTGTCGATCACACCCGGGCGACTGCGTGCTGCGGGATCGATGAAACCGATTCGAGCACGTGACTCGCCCCTTGGCGAATCTCCTCGACGATCGCCTCGACCGAGCGCACCTGTTCTCGACCCAGATCGGCCACCCGGCTGGCGTTCTCGATGCGCTGCACGATATCGCCGGTGTAGTCGAGGTTGCCCCGAATCACCTCGGCAATCTCGCCGGTCGCGGCGCTGGTGCGTGCGGCGAGCTGGCGGACCTCGCCGGCCACCACCGCGAAGCCACGCCCGTGCTCGCCGGCCCGCGCGGCCTCGATGGCGGCATTCAACGCCAGTAGGTTGGTCTGGTCGGCCACGGCGCTGATGGTGGCGACGATGGTCTCGATGTTCTTGGATTCATCGTTGAGATTGCCGATCACCGCCTTGGCCTCGGCGATCAACTCGCGGATTTGCTCGGAGGTCTCGATCGACGTGCGCAGCGAATCGGCACCCCGGGCGGCGATGTCGGCGGTCTGCTGGGCGGCCAGCACCGCCTCGGTCACGTCGGTGGCGAACTTGACCACCCGCTCGACCCGGCCGTCCGCGGACTTGACCGGGAAATAGCTGGCCTCCAGCCAGAGTCGATCACCACCGGCCGTCACCTGCGGGAACGTGCCCGAATGCGACTCCCCGCTACGCAGGATCTCCCAGAACCGCTGGTAGGCGGTGGATGCGGCGTAATCGTCATCGCAGAACAGGCGGTGATGCGCCCCGATCACCTCGCCGTTTGATCGCCCAACCGTCTCGAGAAAGCGCTCGTTGACGTCCAGCACGTGGCCGTCCGGACTGAACTCGATGTAGGCGACCGAGTCGCGCACCGCATCCAGCACGGCGTTTCGTTGGCGCAGCTGGTCCTGGCACTCGGCCAGCTCGTGGTGCAGACGGCGATTGAACATCTTTGAATCCTCCCGGCCGGCTCGCACCCCACGGGTGCGTCGGCCGGCGTGTTTGTATCGGTATTGCATATCTTTTGTATAGGTTATTCAGACTTTATGCACCCAAATGGGGAAGGCAGGACCGGAAAGACCACGACAACCGGGACGAACGGCTCGAGGAATGCCATTCCGCCATCCGGTTCGCCGTCGGGCTTGGCAACGCCCGCCCGGCGTTGGATCATGCAGGTACGCAACCCAATCAGCTGGCAGGGAGGTTGAATGTCGTACCTCAAGGATTTCCCAACCAAGGAAGGCTACTTCGGTGAATTTGGGGGTGCCTTTCTTCCCCCCGAGCTTGAGCCGCATTTCGCCGAGATCGAACGGGCCTACCAGCGCCTGATGCGCTCGGCCGACTTCCTCAACGAACTGCGCTACATCCGCAAGCACTACCAGGGCCGCCCCACCCCGGTTTACTACGCGCACAATCTCAGTGCCGATGTCGGCGCCCACCTCTATTTCAAGCGCGAGGACCTCAACCACTCCGGCGCGCACAAGCTCAACCACTGCATGGGCGAGGCGCTGCTGGCCAAGCACATGGGCAAGAAGAAGCTGATCGCCGAGACCGGCGCCGGACAGCACGGCGTGGCCCTGGCAACCGCGGCGGCCTACTTCGGTATGGAGTGCGAGATCCACATGGGCGAGATCGACATCGCCAAGGAGGCGCCCAACGTCACGCGCATGAAGCTGCTCGGCGCCAACGTGGTGCCGGTGGGCTTCGGTGGCCGCAGCCTCAAGGAAGCGGTCGACTCGGCCTTCCAGAGCTATCTCTCGCAGGCCGACGAGGCGATCTTCGCGATCGGTTCGGTGGTCGGCCCGCACCCGTTCCCCAAGATGGTACGCAACTTCCAGTCGGTAATGGGCCTCGAGGCGCGCGAGCAATACCTGGAGATGACCGGCGAGTTGCCAGATCACGTCACTGCCTGCGTCGGCGGCGGCTCTAACGCCCTAGGCCTGTTCGCCGGCTTTATCGACGATGACGACGTGCAGCTCCATGGCGTCGAGCCGCTGGGCAAGGGCACCGAGCTCGGCCAGCACTCGGCTACCATGACCTTCGGCAAGCCCGGCATGATCCACGGCTTCAAGTGCCTGCTGCTGGCTGACGAGGAAGGCAACCCGGCGCCGGTGCATTCGATCGCCTCGGGGCTGGACTACCCCGGCGTCGGCCCGGAGCACTCGCACCTCAAGACCTCCGGGCGGGTGAACTACCACGCCATCAGCGACGACGAGACCCTGGATGCGTTCTACAAGATCTCGCGCCGCGAGGGCATCATCCCGGCGCTGGAATCGGCCCACGCGATCGCCTGGGCGATGAAGTTCGGCCGGGAGAACCCCGGCACCACCATCCTGGCCAACCTCTCCGGACGTGGCGACAAAGACATCGACTACGTCACGGAGAACTTTGGCCATGGCTGATCACGGCAGCATCGACACCCGCGCGGCGCAACTGGGCGCCCCCGGTTCGCCCGAGGCCCTCCGGCTGATGCTCCTGGGCGCCGGCGAGCTCGGCAAGGAGGTCGCCATCGAGGCCCAGCGGCTGGGCCTGGAGGTGATCGCGGTCGACCGCTACGCCAACGCGCCGGCCATGCAGGTTGCGCACCGCTCGCACGCGATCGACATGCTCGACGGCACGGCGCTGAAAAGCGTGATCACCCAGGAGATGCCGGCCCTGATCGTCCCCGAGATCGAGGCGATCGCCACCCCGACACTGATCGAGCTGGAGGCACAGGGATTCGTGGTCACCCCGAATGCACGCGCGGCGCGACTGACCATGGACCGCGAGGGCATCCGCCGACTGGCCGCCGAGACCCTTTCCCTGCCGACCAGTCGGTTCGCCTTCGCCGAGAGCGAGGCGCAATTTCTTTCCGCCATCGACGAGATCGGCACCCCCTGCGTGGTCAAACCTGTGATGAGTTCATCGGGCAAGGGCCAGTCGCTGGTGCGCGAGCCGAGCACGGCACTGCGCGCCTGGGAGTTCGCCCAGTCCGGCGGCCGGGCGGGACGCGGACGGGTGATCGTCGAATCGTTCATCGACTTCGACTACGAGATCACCCTGCTCACCGTCCGCCATCGCGACGGCATCACCCTCTGCCCGCCGATCGGTCACACCCAGGTCGACGGCGATTACCGCGAAAGCTGGCAGCCCCACCCGATGAGCGAGACGGCGCTGGCACGGGCGGGCGAGATCGCGCGCACCATCGTCGAGGAGCTGGGCGGCTACGGCATCTTCGGCGTGGAGCTGTTCGTCAAGGACGACCAGGTGTGGTTCAGCGAGGTCTCACCGCGCCCGCACGACACCGGACTGGTGACCCTGGTCTCGCAGGACCTGTCGGAATTCGCCCTGCACCTGCGGGCCATGCTCGGTTTGCCGATCCACGAGATCGCCCAGCGCGGCCCGTCGGCTTCCTGCGCCATCGTGCGCGAGGGCGAGACCCGCCACCCGGTCCTGACCGGCACGGCGTCAGCCCTGGCCGAGCCCGGCACGGAACTGCGCCTGTTCGGCAAGCCCACCGTCTCCGGGGCGCGGCGGCTCGGTGTCGCCCTGGCCCGCGGCGAGTCGATCGAGCAGGCGCGTGACCGCGCCCGGCGCGCCGCCACATCGATCCGGCTCGCCCCCTGAGCCTCCCGATCCCATCACCGGAGTCCTATCGTCCATGAGCACACGTCAGACCACCCAACTCGACGGCAGCGGGGGGCTCGCGGGCCCGACCGACACCGGGGTCGGGCACTGGATTCAACTCAACTGGGAAGACCGCGACGATCGATCCTGGCTTGAACACCAGGCCGAGATTGACCCGTTGGTGGCCGACAGCCTGCTGGCCGAGGACACGCGCCCGAGAGTGGTCGAACACGAAAGCGGCCTGCTGTTGATCCTGCGCGGCGTCAATCTCAATGCTGGCCGACGGCCCGAGGACATGATCTCCCTGCGGCTGTGGTTCGACGGCGAGCGCTTGATCTCCGCTTCGCGGCAACCCTTGCGTACGGTGGCCGGCATCGTCGAGCGCCTCGACGACGGCGTTGGCCCCGCAGCGCTCGGCGAACTGTTGCTCGAACTGATCGAGGGCCTGACCGAGCGAGTCGACGAGATGATCGAGTCGATCGAGGAGGAAATCGACGAGCTCGAGGCCGGCTTGCTGGAAGGCGCCGACCGTGAACTGCGCAACCAGATCGGCCAGGTGCGACGAACCATCATCGTGATCCGTCGCTACCTCGCACCGGAACGCGACGCCCTGCTTCGGCTGACCGGCATCAACCGCCCGATCCTGTCCGGTCTCGATCGCGGACGCATCCGCGAGCAGGCCGACGCGCTCACCCGGCTAGTAGAAGACCTGGACATGGCCCGCGAGCGCGGCGCGATGATCCACGAGCAACTGCTCACGCGCCTGTCCGACCAGCTCAACACGCGGATGTACCTGCTCTCGATCGTCGCGGCGATCTTTCTGCCGCTAGGGTTCATCACGGGGCTATTCGGCATCAACGTGGGCGGCATGCCCTGGGTGGACACCCCAATGGGCTTCTGGTGGGTCGTGTCACTTGTCGCCGGCCTGGCAATCGGGCTGGGCTTCTGGCTCAAGCGACGTCGCTGGTTCTAGGAAAACGCTGCACGAATCGATCGTGTCTCTGCGAGATCGCTCAAGTTCGCCCAAGTTCGCCCGGTGTCACCCGGGGGTCACACGGGATCGCCCGAGATCACCAAGGGTCCAGATACCAGGCGCAGCCCGGCATGAAGGGTCGACACATTCTAAAAGTTCTACAAGGGCTGCAACGCCGCAGATTGGGCCGCGGTGGCACGTCCTGACGGGACTCTCGGGGTTGCAGTTGCCCAGCAAAACGCCACGTTATCGCTTTTCAATCGACGCGATATCGATCGCTAAGGCGACATACCCGCCTGTTGGTCCTCTGCCCTCGCGGTGAGATCCATCCGGACCCCGATTAGGCGAATCATGAGCGAACACATGATGAAGGTCATCGAGGTGCTCGCAGACTCGACTACGTCCTGGGAGGATGCGGCACAGCAGGCCGTCGAAAAGGCGAGCAAGAGCGTGCACGGCATCCAGTCGATCTACATCAAGGAGTTCGAGGCCAAGGTTGACGACAACCGTATCGTTCGCTACCGCATCAACGCCAAGACCACTCTCGCCATCGACTGATCTTGCCGACCATGCAGACGCAAAACAGGGCCCGGGGACGTCCCGGGCCCTGACTCGTTCGGGCCTTCGCTCGCTCCCGGTCCCGCGTCACCGCTACCGTGCCAGGGCCGGACGAGCACGCTCAGAAAGCTGCCGCTTCCTTGTCGGTCCGCGCCGCCATGACGAAATCGTTGCGGTGCAGGCCGCCGATCTTGTGGCTCCACCAGGTCACCGTCACCTGCCCCCATTCGGTCAACAGGGCCGGGTGGTGGCCTTCGCGCTCGGCGATCTCGCCGATGGCGTTGGTGAACGCCAGCGCCCGGGCGAAATTGTCGAAGCGAAACACCCGCTCGAGTTGCCGTACCTCGTCACGCGTGACTACCTCCCATCCGGCGTCCAGTTCGCGGTGGAGACGGGCGATCTCGTCGTCAGTCAGTCGGGGCGCGTCGGCACGACATGCCTCGCAGTGGGCCGTACTCAGTTCGGTCATGATTGCCTCCTCTGGCAAGGCGATGGACGGCGGCTCGGCCGTTAGGGGAGAGGCTCAAAGGTAGGCTTGCGCCCCGACGTCTGTCAAAACGGATCGCGCCGCGAGACACCCGCTCATGGATGACCATGAATGGGGCTCGATTTGTTAGCCTGCGCACCGATTCAGAGCGGAGCGAGACGACGTGACACCGGCACCACAGCATCGACAGGGCCTGGCATTCATGGCCATCGCGGTCTTGACCATCCCGCTGGCCGATGCCATCGCGAAATCGCTGTCCACGGCATTATCCGTAGGCGAGATCGCCTGGTTCCGCTTTGTCTTCCAGACACTCTGCCTGCTGCCCTTCCTTGCCGTCAGCCGACATGCGGGGCGACCGCGAGCGGAACACGCCTGGCTGGGCGGACTGATCGCCGGGGCGATCCTGTTCCTTTTCTGGGGGCTGGCTCACCTTCCGCTGGCCAACAACATCGCCCTGTTTTTCGTCGAACCGCTGATCCTGGTGGTGTTCGCCGCGATGTTTCTCGGCGAGCTGATCACACCGCGTCGTTGGATCGGCGTGATTGGCGGGCTGGTCGGCGTGCTGATCACCCTGCGGCCCAACTGGAGCGCTTACGGGCTGGCCTCGTTGCTACCGATCGCCTCGGCGACCTGCTATGCCGGCTACCTGACCCTCACCCGGGCACGCATCCGGACGAGCGAGCCTCGGGAAGCCCTCGCGCTCCAGCACTGGGTGGGATGGGCAGCGATCGCGGTAATGGGCGCCTTCGTGTTGATCGGCCAGCCTGCCGACTGGTCGATCACCACCTGGGACACCCCCGAGGGCTGGCAGTGGTTATGGCTCGGCCTGGCCGGGGCACTCGCCGCCTTCGCCCATGTGCTGATCGCGATGGCATTCGCCCGCAGTGATGCCAGCCTCCTCGCCCCACTGCAGTATCTGGAGATCGTCAGCGCGACCCTGCTCGGCTGGCTGGTGTTCGCCGAATGGCCCGATGCCATGACCCTGCTCGGCGGCATGATCATCGTCGCCGCCGGCCTGCTCGTGGTTCGGGAACGACCGGCCGAGGCACATCCCTAAGGAACCTATTTCTGAACGAAAAAAAACCACCTCCCGAAACGGAAGGTGGCCAATGGGAGGAGTACGAATGACACCCTACCCGGCCCAGCTATGGGCCGGGACCGGCGCGCGACTGGTCACTTCGTGACGATCGGGCGCGCCATCGGAGCCAGGATCTTGATCAGGTGATTCTGGGCATCGAGCGGGACGTTGTGCTTGTTCATCGCAACCATGAGGTCCTCGGTCAGCGCATTGAAGGCCGCTTCGGTCACGTCCATACCCTTGTGGACCTGCTTCATGTTGGCACCCTTGTATTCGCAGGGGCCGCCCAGGGCGCCGCAGACCTGGTTGGTCAGGGCCATCTTGAGCCGCGGGATGTTGGCTCCGGCAAAGTACTGGTTGATCCGGTTGTCCGCCGCAACCACGCCGACGAAGTCATCGATGATGGTCTTGATGCCGGCCTTCTTGCCGAAGTCGTAGTAGTACTCGGACGGCGTGTTTTCGGCCTTGGACGCCTCGGATTCGGTCGCCGCCGTCGCTGCCATCGACATCGCGCCCAGCACCACGGCCATGATGGCCCTCAACCACAGGCCCTGCGGCGTTTTCATTGCATCGATCATGTTGTGTTCCTCGCTTGATTTGGAAAAAGTTGACGGTGCGTCCGGGTCAGAACGACACCGTCGCATTCAGGTAGATGCCGTTTTCATCCGTGTAGTCGATCGCCTCGCCGCCGACGTCACCGAGGTGGGCGTAGGCCACTGCGAACGACACTGATTTGTTGGGGAAGTAGGCGATGAACACGTCGTGCCAATCCGATTCCTTCAAGCCGGCACCGGAGAGGTTGTCACCCATCTGCTTGTACTCGTAGCCGATGGCGACATCGGGACGAACCAGAACCGCGGTGCTGAATTCCGGACGCAGCTCGTAGTCGTCCTCGCCGGGGCCACCAAAGCCGAGAAGACCGGTTTCGTTCGCCTTGGTGTAGCGCAGGTTCGCGTTCACCAGCCAGTTGTAACCGAAGAATCCGCCGATCATGACCTTGGTGGCCGAGAGGTAGACGTCGGTCCCGCTGTCGTCGACCGCCCCGCCGAGGGCGCCGCCGTCAGTCAGCATGTCCGAGCCGCTCAGGTTCTGCTTGTACTCCACGCCCAGCGCGAGTTGCGGCAACGGCGTGTCCTGGTCGTAGATGGCATCACCGAGGAGGCGCACTTTCGCACCCAGGATGTGCTGCCCAATGTTCTGGCCGTCGAGCGCGCCCGACAGATTGCCCTGCTGATAGGCGTAGGAAAGCTCGAAACGATTGTTGATGCCGACCGACGCACCCAGTTGATTCACGTTGAAATCCGGCAGGGTCACATTCGTGTACGAGGCGGTCGCCCCCCACTGATTGCTGGTGCCGTATCCGGCGATGACCGCCCAGGGATTGATGCCCCCGCCCGCAGCGCCGTCGAGCGACTGGATGCCACCGGTGGCGAGGAATCGGCCGCTGCCGGCCTGCGCGGAGGAAGTCGCCACCAGCGCAGTCAACACCGTGCCCAAAACCAGCCACGAACGGCCAGTGAAACGGGTTTTCATATCCATCTTCATCGAGATTGCTCCTTGTCTCTTCCAATAGGTCGTTCTGTTCTTTTCACTTTCTATCGAGGAGCCTCTGCACGCATCGATAGTGCCCATGCGGAACTGCCAAGGGTCCAGGTGCAGAGGTTCATTAAACGCCCCGGCATCGTCTTTCGACTGCCGAGGGCGCGGAAGGGCACCGACCGACCGGATTACCCGCCAGCCGCCCCGCCACTGATGTCGCTCAGGATGCTTTCACCCCAGGCGATCGTTCCCTGGCCAAGCGACTCGTTCCATTCCTCTTGCAGGTGGACGTTCGCGAAATGGAATTTTTTCTTCTTCTTGTCGTAGCCGTAGTGCGCGTCGACCATGATCGATTCCAGCGGGTCGTACTCGACCATGGAGAAACAGACGGTATGGGGGCTAACCCATTCGGTCTCCTTGCCCTTGGAGGCATTGGCGATCACGCGAGCGACGAAGTGCCCCTCGGAATTGGCGGTGTTCGCACTCTTGGAGTAAGGCATCCAGCGCGTATCGCCAGTGGCGAACACATTTGGGTAACCCTTGACCGCGTAGGTGAACGGATCGATGTCGGCCTCTTTCTGCGGGCTGTCCATCTTGGCGATGTTCAGGGCCTCGAGCAGCCTTGAGGCCCGCACCCGCGGGTAGATGGAGGCATCGTCGAACTCGACCTTGTCGAAGGTGGAGTGGACCACCTTGTTCTCCACGTCGACCCCATTGAATTCGAACGAGGGGATGTACTCGACGTAATCGGAGTAGAGTTCCTCGAACGCCGCGTGGAACCCCTTCTTCTTGATCGTGATGTCGGGGTTCGCGTCGAGGTGGATCACCTTGCCCTTGAGCTTGTTCTTCTTCATGTAGTCGGCGATCAGGCAGGTGCGCTCGTACGGGGCGGGCAGGCAACGGTAGTTGCCCGGTGGGGTGGTGTTCACGAACACGCCGCCCTTGAAGTTCTGCAGCTTGTGGCGAAGCGTCAGGTGCTCGGAACCCGGCACGAAGCCGGCCGGGTACCGCTGGCGCAGCTTGTATTCGTCGACCGGGTCCTCGACGCCGATCGATCCGTAGTTGTAATCGATCCCCGGGGCGACCACGAGGTAGTCGTAGGCAACGTGCCCCTGGTCGGTGTAGACGACCTGGCTGTCGAGGTCGGCGTCGTAGGCAGTCGCCTGGACGTAGGTGTAATCCCCGTTGCGAGCGGCATCGAGGTAGCTGCGGGTAAAGTACCCGAGGTCCATGCCGCCGACCATGTACAGGTTCGAGATCGGGCAGAACTGATAGAGCGCGTTGCGCTCGAGCAGGACCACGTCGAAGTCCACATCCTGGTTTTTCAGGTAGCGGGCGATGGTCAAGCCCGACACCCCGCCACCGATGATCACGACGCGCTGGCCCTTGGCCTTCGGCAGCGGGATCTTGCGGGCGACACCCGCCATCGGTGCCTTGTGCTCGGCCGCCTGCGCCTGGCCGGCGGAGATACCGCCCATCGCGGCAGTCATGCCGATGCCGGATACCTTGAGAAAGTTTCTGCGATTGAAATCTGCCATGTCTTGCTCCTTTTCTCCTCGCGTTTCGTCGGGAGCGGACGTAGCGCACGCCCGATCTCGAGCGGGGAAGGAGCAGAAACCGTGCCACAGGTTTAACGATTTCATTTCAACACGTTACGAAACCATGGCGCGGCAATGACATATGACATGACAGTGACACCCTGTCATGAATGTCAGTCAGACAGCCCAGCTGACGACAGCATTGACAGGCACGCATTGCATCGCTAATGATGCGTCGCACACACCAAGGAGATGAGGTGTACGTGATGAAGAATGCCGGTCTGGATGCCCTGGACGTGATGGAGGCCATGGAGCGTCCGTTCGTGCTGGTCGATCGCGACTATCGAATCGTCGCGGCCAACTCGCGCTATTGCCAGAAGTACGGCACATCGCCCGATTCGGTAGTCGGGCGACGCTGCCACGAGGTGTCGCACCACCGCGATCACCCCTGCCATCTCGCGGGCGAGGACTGCCCGCACCAGCAGGTCTTCGAGACGGGCGAGACGCACGAAGTGATGCACACCCATTTCGACGCCGCCGGCAACCCCGAGCGGGTCCGCATTCATGGCCACGCGGTCCGTGACACGAACGGCGATTTGCTGCTTGGCGAGAGCATGACGCCCCTGCCCCGGAGCGACGGGCCGCAAGCGGCGACCATGATCGGCGGGTCCAGTCCGGCGTTCATCCGGACACTCAACGAACTCGATCGGGCCGCGGGTTGCGACCTCGGCGTCCTGCTGCTCGGCGAGAGCGGCACCGGCAAGGAACTGGCCGCCGAACGGCTGCACCGCCACAGCCAACGGGCCGATCGATCGATGGTCACCGTCGATTGCACCACCCTGACCGAATCGCTGTTCGAATCGGAGCTGTTCGGCCACGAGCGCGGCTCGTTCACCGGCTGCGCCGGCCGACGTACAGGACTCGCGCAACAGGCGAACGGCGGGACGCTTTTCCTCGACGAGATCGGGGAGCTCGGATTGGCGATGCAGGCCAAGCTGCTGCGTCTCCTGGAGACGGGCAGCTTCCGCCGCCTGGGAGGCGAAGAGATCGTGCGTACCGATGTGCGGGTGGTGGCGGCCACCAACCGGGACATGAAGGCCATGATCGACCGAGGCGAGTTCCGCGCGGATCTCTATTATCGGCTCGCCTGCATCACCATCGACCTGCCACCCTTGCGCGAGCGCAAGGAAGACCTACCCTCCCTGATTACCTCGTTGCTGGATTCGATCAACCGCAAGCGCGGTGATTCCTGCCGCCTCACCCGCGAGGCGATGAAGCGATTGGAGGGACACACGTTTCCCGGCAATGTCCGCGAACTGAAGAATCGGCTGCATCGGGCCGTCGCCCTGTGCGACGACGGCGTCATGACGTCGGAAGACCTAGGATTCGAGGACGAGCCCAACCTACGAACAACCGGGTCGGAACAGACGCCCGCACGCGCACTGGAGACCCTGTCGCTGGCGGAACTGGAAGCGGAACGGATCACCGCCCTGCTCAAGCGCTACGACGGAAATCGACGCGAGGTCGCCGAACGGATGGGCGTCAGCGAACGCACCCTCTATCGCAAGCTCAAGCGGCACCACCTGAACTGAATCAGGGGAACTCCGCAGCGCCTCTGTTCCTAGCCTCGCATTGGCCTCTGCCCGGTCACGCTGTCAGTGAACGAGACGATCGGGGTGATCCGGAGCCGCATCCTCCCCCTGTTTCCCAGGCAAAAGTTGCCAGACAAAAAAATCCCGCCTCTCGGCGGGATTGTCGTTTCGAAACGGGGTGGCCCGATCGAGCCAGGCATTTTCGATCAGGCGTTTCCGATCAGGCGCTTTCCATGTCGGCGCTGTACTCGCCCTGGCTCGCCAGGCCGTTGAAACGGGCACGCTTCAGCGCACGTTTCTGCGCTTCTTCGACGTTGCCCGGCTCGCCTTTCCAGTACTCGAGCGCCGGGCCCTGAATGGCGCGGGCGTAGGAGAAGGTCAACGGCCACGGCAGGCGGTCGCCGTGCCGCTTGTGCATGGCGTTCAGGTGCGCCGTGGATTCCTCGACGCCTTGGCCGCCGGAAAGGAACACCACGCCCCCGAGGGCCGCCGGCACCGTGCGCAGCAGGGTCTCGACGGTACGGTCGGCGACTTCGTCGACACCGGCGCGGTTCGATGCGCCCTTGCTCGAGATCACCATGCTGGTTTTCAGGATCACGCCTTCGAGCATGACGTTCTGGCGATGGAGCTGGTCGAAGACCTCGACGAGGCCCTCCTCGGTGACCTGCTCGCAGGTGGCGATGTCGTGTTCGCCGTCGATCAGCACTTCCGGCTCGATCATCGGCACGAGACCGGCTTCCTGGCACAGCGCGGCGTAGCGTGCCAGCGCATGAGCGTTCGCCTCGATGCAACCGCGGGTCGGCAAGCCCTTGGCGGTGTCGATGGTGATCACCGCCCGCCACTTGGCAAAGCGGGCGCCCATCTCGTAGTACTCACCGAGACGCTCTCGCAGGCCGTCGAGCCCCTCAGTGACCTTCTCGCCATCGGAGCCGGCCAACGGCTTGGCGCCGGTATCGACCTTGATGCCGACCACTTGACCGCGCTTGTGCATCACGTCGATGAACGACGTACCGTCGGCGGCCGACTGGCGAATCGTCTCGTCGAAAAGGATCGCGCCGCTGACGTATTTCTCCAGATCCGGGGTGGTCAGAAGCAACTCGCGGTACTGGCGACGTTTTTCCTCGGTCGCGTCGATGCCGTTGGCCTCGAAACGCTTGTTGCAGGTGCCGTTGCTCTCGTCGATGGCCAGGACGCCCTTACCGGGCGCGACCATCGCCTTGGCGGTCTTGATCAGCTCGTCGGCCTTTTCGGGACGATACATAGACATGCGCAAACTCCTTGATTCGATAAACAAAAGTGCATGAACGGGATAAGCGAACGAAACGACCCAGACCTTATCCCGTCACGGGGGCACATTTCAAACCGTCACAAGTAGGAACCGCCGCCACCGACCACGATACTGACCACGCCCAGCCACAGAATCACGTGCACCAACCGGCGGATCCGCGGGATCGTCTCACCGGCATCGGCCCAGTCCTCGGCCGCCACGGCAGCGTGTAACTTCCGATACGGGCCGAAAGCCAGCACGGCGAACACGATGATGGTCAGCCAACCGAACAGCTGCATCGCGTGCAGGTAACCCGCCGAGGCGAACCCACCGAATGCGGAGAAGAGCATGCCGTAACCGCTGATCAACAAGGCAGCGATCAACACCCACACCCAGCGGAAAAACCGCGTGAACACCCGATCCCAGAGCGTGACCCGGTCCGGTCCGGAGAGATAGCTCACCGACGGGCGCAGCACCACGTAGGCATAGAACACGCCGCCGATCCACAACACGGCGGCGAGCAAATGAATCACCTTGAGCACACCGATCATCACGTCCTCTCCTATCTATCTTGCAACGCTAGGCCTGCCGAGAGCGCCGCACGGTCTCGTAGGCATTCTGAATTTCCTGACTGCGCTCCTTGGCCAGTTCGATCATCGAATCCGGCAACCCCTTGGCGATCAGCTTGTCCGGGTGATGCTCGCTCATTAACTTGCGGTAGGCGCGCTTGAGCTCGGCGTCGGTCGCCGAGCGTGTCACCCCCAGCGCCTGGTACGCGTTTTCCAACGCCTCGGCCGTGGTGGGCGCACCCGGCCCGCGCTGATAATGCCCGGCCAACAAGGCCTCGAGGCGGGCAAAGTCCGCGTCGGTCAGCCCGAGTGCCTGTGCGATACGCATCAGCGCCTCGCGCTCGGTCGCGGCTATCTGCCCGTCGGCGAACGCCGCCTGGATCTGGATCTCCAGAAAGACCCGAAGCAAGGCCGGTTGGCTGCCGCAGACTCGGACGAACGTTCGGATCGTCGGTTCCGGATCGAAATCCGTCGCCTTACCACGATTGAACGCCTCGATCGCCTCCCGGCGCCGCGACTGGGTCAGACGCATCTGCGTCATGATCTGCTCGGCAGTCCGGATTTCGGCCTGGGTGACCTGTCCGTCGGCCTTGCAGACGTAACCGAGCACCGTGAACGTCGTCTCGAAGAACGTCGACTGAACCTCCAGCAACCGGCCACCGACGCGCTTGACGCGACCGATGAAGCGATCGAGGAAGTGCCCGAGCAACGCGCCGACACCGGCGCCGACCCACCCGAAAATCCAGTAGCCGATCCCGGCCCCTGCCAGCTTTCCAATCCAGGACATGCGTGATCCCATTGACAAAATCGATGTGCAGTGTGCCAAAAACGAGGATCTGGGTCGTGCAGAGCCGACCGTTGCGGGCCGAAGGCAAGCCGCCATTCACCCCGTACGACGACGGAAGACAGCCGGATCGGCACGCAACCCGCCCTTGAGGCAGGTACACTCGGTCAAGCACATCCGCCCGAACATACCATCCCGCAACTGCTCGCCGCACTCAAGAGGAAGCTGTCACCATGGGAATCGAAACCTCGATCCTGATCGCGCTGGTCGTGATCGCCGTCATCTACGTCATCTATATCTACAACAAGCTGACCTCTTACCAGACCCAGTACGAGAACGGTTTCGCGCAGATCGAGACACAGCTCAAACGCCGCCACGATCTCATCCCCAACCTGGTCAACACGGCCAAGGGCTACATGGAACACGAGGCCTCGGTGCTCACCGAAGTCACCGAAGCGCGCGCTGCCGCCCAGAAGGCGGTCGAGGCGGCGCACGAACGCCCCGGCAACGCGGACACCATGGATCTGCTATCCCGGGCGGAATCCGCGCTCAACAGCGGGCTGGGCCGATTGAACGCCACCTTCGAGGCCTACCCGGACCTCAAGGCCGACGCCAACATGCGCCAGCTCTCCGAGGAGCTGGCCACCACGGAAAACCGGGTCGCTTACGCCCGTCAGGCCTACAACGACCTGGTACAAAAGTACAACGAGTACCGCCGCTCCTTCCCGCCGGTAATGATCGGCAAGCTGGTCGGCCACGGCGAGGATGCCCAACTGCTCGAATTCGAAGACAGCGAGGCCATCCGGAAGGCCCCCGAAGTCAGTTTCTGAGCCGCTAATCCATGGATTTTCGCGAACAACAGGACCAGGCACGGCGACAGACCCGCGTTCTGGTAGGGCTCTACGTCCTCCTCGTGATCGCCGCGGCGGCGAGTGTGGGCGCGCTGGCGTGGCTTGGGCTGACGCTCGGTGAACACGCCCAGGCAAGCCAGGCGACCGGCTCGGCTACGATCCCGGCAGAGGCCAACTGGCAGAGCTTCGCCTGGGCGGCCGGCCTGACCGGCGGCGGCATCCTCCTGGTCACCCTGTTTCGCTGGTTCACCCGCTCGAACGGGGCCAAGGTGGCACGCTCGATGGGCGGGCGCGAGCTTACCGGGGAAGGCGAAAGCGACCTCAGCGCGGCCGAACGGCAATACCTCAACATTGTCGACGAGATGGCAATTGCCGCCGCCCTGCCCCGGCCGCGGGTGTTCTTGCTCGACCGGGAGGCCGGCATCAACGCCTTCGCCGCCGGCACCCGGCCCGAAAACGCCGCCGTGGCGGTCACCCAGGGGGCACTGGACAACCTGAGTCGTGACGAACTGGCCGGGGTGGTCGCCCACGAGTTCGGTCACATCGCCAACAGCGACATCAAGCTTTCCGTGCGCGTGGCGGCGATGGTGTTCGGCTTTACCTTCCTGTTCTTCGTCGCCCGCTGGTGGTTCCACGTCGGCGTGGGCCCGGGCCGACGGGACGCGCGCCTGCGCATCGCCATGCTGGTGGGCGCGGCGGCCATCGCGCTGGTAGGCCTCTTGACCGTGTTCTTCGGTCGAATCCTGCAAGCGGCCGTCAGCCGCCAGCGCGAGTTCCTCGCGGATGCCTCCGCCGTGCAGTTCACCCGCCACCCCGACGGCCTGAAGAGCGCCTTCGAGAAGCTCAAGGGCGGCGCTTCCTCACGGGTGGAGTCCGACGCCGCCACGGAGATGAACCACGCGTTCCTGTTCCGCGCCGGCGGCGCCCGCCTGTTCGACACCCACCCGCCGCTCGAAGAACGGATTCGGCGCCTGGAAGGCTACCCAATATCGTAGGAGCGTCTTCAGGCGCGAAACGCTCAAGTGGCCTCTTCAGCCCATCGCGCCTTAAAGGCGCTTGTATGTTTACCCCGGCAAGTCAAAAACTGGGCTTGTCGGGGTGGAGGGACAGAAGACGCTTCTGGCTCAATGAAAGAG
>JAFGUH010000142.1 GCA_016938615.1 Halothiobacillaceae bacterium | reverse complement strand
CTGCTTTGTATCGTAACCGGTTGGGGGATTTATGAGTCGAGTAGCACGAAAGCCGGTCGCGGTCCCCTCGGGTGTCGAGGTCAAGCTGGATGAGCGTATTCTTTCCTTCAAGGGCAAGAACGGCGAGCTGACCCTGAACGTACACCCGGCGGTCGGCGTGACCTTCGAAGACAGCCAGATCCGCTTCACCCCGAACAGCGACGACGACCTCCCGATGGCGGGAACGATGCGCTCGCTGGCTCAAGGCAGTGTCGACGGCGTCGCCAACGGGTTCGAGATCAAGTTGCAACTGGTGGGCGTCGGGTACCGCGCGCAAGTCCAGGGAAATTCCCTGAATTTGCAGCTTGGGTACTCGCACCCGATCGACTTCCCGTTGCCGGAAGGCGTGACGGCGGAAACACCGTCGGCCACCGAGATCGTTATCCGCGGCGCGGACAAGCAGAAAGTCGGCCAGGTGGCTTCCAACGTTCGGGGGCTGCGTCCGCCGGAGCCGTATAAGGGCAAGGGCGTGAAGTACGCGGATGAACGCATCCTGCGTAAGGAAGCCAAGAAGAAATAATCGAGGGTGACGCGATGAACGAAAGTACGAAACAGCGGCTCCGCCGCGCACGGCGCGCCCGGGCCAAGATCAGGCAGCTCGGCGCACACCGCCTGAGCGTGCACCGGAGCAGCAACCACACTTATGCCCAGGTCTTTGCACCGGAAGGCACGGTGGTGGCCAGTGCCTCGACCCTTGGCAAGGGTGTGCTGGCCGACGGCGAGTACGGCGGCAACGTCGCGGCCGCCAAGAAGGTCGGTGAGGCCATCGCCAAGGCCGCCCTGGAAAAGGGGATCGACTCGGTGGCGTTTGACCGCTCGGGTTTCATTTACCACGGGCGTGTCCGGGCAGTCGCAGACGCGGCGCGCGAAGCCGGCCTGAAGTTCTAAAGAGGTAATGCAATGAGCCGTAATGCAAACGACGTCTCGAACGAAGGCTTGATCGAGAAACTGGTTACCATCAACCGCGTCTCCAAGGTCGTTAAGGGCGGTCGCCAGTTCTCGTTTACCGCGCTGACTGTCGTGGGCGACGGGGAAGGTCGTGTCGGGTTCGGGTACGGAAAGGCCAAAGAGGTCCCGGCCGCCATCCAGAAGGCGATGGACCGCGCTCGTAACAGCATGGTTGAGGTGCCCCTGCGCGACGGGACCCTGCACTACCAGACCAAAGGCGTGCATGGCGCGGGCCGCGTCTTCATGAAGCCCGCCTCCGAGGGCACCGGCGTCATCGCGGGCGGCGCCATGCGGGCCGTTTTTGAGGCGGCCGGCGTGCGCAACGTCCTGGCGAAATGCATCGGGACGCGTAACCACATGAACGTGATTCGGGCGACCATCGACGGTCTGTCCCGAATTCACTCGCCGGAGGCGGTCGCCGCCAAGCGCGGCAAGCGCGTTGAGGAGATTCTGGGAGACGAGGCATGAACCAGAAGAGCAACGACAAGATCCGGGTGCGCCTGGTTCGGTCGATGAACAATCGACTCGAATCCCACAAGGCCTGCGTTCGTGGGCTGGGCATCCGCCGTATGCACCAAGAGGTGGAAGTGGCCGATACCCCGGAAAACCGGGGCATGATCAATCGCGTCCACTACATGCTCGACGTACAGGAAGCGAAGTAATGCGTTTGAACAAACT
>JAFGUH010000141.1 GCA_016938615.1 Halothiobacillaceae bacterium | reverse complement strand
TCATTGGTAGTCAGCTTCCTTTCCCTGTCGGTGACGCCTCGTAGGCGTGAAAATGGGGTTGGGTCGCCCGTCGACGCCGACGCTTCCTTGGGCTGTGGAGCCCGTTAGTCAGCTTGGTGGCGGGGCCCGACCTGGAAGGGTCACGTACTGTTGCTTCGAGCACGCCGGTCAGATTTTCGGTTCCCTTGACCGAGGCCCCCGGGCGGCCCACCCGATGTTGGTGTGTCGATTTGGTTGGAGGGCAAGCGAAGTGGGTCATAGAGGGAAACGCAGGTTGGCGCCGGTGGATAAGTCGGCACCGGAGGTGATTCCCGACGCCGAGCACGAGTTGGTGATCGAGCGGGTCGCCGCGGTCGATGTGGCCAAGGCGGCGGGCAAGGTGTGCGTGCGGCTGCCGGCAAAGGCCGGGCGCCGGGTTAGCCGGGTGTGGGACGTGCCCGCACGCACCGGCGCCGTTGCCGAGCTGGGTGGCCAGCTGATTGAACTCGGGGTGGAGAAGGTCACTGTGGAGTCGACGTCGGATTACTGGCGGATCTGGTATTACCTGCTGGAGGCCGCGGGGCTGTCGGTGCAGCTGGTCAACGCGCGGGATGTCAAGAATGTGCCGGGCCGGCCGAAGACGGACAAACTCGACGCTGTCTGGCTGGCCAAGTTGACTGAGAAGGGTCTGCTGCGCCCGTCGTTTGTGCCCCCGGCCGAGATCCGGCGGCTGCGCGACTACACCCGGCTGCGTGAGGATTTGACCCACGAGCGCACCCGGTACTGGCAGCGGCTGGAGAAGCTGCTCGAGGACGCGTTGATCAAGGTGTCGGTGGTGGCGTCTCGGCTGGACACCATGTCGGCGCGGGACATGATCGAGGCGCTGATCGCCGGTGAACGCGACCCGCGGCGACTGGCCGATCTGGCGCGGGGGCGGATGAAGGCCAAGCGCTCGGAACTGATCACCGCACTGGACGGGCGTTTCGATGACCATCACGGCGAGCTGGCACGGCTGCTGCTGGCCCAGATCGACGCGCTGAGCGCCCAGATCAACATCCTCACCGACCGGATCGAGGACCTGATCGCCGAGTTGCCCGCGGCCGTCGCGGCCGATCATGGTGGTGGCGACGACACCGCCGCACCCGACGTCGGTGACGGATCCGACGCCGGATCGCAGCAGGCTCGGGCCGCAGCCGAACCCACCGGCCGCGCACCGCGTCGGGTCGATCCCGCCCTTGAGGCCGAGTGCGCGCAGCTCAGTGCCATCGAGCGCCTCGACGAGATCACCGGCGTCGGCGCACTCAACGCCCAAGTGATCATCGCCGAGATCGGACTGGACATGACTCGTTTCGCCACGCCCGCGCACCTGGTGTCGTGGGCCAAGCTGTGCCCGCGCACGATCCAGTCCGGGGCCGTCACCCGCGGTGGCAAGACCGGCAAAGGCAACCCGTACCTGAAAGGCGCGCTTGGCCAGGCTGCCGCCGCGGCCGCCCGAACCGACACCTTCCTCGGCCAGCGCTACCGTCGCATCGTCAAGCGCCGCGGCAAGCTCAAAGCTCTCGTTGCGGTCGCCCGCTCCATTCTGGTGATCGTCTGGCAGCTTCTGGCCAACCCGCTCGCCCGATTCCACGACCTCGGATCCGACTACCACGCCAGCCGCATCGACGTCGAACGCCGCATGCGTAACCACATCGCCCAACTCACCGCACTCGGCTATCGGGTCACCCTCGAACCCGCTGCCTAACCCAAATACACAGTTCCGCAACGTAACCCGGCTCCGCAAGCCCCGCCGGGTGTTGTCGCGCGTCTGGTCACCTTGGGTCATTTACCGGTCAG
>JAFGUH010000140.1 GCA_016938615.1 Halothiobacillaceae bacterium | reverse complement strand
TGATTGGCGCGCCCGGGAAGATTCGAACTCCCGACCTTCTGGTTCGTAGCCAGACGCTCTATCCAACTGAGCTACGGGCGCTTTGGCTCCCCGAGCTGGACTCGAACCAGCGACCCAGTGATTAACAGTCACTTGCTCTACCAACTGAGCTATCGGGGAATACGTCTCGCGACGTGGGGCGGCATATTAATGATCCGCCCGGGATGCGTCAACACCCGCACGGAGAAAACTGCGACCATGAGCGGCTCCAGAGGCCATCCGATGGACGATCGGCCGAGAAATCTCCCCTGAGGGATCTCTAGGGAACCTCTGCTTACCTGCGGATCGCCAGGCGTCCAGGGGCAAGGCACCGCATGCCTCGCAATGCCAACGGCATTACCCCACGCTTGAAAAGGGTCTGTACGATGCCCTTCCGGCCAACGTGAGACGGCCCGGGAAGCAGGTCCACTGACGACCCACGCACCGCTGTAGGTGGCGTCTGGCGGCTCGCCCTGCGGGACTGGTCGGCTTGCCCGTCACCGGCGTTCCCGAATCTCGCGAGGCCCCGGGATCATGACGCTAGTCTCGCCTTCGGATTATCGCGTTGGTGACCAGAGACGGGGGACGCCAGCGGCATCGGATAGCCTTAAAGAAGAGCCTTACAGGAACTCAAGCTCCGTCGCGACGGCCTCGGCGCCCTTCTCGGCACACATTTCGTCCGTGTCTCCGGATGGCGCGCCCGAGACACCGATCGCACCATAGAGCTTGCCGCCTGCCTGAATCGGAACGCCGCCGGCACCCATCATCAGCCCCGGCACGTTGCCGAGCGCGCCTTGGCCGCGTTCCTCGAGCGTCGAGGTAGCGGTGTTGAACGACAAGGCCGTGTAAGCCTTCATCTTCGAGATGCGCAACGTCAGATCCGGGGCGAGCACGTCGCGCAAGACCACCTGCGGATTGCCACCGCGGTCGACCACGGTCACGCCGATCTGGATGCCCTCCTCTCGGCAGGCCTCGACGGCGCCCTCGGCGGCCTTCAGGGCCATCTCCATGGAGAGCCGCTCGACGCTCACGGCCGCCGGTTGATCGGAGGCAGCCTGAGCCGCGAGGGCAGCCACCAGGAGACCCGCGCCCACCGTTGTATGTCGCATCACTTGCTTGATCGTGCCCATTTCTCGTCCCTCATGTCGTTGTTGTCGTGGTCGGACGCGGCCCGGCCGATGGGCCCACGGGACCGGTCAGGTCGAATCGGCCAGTGTCGGGTAATCGATATAACCGCGCTCTCCGCCACCATAGAACGTTGCAGCATCGGGTGCATTCCAGGCCGCGTCGCATCGAACGCGCTCAACCAGGTCCGGGTTGGCGATAAAGGGCACGCCGAAGGCGACGGCGGCCGCCCGTCCATCGGTGACGTCGGTCTCCGCACGAGCGCGATCGTAGTGGTAATTACGGATCACCGGGCCGCGGAACAGCGGCACGAGCTCGGCAAGGTCGAAGGCTGGTCCGGCATCGCCCGGCGCATCTTCGCCCATCCCGGCCACGTGCAGGTAGGCGAGATCGAAGGCGTCGAGTTCCCGGACGACGTGAGAGAACGTGCCCCAGGGGTCACTGTCATGCATGCCGTTCATGGGCTGCAACGGCGAGAGCCGCACCCCGGTGCGAGCCGGGCCGGCGACCTCCGTGACGGCGACGAGCACCTCGCGCAGGAGCCGGCTGCGGTTTTCCAGTGAACCACCGTAGCGGTCGCTGCGCGTGTTGCTGCCATCACGCAGGAACTGGTCGATCAGATAGCCGTTGGCCGCATGCACTTCGACACCGTCGAAACCCGCCGCCAGGGCACGTTCGGTGGCCCGGGCGTAGGCCGCGACCACCTCGGGAATCTCCTCGGTCTCCAGTGCCCGCGGCGTCTCGAAGGGCTTTTTCTCGCCCGAGGGCACGTACCCCTGCCCATCGATGGCGATCGCCGACGGAGCCACCGGCAATTTGCCGGCGGGCTGAAAGTCGGAGTGCGAGACGCGACCGACGTGCCACAGTTGCAGGACGATCCGGCCGCCTGCGTCGTGCACCGCCCGGGTGATCGCCTCCCACCCGGCCTGTTGCTCGTCGCTGTGGATACCCGGTGTGGCCGGATAGCCCTGTCCTTCCGGAACGACCTGGGTCGCCTCGCTGATGATCAATCCCGCACCGGCCCGTTGCCGGTAATAGACACGCATCATGTCGTTGGGAACGTTGCCCGGCACCGTGGCGCGGCAGCGCGTCAACGGCGCCATGATAAGGCGGTTGGGCAGATGCAGGTCGCCCAGGGCGACCGTGGATAGCAGGGGAGACTCTTGACTCATGGGACCTCGACAAGGGTAGAAGCCGCGGCGGGCGGCAAGACCGGGCATGGCGGTATGCGGACGTGCAATTCAATAGCCCGCTAATTTGTAGCCCATGAAGCGATAAAATGCCAAGTCGAGCCCGCAGTCGAGACGGGTCAATGCCGGGACAGTGCGCCCTCGGTGTCCTGTACCAAGACCCAGGGGGGAGTGACCACTGCCCACAGCGTCCCCTGCCCGACGGCCCAGCGGCGGGCCGTGTCCGCATCCAACGGGGCCAGCTCATCGGCTTGCTGCCAAGCGGCGACCTGATCCCTGCGATCCCGGATCACGGTGAAAGCAACCTCGACCAGGTCAAGCGAGGCGGCGACCTTCAGGACCTGACCCTTGGCAAAGAAACGTTCGATCTCGTCCCAGTCGACCTTGGCCGTCTGACCGACCAGGTCGGCGTAGAGGGTCTCGTCGTCGAGGGCGGCGGCCCCGGTTTCGGGGAGATTTGGGGAAAATTCTGTCATGATCTGTGGGTTATCGTGATCTGTTCGAATGTCATCGAGGAGCGTCCCATGGTCCGTCGCCGGACACCCGCGGTCGACCGCAGCCCCTACCTCAATCATCGCAGTGACGCGGAGACGTTGCTGGCCCCGGACGGCTCGACCGTGCGGGAACTGTTGCATCCGGCCCGGCACGCGATCGAGCGAATGAGCGTCGCCGAGGCCGAAGTCGCCCCGGGGGAACGAACACGGCTGCACCGTCATCCCGTCACCGAGGAGGTCTATCACGTGCTCGACGGGGCCGGCGTGCTGCAACTCGGTAACCAGCGGATCGCGGTGGTCCCGGGTGATATCATCCGCATCGCGCCCAACGAGCCGCATCGGATCGAGGCCAGAAGCGAGACGCCGTTGCGCTTTCTGTGCATCTGCCAACCGGCCTACCGCGACGAGGACACCGAGTTCCTCGATTCCGACACCGCGAACGAACCGGGAACGCAAACCTGATGGTCATCCAACGAAGCACACTCGAATTCCTGATCGTCGCCCTGGTTCTCGGAAGCGTCCTGGCGACCACTCTCTGGCTCGGTTACGGTGCGGGCGTACTCCTCCTGATTGGCTGGGGCGTGGCCGGGGCAATGATCCTCAAGCGCCAGGCCGGTCGCAAGCGGGACTGACACCGCGGCAACGCTTTACACCGTCATTTGCTCGGCCATCAGCCGCCGTACCCGCTCGAGGTCATCGGCGTTGTCGACACCCGGCGGCGGCGTAACTTCGGCAATCGCGATCGCGATCGTCTCGCCCATCGACAACGCCCGCAGCTGCTCTAGCCGTTCGAGCCGCTCGATCGCCGGACTCGCCACCTGGACGAAACGGCGCAGAAAACCGGCCCGGTACGCATACAGACCCAGGTGCCGAAAGCCGAACGGGCCGCCCTCGCCCGCCTCGGGCATCCCGTCGCGATGATAGGGAATCGGCGCGCGCGAGAAATACATGGCCTCGGCTTGCTCGTTGACCACCACCTTCACCGCATCTGGAGAGAGGAACTCCTCGCGGTCGACGATCGGCACCATCAAGGTTGCCATCGCGGCATCGGGCTTGGCGCGCAGCAGGTTGGCGACCTGGGCGAGCAATGCCGGCGGCATCATCGGCTCGTCGCCCTGTAGGTTCACCACCACCGTCTCGTCGGAAAGATCGAGGAAATCGATCACTTCGGCCAGCCGATCCGTGCCGGACTCATGTCCTTCGCTGGTCAGCACCGCGCGCGCGTCTATCTCGGCGGCCACCTCCTGGATGCGCTCGTCGTCTGTGGCGATCACCACGTTGCCACTTCCAGCGGCCACGGCCCGCTCGTAGACCCAATGGATCATGGGGCGACCATGGATCTGGGCCAGTGGTTTGCCCGGCAGGCGGCTGGAATCGTGCCGTGCCGGGATGATGATCCAGTCGGTCTCGGCCATCATCGGCTCGGGTCCCTCGCATCGGCAGGGTGTTTCTCGCGCCAACGACGATACTCGTCGTCGTCGAGCCGGCGAGCCTCGTCCTCTAGCATCACCGGGATACCATCACGGATCGGGTAGGCCAGGTGTGCCGAGAGCGAGATCAGCTCGTCATGGGACTTGTCGTAGATCAGCGGGCCCTTGGTCACGGGGCACACCAGGATGTCGAGCAGTTTCTTGTCCATCGATTCACGTCACCTCGGGGGATCGTCGGGATGGGTGGGGCTAGACTGGTTCACCCGGTTAGCCTGGTTAGCCTGGTTAGCCTGGTTAGCCTGACTGGCCTGGCTGGCCTCATTGGCCAGCTTCGTGAGCGTCCGGCGGATGAGCGCGTCGGGCAAGCGAATGCCGCCCTGAACCACCAGTACCTGGCCTGGTCGCGTCGGCGCCTCGGGCCATTTGACCGCATCCTTCTGCGTGATGACAACCGGACGGCCATCGCTCATCCAGGCCTTGGCCTGGGCCGCGCTAGGCGCCGCGTGGTCGCCAAGCGCCTGGCAAATAACCCGAATACCCGCAGCCTCCAGCATACCGAAGAACCGCTCGGGGTTGCCTATGCCGGCAACCGCCAGCACCGTCTTCCCCGCGAGCGTCGCCAACGTCCGCTCGCCTCCGTCAAAGGCGTCCACCAATCCCGTCGGAGCGAAATCGATCCGCCAGGCACCCGGCAAGGTAGCCGGCAACATCTGTGCGGGATCGCCACCGTTGATCAGGACCGCGTCGACCTGGGTCAGCACCCGCGTCGATTCGCGCAGGGGGCCTGCCGGCAGGCACCAGCCGTTGCCCAGACCTCGCCGGCCGTCGACGACCACCCATTCGACGGTCCGGGGGAGACGGTGATGCTGCAGGCCGTCGTCGCTGACGATCACGTCGACCTCTGGATAGCGGGCCAACAGCTGCTCGGCGGCTTGAAGGCGGCGCGGATGCACGACCACCGGCGCGCCGGTCCGACGATGGATCAACCAGGGCTCGTCGCCGCAGCCCGACGGGTCGGCGGCTTCGGCAAGGTCCACCGGCTCGATGCCCACCTTGACCCCGAATCCGCGGCTGATCACCCCAGGCTGATACCCGGCCTCGCGAAGCGCGTCGACCAGGGCCATGACCACCGGGGTCTTGCCGGTTCCGCCGACCGTGACGTTGCCCACGACGATCGTCGGGCAGACCGGCCGCTCCCGGCGCGCACCCGCCCGCCGACGGGCAGCCTCGGCACACACCAGCCAACCCAACGGCCAGAGCAGCCAGGCAAGCGTTCCGCGGCGCTGCCAGAACCCCGGATAGCGCATCAATCCGCCTGCTCGGCGAACTGCAGCCGATACAGCCCGGCGTAGGCGCCATCGGTCGCAAGCAACTCGTCGTGCCGTCCCTGCTCGACGATTCGCCCTCCTTCCATGACAACGATCCGGTCGGCGTGCTCGATCGTGGAGAGGCGGTGGGCGATCACCAGGGTGGTCCGTCCGCGCGTGAGATTCGCGAGTGCCTGCTGGATCACACCCTCGGCGCGCGTATCGAGAGCCGAGGTGGCCTCGTCGAGCAGCAGGATGGGCGCATCACGGTAGAGCGCCCGAGCGATGGCGATGCGCTGACGCTGCCCCCCGGAGAGCAGCACGCCGTTCTCGCCCACGCCGGTCGAAAACCCGTCGGGCATCCGTTCGATGAACTCGTCGGCGAACGCCGCTCGCGCCGCCTCGCGCACGCGCGCCAGGTCGAAGTCGGCCCCGTCCGCGTAGCCGATGTTCGCCGCAATGCTGGCGTTGAACAGCACCGTCTCCTGTGAGACGTAGGCGAACTGACGACGCAGATCGGCGAGGGGAAGATCATCGTGGGCCGTCTCGTCGAGCCACACCCGACCATCCTGGATCTCGACGAAACGCGGCAGCACACCCATCAGGCTCGACTTGCCCGCCCCGGACTGACCGACAAAAGCGATCGTCTCACCGGCTGCGATCTCGAGCGTCACACCCCGGAGCACCCAGTCGCCATCTGCACGATCGACGGGCGGCGGTTCGCGATAGCTGAGCCAAACGTCGTCAAAACGGATACGACCGCTGACGCGATCGACATGCGCCGTGCCCCGCTCGTTCTCACGCGGCTCGTCAAGCAGGGCGAACAGGCTCTCGCCGGCCGCGATGCCCTTCTGGATGACGGCGTTGAGATTGATCAGCCGCTTGGCCGGGGCGAGCGTCATGGCCAGCGCGGTGATGAAGGAGACGAAGGTACCGACGCTGATCTGCTCCATGCGCTCGCCGCTGGTGGCAAACCAGACCACGCCGGCCACGCCGATCGCGAGCACGAATTGCGTCAGCGGCGAGGAGGCAGCCTGCACCGCCTGCATCTTCATGAACGCGCGGAAGTTGTACTGGTTCTGGCGATCGAAGCGTGCGCTCTCGTAGTCCTCGCCGCCGTAGAGCTTGACCACGCGATGGCCGGAGATGGTCTCCTCGGCCACGTGAGCGACCTGACCCATCGAATCCTGAATGCGTCGCGCATAGCGGCGGAATGCCCGCGAGATCCCGGCGACCATGCCCACCAGCAGGGGCAGCAGAACGAGGATGAATAGCGTCAACTGCCAGGAAAGGTACAGCATCCAGACCAGCAGGCCGATGACCGTGACGCTGTCGCGGATCAGAACGGTCAGCGCCTTGGAGGCGGCCTCGGAGACCTGCTCGCTCTGGTAGTTGAGCCGGGTTAGCACCTCGGTCGACGGCACACGGTCGAAATAGCGCGGCGGCAGGTGCAGGACCTGATCGAAGGTGTCGCCCCGCAAATCGCGGATCACCGACCGGCCGACCCAGGCCATGCCGTAGTTCGAGGCGAATTCGCCCACCACGCGAAAGATGAACACGCCCAGGAGGGCCACCGGCATCCAGGTGATCAGGGTCGGATCACGCTCGACGAAACTGCCGTCGAGCAGCGGCTTCATCAACGCCGCGAACCCGACCTCGGACAGACCGGCGACGACCATGCCGACGATCGCAATCACCAGTACTCGCGTGTAGCGCCAGGTATAGCCGAGCAGTCGCCGGTAGGTCTCTCCCCCGGCCGCGGCGCGGGCACGTCGTTTGAGCGACTCGGGATTCATCGGGGCGGCGTGGTCCCCATGCCGATCCGGGCAATGCCGGCACGACGCGCCTGGTCGAGCACGGTGACGACACGTTGGTTGACGACCTGGGCATCGGCCCAGAGGACCACGGGCCGACCGTCGGTCGCGATCGCACGCAGGGTGGCCGCCAGCGCCTGTTCACTGACCCGCTCCCCGTCGACGGCGATCTCGCCGCGTTCGTCGAGCTCGATGACGTGGTTTTCCAGTTCGGCGCGCTCGGCACTGCCCGACTCGGATACGGGCAGGTCCACCTGCAGGGCGCGGTCGTGCACGAACGTCGTCGTCAGCATGAAAAAGATCAACAGCATGAACACCACGTCGATCAAGGGGATCAGGTTGAGCTTGAGCGGCTCACGCGATCGCTGACGGAAGTTCATGCCGCCTGCCTCCGGCCGGGGCCGGTCGGGTGGATCATGTCGACCAGGCGAATCGCTTGTGCCTCCATGTCGATCACCAGTTCGTCGATCAGGCCACGGAAGTACCGGTGAAAGATGAACGCCGGCACGGCCACCATGATCCCGGCCGCGGTGGTGATCAACGCCTTGGCAATCCCGCCGGCGAGCAGTTCGGGCGCCACCGCGCCCGAGCCGCTGTAGGCGGTGATCGCCTGGAACACGTCGATGATGCCGATCACCGTGCCGAGCAGGCCGAGCAAGGGGGAGATCAGCGCGATCGTCCCAAGGGTGTTGAGGTAGCGTTCCATCGCGTGCGCGACGTGGCGACCGGCGTCCTCGATACGCCCCCGCATGCCCTCGGCGGACTGGCTGCCCTCGAGACCCGCAGCAAGAATGCGGCCCAGCGGCGAGGCCTGCGACAACGCCTCGAGCCGGGCCGGGGTGATGCCGCCTTGCCCCTGCCAGGATTCGACCGTCCCGACCGGATCGCCGCCCATGATCCGGACTCGACGCAGGGTGTAGAGACGCTCGAAGATGATCGCCATGGCGATCACCGATGCGATGATGATTGGCAGCATCATGCCGCCGCCTGCCAGAACCAGATCAAGCATGTTCTCGGTGAACCCTCTTCCTTGGAATGAACGGTGGATCGATACGCGGCGCCCGATTCGTCGATCCGGGTGCCGGCGGGTCGATCAGAACGGCGAGATGCGCTTTTCCTCGGGCCAGCGCACCCGGTAGGCAAAATCGATCTGCCACGGCGTGTCCGGGACCAGTTCGCGGCGGTAGGCCCAGACGCCTTTCTGTCCCTCGAAGGCTCGCTCGTCCGGCTCGCTGGTGCTGGCAAGCGGTTCGACGACGATATCCGCGTCGAGTGCCGTTGGCAGGCGCATCAGCACGGTCACCGGCACGGCCCGTTCGTGGCGACTGGTCAGGGTGACCTTCCGAACCCGTTCGATCTGCCGGAACTTGCCGATCACGCCATGCTCGGCCCGTTCGTCGGGCGGTTGGTCGTAATCGATCACCAGGCGGGGATCGACGCCGAAACTGAGCTCGACCGGCTCGTCGGGTGCCAGCGTGCCAACCGACTGTCCCGCCTGCTGCTGGCCATCGCGGAACACCTCCCAGCGCCCGGCCGGCAGGGGATGGACGATGCTGGGGGCGAACGACGCCACGACGACGGCCTCCCGGCCCATTTGCGGCGCCACGCGCAACGCGAGCTCGGCGTCGAGCCGTTGATCGAGGACCGCGAGATTCACGCCCCCGTCACCGCTGGGCACCACCGACGGCTTGTTGATCGCGATCTCGGTGGCGAATCCGGTCGGGTCCTCGACCGTGGCACCCCGCGCCATGGGGGCGCTTTCGGCGAGCATGGCCGACGATTTCGCCAGCGGCCGCACCGGCCCACCCTGCTCGGGGTCGACGAAGCCCACGGTCAGGGACGACAGGCTCGGCACGGGGTGGAACTGGCGCTGGTCGCTGGTGACCAGCGTCATCGGTGCGGCGGGCCAGTCCTCGCCTGTCTGCTGGTGGACACGGGCAGTCATCCGCCAGCTCACCTGGCGTTCGCCAGTGTCGAGTGCCGCGCGGTAGATCGGCTCCCATCCGGCATTTTCGACCCGATATTCAAGCCTCAGGACCTCCGACTTGGAGGCCGAATCGACCGGGTTGCCGGTCAGAGTCACACCGACTCGCCAGCCTGTTGGCTCGGCCTTCATCTCGTCGAGCGCGGCCTGAAGTCGTCGCCTGTCGTCGCTCAAGCGCGCCTGGCGCTCGATCAGGTCGACCCGCGCCTGGCTCAAGCGCGTCATCAGGTCGGCTACCGGGCCGTCATCGCGCCAAAGCGCCGAAAGTGTGGCTTCTCCCGGCACCAGGGATGCCAGCTGATCACGCGCGATTCCTCGGCGCAACGCGTTTTCCTCCACGGCGACCGCAACCGCGCGGGCCTCCGCCTCGACCTCGGCAAGCCGACGATCCAGCCGCTGATAACGAGGGCTTTCGCTTACGGTCTCCCGCTCGACGCGCACCCCCGCCTCGGTATCCACCCGGCTCCCCGACACGCGCAGCGAGTTGCCGTCGAGCCCGGCCGGCAGACCGAGCACCCAGACGCGACGGACCGTCTGATCGCCTTCCACCCGCAGCCCGACCGTGCCCCCGGTGCTCCCACCCACCGCCTGGACAAGCTCGTCGGCCGAGAGGGTGCGGGTCACCCAGGCCCCGCTCGGGGCGACGGTCAATCGATCGATCGGCATGGCATGGTCGTCGGTTCCGGCGATCAGCGTCTCGACGTCCGGATTGGCACGGTCGGCGCCGAACGCCGCGCCCCCGACGACCAGCAATCCAGCCGCAAGGAAAACCCTGGTAAAAACCCTGGTAAAAACCCCGGCAAAACCCCCGGCAAAAACCGCGCGCCGGGCATGTTGGCGATCAGCCATTGTCAGAAAGCTCCTCGAGCACCCCACCACCGGCTCGGCGGATTCGGACCGCTTCGGCGAGTCGATGGATGACCTCGCGACTATCGTCCCAGCCAATGCAGGCATCGGTGATGCTCTGGCCGTAGTTGAGCGACTTGCCGGACACCACGTCCTGGCGACCGGCGACAAGATGGCTTTCGATCATCGCGCCGACAATGCCCGCGTTGCCGCCGGCGACCTGCGCGGCGACGTCCTCGGCCACCTGTATCTGCCGGGCATGCTGCTTCTGGCTGTTGGCGTGCGAGAAATCGACCATCAGCCGCTCGGGCATTTCGGCCTGCCGCAATTGCTCGAGGGCCTCGCTGACGCTGGCGGCATCGTAGTTGGTGGTCCGGCCACCGCGAAGGATGATGTGGCAGTCCGGGTTGCCGCTGGTGGCGAAGATAGCCGACCGACCGGCCTTGGTCACCGAGAGGAAGTGGTGGGGGCGGGCCGAGGCGCGGATCGCGTCGAGCGCGACCCGCAGGCCACCGTCGGTCCCGTTCTTGAAGCCCACCGGGCAGGACAGGCCGGACGCGAGTTCACGGTGGACCTGGGACTCGGTGGTCCGCGCGCCGATCGCACCCCAGCTGATCGAATCCGAGATGTATTGCGGGCTGATCAGGTCGAGGTATTCGGTCGCGGTGGGCACGCCCATGTCGGCCAGGTCGACCAGCAGATGGCGGGCCACACCCAGCCCCTTGTTGATGTTGAAGCTGCCGTCGAGGTCCGGGTCGTTGATCAACCCCTTCCAGCCGACGGTGGTGCGCGGCTTTTCGAAGTAGACACGCATCACCAGGAAGACGTCCTCCCGGACCTCGTCGGCCAGTTCGCGCAGGCGGGCGGCGTACTCGCGCGCGGCGTCGACGTCGTGGATCGAGCACGGCCCCATGACCACCATCAGACGGTCGTCGCGACGGTCGAGGATGTGCTGGATCGTCCGGCGGGCCTGATCCACGGTTTGGGCCCCCTGCTCGGTCAGGACGTGCTGATCCCGGAACACTTCCGGCGGGGTCAGCTGGTGGATCTCCGCGATACGCAGGTCGTCGGTCTGTACTGTCATGGTCGTTCAACTAGTCCGTGAGCGGGTGTCGGATCGGGCTTGATCGAGCCGATCGGTGCATGTCGGCCCGGCAGCCGTGAGCCACGCGTTCAACTCGCGTCGGCCACGCGCTGGCAAGGGAACCTCTGCACGAATCGATGGTGTCTGAAGCGGGACCGCCAAGGGTCAAGATGCAAGGCGAAGTCCGTCGTGAAGGGAGTCGCCCTTTACAAGGGCTGCAACGCCGCAGATGGGCCCTTGGCGGCCCGCCCGGACGGGGCTCGCGGGTTTGCCCGCGTGCCGCAAAGCCATCTCTCGACGGGCCCGAGTTATTACCTTGGGCCCGTCTTCGAGCCGGCGCCTTGATTGCGGGCAACCCCGCGAGCCAGAGACACCATCGATTCGTGCAGAGGTTCCCAAGCGTCCCATGGTAAAGGCCAAGGGCATTTTGCGCCATGGGCGCGAGGCCGGTGCCCTCACCCACTCAGCTGCAGCCGGGGAAGAGATCCCGACGATGCAGACGCCGGACCGGGAAGCGCTCGCGTAGGCCGGCGAGCCAATCGTGGTCCAGACGGGCCAGATGCAGGCAATCGGGCATCTCGCCGGCATCGACCAGCACCTGCCCCCAGGGGTCGACCACGAGGCTGTGCCCGAACGTTTCACGCCCGTCGGCGTGTCGCCCCACCTGCGTGGCGGCGACAACCCAGGCGCTGTTTTCCACCGCACGCGCCCGTGCCAACACGTGCCAGTGAGCCTGGCCCGTAGCGCGCGTGAACGCGGACGGCAGGCAGAACCAGTCTGCCCCGTCGCGAGCGAGCCGGGCGAACAATTCCGGAAAGCGCAGATCGAAACAGGTCGCCATCCCCAGCCGTCCGGCCGGGGTATCGACGGTCACCGCCCGGTCCCCAGCGACGAAGATAGCGGACTCCCGATAGCTCTCGCCGCCCTCCAGCTCGACGTCGAACAGGTGCATCTTGTCGTAGGCGGCCACGACCTCGCCGTGCGCATCGATCACGAGACTGCGAGAGGCGACGCGTCTGGCCGCGGGATCGTCACCCGGCAAGACCGGCAGGGTACCGGCCACGAGCCAGATCCCGTATCGGTCAGCCAACTCCCGCAACGCATCGATCGCCCCCGGCGTGTCGCGCCCGGCCATGGTCACCAGTTCGCGGGGATCGGCCGGCATCGCCAGGAGGTTCTCCGGCAACACGGCCAGACAGGCACCACGCTCGGCCGCCTCGCCCACCAGGCGTTCGACTAGTGGCCGGTTGGCCTTCCACTCCGACCGCCCGTTCATCTGGATCACCGCGATCGCAGGCTGTGCATCACCCATTGCTGCTTCCTCCGGCTGGCGCGGGGACCTCGACCCGCAACACTTCGGGGGCATCGAACGACCCGCCAATATGGTAGGTGACCGAAGGCTCGGTCGCCTGGTCGAGTTGCTTGACGGTTTCCTGTATGGCCAGAACCGCGCCGCCCACCAGCGGTCCGCCGGCAACCGTACCGATCAGCGGCAACAGCATGCCGAAATCGGCGTACACGCGGGCGACCAGATCGAGACGCCGATCCACCAGATCGATATTTCCGTCGATAAAAGCGCGCAACGACGGGTTGGTCAGGTTCAGTGCGTCGACGGTCAACCGCCCCCGATCCAGATGCCATCGCCCGGCCAGGCTCTCGAAATACAGGCCCTCGCGGGTGACGTCGCGGAAATCGAGACGCAGGCGGTCAGTCAGCGCACCCAGGCTCATCAACCCCACCAGCCGCCCGGCCCCCGGGTCGATACCCCGCAGCTGGCCCTCCTCGAGGGTGAACTGTCCATGTCCGGCCACCCGGGACACGGCGAAACTGCTGGGACTACCCGGCCAGGAAATCGAAAGGGCGCCTTCCTTGATGCTGCCGCCCTGGATGGGCGAATCGCCATGGATGGCCGAGATCGCCTGGCCGACGTCGTCACCCTCAAGGGTCAGTGACAGCTGGGTCTGCTGACCCTCGGGGCCGGCGCCCACGCCATTCTCGATGCGACCACTACCGGTCACCGACAACGTCGGCACCGGCCGCCAGTCGATCCTATCGATACGATAATCGCCGTCGTCCGGCTGAGCCGTGAGCTGGGTCGAGAGCTTGGCCGAGAGGGCCAACTGCCCAAGGATCATGTCGTCGACATGGAGGTCGGCGACGGACAAGTCGGCACTCGGCAGTGCCGCCAGGTCCCAGGCCACCGCAGGCGAGCTCTCGGCCGTCGACGCCGTATCGCGGCGATGAAGGCGCAGCCGATCGAATCGACCCTCGAGCTTGCCAGGTGAGTTCGCGTCCTTGTCGCTCAACCGCAGTTCACCGCGATTCTCGTCCCCGGAAACGCCCAGCCACCAGCCGTCGTCCCGCGGCGAGAACCCGAGGCTGACGCCCTCCATCCACCAGTCGCCCAGACGCAGGCGGCCGAGCCGAGCATCGAGCCACAGTCTCCCGGCGATCGACTCGCTCGGCCCCTTTGCAGAGGCTCGGGCCTCGATGTCCGCCGCCTCGATCGAGGCCCACCACTCCAGCCATGGCCCGAGCGCCAGGCTGTCGAGCCGAAGACCGACGCGATGTGCCGCCGGCTGCCCTGATGCCGCCACATCGGCGGGGATATCGCGGTTACCGACGCGGCTACTTGCCAATTGCCCGTCGGGGGCGAAGTCGAGGTCGGCACGCCAGGTGTCGCCGGTCTCGAGACGGGCGGAAAGGGCGTCGAGAGCACCGGAGGCGAGTGACAGATCCACCCGCAGCGGCCACTCGCGCCCCGCGGGCTTGTCGAATGGTGCGGGCAAGGCACTCTGCCAACCGGCCAGCCGGCTGTCGACGCGCACGTCCACCGTTGATGCGCCGTGCGGGACGTCGACCTGCAGGTCCACGTCCGTGACCCCGTCGATCGAGTCGAAGACCGCCGAGCCGATCGGCGTGGCGCCTGTCGGGCCGATCACCGACTGCACCCCGGCGGCGGACAGCCGGGTCTGGGCGCGAATCCGGGTGGCGGCGCCGTCGCGAGGTGCGACCTGGGCGCGGAAGGCGCGGCCAAGGAACGTCCCGGCGAGATTGTCGGCGGTAAAGCGCGTGCCGGTGAACCGCAGCTTACCGGCGAGATCCTCGACGACCAGCCGCTCGTCGGCGACCGACAGCCGGTTGCCGCCGAAGGTGTACTGGCCGGAGACGCTCGGGGGGGGCGCGTCGTCGCTCAGCCCGATCAGCACGTCCAGATCGAGCCGGCCCGGCCCCTCCGCGGCGAGCCAATCGAAGGCGGAGTCGCCCACCAGTGGTGTCTGCTCGAGGGTGGTGATCACGCCGCCGAGCGGTGCCGGCCGAGCGACGGCAATCTGCAGCTTGGGCTCGTCGAGGTCGAAAATGCTCACCCGCGAACCGTCCACCGCAAGCTCCCCCAGCGAGCCCTCGGTGATTTCGACGTGATACTGCTGATTGACGAACGCCATGTGGCCATCCGCGTCGGTCAACAGCGGCCAGCCTGGTCGATAAGGCAGCGTCACGTCGGCGAAATCGAACACCACCGAGAAGTAACCCCCACCCTGGACGAACGGCGCGCGCTCGGGGTCGCCGTGAAAGACAAAACGACCCGTATCGACCCGACCCTGGGCGCCCTCGCCCTCCAGCGCGCGGTCGAGCCAGGCGAGCGTTTCCCGATCGATCACGTGACGCGGCAGATAGCCCGGCGCCTTGCGGGTATCGTCCAGGGAAAACTGGGCCTCGACGTCCAGGTACCCCGCAGCCCGATCAGAGGCTCGATAGTAGAAACGCCCGTCAAGGTCCAGGCCGTCGGACGCGACCACCAGACCGGGGCTGTAGAGCGCCAGGCCATCGCGATCGAACCAGTACAGACGCCCCTTGATGTGATCGATGGGGATCGGCTCGCGGAACATGCCGGGCACGGCGAGGATCAGATCGCGCTGGTCGATCTCGGCAAGCCAGCCGCCCGGTTGCCGGTATAGGGTGAGATCCGCGCCACCCTCGCCCGACTGCGTACCGACCACCGGTCGGAGCGGCACCCCGGTGGTATTGCCGAAGTTCTTGAGGTCGAGAAACCCTTCCGTCAGGCGTCCGCCGTCGAAACGCAAGCGCACATGGCTCGCCTGGCCCCGCGGCACGTTCCGATCGAGCAATTCGAGAAAATCGCCCGGCAGCGGTGCGGCCGCCAGCCAGACGGCCAGTTGGCCGAGATCGGCATGGTTGGTGGCGAATCGCAGCTCCTCGCCGCGTTGCTTGAGACGGACGAAATCGGTGGGCAACGGGTCGCCGTCCACCGGACGGATGCGGATCGACTCCGCGTCCAGGTCCCAGCCATCCGCGACTCGGCGCCACGCCAACGTGGTGGCTACCGTCTTCAGCGCCGCCTGCTCCGATGGCCCGCCGAGAAAGGACTCGCGCGTCACCGCCAGATCGCGGACGTCCGCCTGCAGGGTCAGGGCTTCGAGGCGACTGTTCCGCCAGTTCAACCAGAGGCGGCCGTTGACGGTGCCCGAATCCACTCGTGGCATACCGAAATCACACGACATCCCGTCGCGATCCGGGCACCCGCCCAGGGTGCGACGCACCCCCGGACCACCATAGCGGGCCAGTGTGCGCTGCACCTCGGGCAGGCGCCAGTCGTCGACGCGCACGAACAGGGATACATCGCTGTGTTCGCCGAAACGCCCCTCGCCGGCGAACTGCATCGGCTGGTCGCTGATGCCATCGAGGGTGGCCGTGCCGGAGGCGTGCCACTCGTTGCGTTCGAGTTTCGCGGCCAGGCTGAAGGCGAGCCGGTCGGTCCGGCCATCGGGCGCACGAAAGTCGACCTCGGCATCGCGAACCGACAGATGCCCCAGTCGCCCGAGCTGGTCCTCTATCTGCGCCCAGGATATCTGCTGGCCTGTTACCCCCGGGCCCGGATCGAGCGCCAGGTCGGCGACCGACCATCCGTCCGGCCCGCGAATCAGGGTGAAGCGCGGGGAGTCCAGCGTGATCTTGTCGGCCACCAGGCGTCTCTCGATCAGGCTGCGCCACCACGCCAGTCCGACGCTGAGCGAGTCTGCCCGCGGGCCGCCGTCGACCCGCACGCCGCGAAGGATCACCTGCGGTTGATAACCCTGCCAGCGCAGATCGACACTGCCGAAGCGCACCGGAACGTCGAGTTGCTCGCTGACGATCGCCTCGAAGTCGGGCTGATAGCGCTCCAGAACGGGCAACAGGGCTCTCGACGCGGCGCTCAGTGCCGCGACGAGAACCAACGATACCGCCGCCACCAACAGCAGACGACGAAGCGCCAACCGCAGCCAGCGCTCGCGTCTCGCCTCGCCCGTCCCCATCAGCTGGCCACTCCCTTCACCGGCACGGCTCCCCAACGATACCCGATCACATCAGGACAATATCGTACTGCTCAGGCTGGTAGTGAAGGTCGATCTGAAGTTTCAACGGCACACCGGTGAACTCCTGCAACTCGGCCAGCGAGGTGGAATCCTCCTCCCGCAAACGGTCGATCACCGACGCGCTCGCGATCACCAGCATCGACTTGGGTTGATACTGTCGTGCATCCCGGGTCACTTCACGGAAGATCTCGTAGCAGACGGTCTCGGCGGTCTTGACCGACCCGCGACCAGCGCAGATCGGGCAGGTGTCGCAAAGCACGTGTTCGAGCGATTCGCGGGTGCGCTTTCTCGTCATCTCCACCAGCCCCAGGCTGGAGACGTCGCAGACCTTGGTCCGGGCGTGGTCGCGCTCCAGTGCCCGGTTGAGCGCCTGGTGCACCTGGACCCGGTGCTCGGGCTCGGCCATGTCGATGAAGTCGATGATGATGATCCCGCCGAGGTTGCGCAGGCGCAGCTGACGCGCGATCGAGGCGGCCGCCTCGAGATTGGTCTTGAAGATCGTCTCCTCGAGCGTCTTGTGGCCGACGAAGGCACCGGTGTTGACGTCGATGGTGGTCATCGCCTCGGTCTGGTCGATGACGATGTAGCCGCCGGACTTGAGCGCCACGCGCTTTTCCAGCGCGCGCTGGATCTCTTCCTCGATGTTGTGCAGCTCGAAGATCGGCCGCTCGCCGGGATAGTGCTCGACGATCGGCAGAATGTCCGGGACCATCTCCTCGGCGAAGGCGATCGCACGGTGATAGGTCTCGCGCGAGTCGATGCGGATCTTCTCGACGAACTGGCCGAGGGTGTCGCGCAAGGTGCGCAGCGCCAGGGGCAGGTCCTCGTAGACCAGGCCCGGGTCGGTCATCTGCTGGCGTCGCTCGACGAGATTGCCCCAAAGCCGACGCAGGAAGCGGTAGTCGTGGCGCAGTTGCTCGCCGTCCACCCCTTCGGCCGCGGTGCGCAGTATCAGACCGCCGACGCCCTCGAGTGCGCCCTCCTCGTCGAGGATGATGTCGGCCAACGCCGTCTTGAGCCGGTCGCGCTCGGTCTTGTCCTCGATGCGACTGGACACGCCGATGTTGCGACCGTTGGGCACGTAGACCAGGTAGCGCGACGGGATCGTGATTTCGGTGGTCAGGCGCGCACCCTTGCTGCCGATCGGATCCTTTATGACCTGCACCAGGACGTTCTGCCCCGTACGCAACAGGGTCTCGATCGACGGAGGCGCCGATTCCATCTCGGGGTCCGAGTCGTCGAGTTTCAACTCGACGTCCGAGACGTGCAGAAAGGCGGCACGCTCTTCGCCGATGTCGATAAATGCCGCTTCCATGCCCGGTAGCACGCGGGTCACGCGGCCACGATAGATGTTGCCCACCATGCCGCGCGAGCGCGAACGCTCGATGTTGATCTCCTGGAGCACCCCGTTCTCGACCATCGCGATGCGGGTCTCCTGCGGGGTGATGTTGATCAGGACT
>JAFGUH010000139.1 GCA_016938615.1 Halothiobacillaceae bacterium | reverse complement strand
GTCACGTCCGTCGTGCGGAAGTAGAACTGCGGGCGGTAGTTGGTGAAGAACGGCGTGTGGCGGCCGCCCTCTTCCTTGGTCAGGATGTAGGCCTCGGCCGTGAAGTTCGTGTGCGGGGTAATCGTTCCCGGCTTGGCCAGGACCTGGCCGCGCTCCACGTCCTCGCGGCCCACGCCGCGCAGCAGCGCGCCGATGTTGTCACCCGCCTCGCCCGAATCAAGCAGCTTGCGGAACATCTCCACACCCGTGCAGGTCGTCTTCTGCGTCGCCCGGATGCCGACGATCTCAACCTCGTCGCCGACCTTCACGATGCCGCTCTCGACACGGCCCGTAACCACCGTGCCGCGGCCCGAGATCGAGAAAACGTCCTCGATCGGCATCAGGAACGGCTTGTCCTTCGGGCGGTCCGGCTGCGGCACGTAGTCGTCAACCGCTTCCATCAGCTTCAGGATCGCGTCCTTGCCGATCGCCGCGTCGCCGTCCTCCAGCGCCGCCAGCGCAGAGCCCTTGATGATCGGAATGTCGTCGCCCGGGAAGTCGTAGGACGACAGCAACTCGCGGATCTCAAGCTCGACAAGCTCCAGAAGCTCCTCGTCGTCGACCTGGTCGACCTTGTTCATGAAAACCACAATCGCCGGAACACCCACCTGGCGCGCCAGCAGAATGTGCTCGCGCGTCTGCGGCATCGGGCCGTCCGCCGCCGAAACCACCAGGATCGCCCCGTCCATCTGCGCCGCGCCCGTGATCATGTTCTTCACGTAGTCCGCGTGACCCGGGCAGTCCACGTGCGCGTAGTGGCGCTTCTCCGTCTCGTACTCAACGTGCGCCGTCGAAATCGTGATCCCCCGCGCCTTCTCCTCAGGCGCCTTGTCGATCATGTCGTAGGCCGAAAACGTCGCCCCGCCCGTCTCCGCCAAGACCTTCGTAATCGCCGCCGTCAGCGTCGTCTTACCGTGGTCGACGTGCCCAATCGTCCCAATGTTGCAGTGCGGCTTCGTCCGCTCAAACTTTTCCTTGGCCATCGGTCGTACTTCTCCGTAACTCGGCTTGTCTGCTCGTCTTGGCTGTTATCTCGGGCCTAACTTCAGGCCAACTTGGAGACCACTTCGTCGGCCACCGCCTGCGGCACCTTCTCGTAGTGGTCAAAATGCATCGTGTACTGGGCGCGGCCCTGGCTCATGGAGCGCAGGTTGTTGACGTAGCCGAACATGTTGGCCAGCGGCACCATGGCGTTGATCACCTGGGCATTGCCGCGGTTGTCCATGCCCTGCACGTTGCCGCGCCGGCTGTTCAGGTCGCCGATGATATCGCCCATGTACTCTTCCGGGGTCACCACCTCGACCTTCATCATCGGCTCCAGCAGCACCGGGCCGGCCTTCGGCACACCCTCGCGGAAGGCCGCGCGGGTCGCGATCTCGAAGGCGAGAACGCTGGAGTCCACATCGTGGCTGGCACCGTCGATCAGGGAGACCTTGAAGTCGATCATCGGGAAGCCGGCCAGCACGCCGGTCTCCATGGCCGACACCAGGCCCTTTTCGACGCCGGGGATGAACTCCTTCGGCACCGCGCCGCCGGTGATGGCGTTGTCGAAGACGAAGCCTTCGCCCGCCTCCTGCGGCTCGAACACCAGCTTGATGCGGGCGAACTGGCCCGAACCGCCGGTCTGCTTTTTGTGGGTGTAGTCGATCTCGGCGCGGCGGGTGATGGTCTCGCGATAGGCGACCTGCGGGGCGCCGACGTTGGCGTCGACCTTGAACTCGCGGCGCATGCGATCGACGATGATGTCGAGGTGCAGCTCGCCCATGCCCTTGATGACCGTCTGGCC
>JAFGUH010000138.1 GCA_016938615.1 Halothiobacillaceae bacterium | reverse complement strand
TGCCCGTCAAGGGACGGCAACGCCGAGTGCGGGCAAATCCGCGAGCCCCGTCCGGGCGGGCCGCCAAGGGCCCATCTGCGGCGTTGCCGCGTGTGCGAATGGCGACGGTCATTCACCGCGCGACGCGCCTTGCACCTGGACCCTTGGCGGTCCCGCAGAGACACTATCGATTCGTGCAGAGTTTCCTCAGGGAGGGTCTGCGGTCAGCCGCCGGCCGCCTCGTCCATGGCGCGGTTGGCGAGCTGATCGGCACGTTCGTTTTCCGGATGGCCGACGTGGCCGCGGGTCCAGTGCCAGTGCACGTCGTGGCGGTTGGCGGCCTGCTCGAGGCGCTTCCAGAGCTCGGCGTTCTTGACCGGCTTGCCGGCGGCGGTGCGCCAGTTGCGCCGACGCCAGTTGTGGATCCACTCGGTGATGCCCTGGCGCACGTACTGCGAATCGGTGGTCAGGTGTACCTCGCAGGGCTCCTTGAGCGCCTCGAGTGCCTCGATCGCCGCGGTCAGTTCCATGCGGTTGTTGGTCGTCTCGGTATCCGCGCCCCAGAGATCGCGCTCGTGTTCGCCGAAACGCAGTACGGCGCCCCAGCCGCCCGGACCGGGATTGCCGCGGCAACCGCCGTCGGTCCAGGCGTGGACGAGCTTGCGCCGGGAGTCGGCAGAAGAATCGCGTGGCGGCATGGTCTCTGACTTATCTCTGGGCATCGCGGGACGGCTGACCGAGGGTCTGACGACGAAAGCCCGCGACCTCGCCGCGGACAGGTTGCCCCACCAGTGAGGGCAGCCGAAAGGCCGGCTTGGGCCGGCTGGGCCGGAGGACCCGACGGGTGGCATCGATGACGTAAAGGCCGTTGAGAAACCAGGCCCAGTCGCCGCTGATCCGTCGCATGCGCTCGCAGCGCCGGTAGCTGCGTTCGCGGCACCAGGGCGCCACGCCGCCGATCGGCTCGATCGCCTCGATGCGGTAACCAAGTACCCGCAACCAGTCGACCACCCGCCAGGCCGGATGATGATGCCCCAAGGCCAGTGGTGCGTGGCAACGGAGCCAACCACGGGGCCAGAATCGCGCGCTCAGGTGGAGCAGGCTCGCCGGGTTGACCCCTACCAGCAGCAGCCGTCCCTCGGGGCGCAGACTGCGATCAATCTCGCGCAGGATCTCGTGCGGGTTGCGCCGGTCCTCGAGCACGTGCAAGGCGATCACCAGATCGGCCGCTTCGCTCTCGATCGGCAGGGCATCGAGGTCCACGCTCAACCGCGATCCCGGCGGGCCACCCGGTGGGCCGGCAAGCACGTGATGACCGATGCGCAACTGCCGATGCCAGTCGAAGCGTGACTCGAACTCGACCCCTGCTTCGCCCAGGATCAGCGCGTGGTACCCGAAGGCCGTCTCGGCGCGCCTCGCGAGCAAGGCAACCAGGTCGGCGGCTACCAGCCGACCGACCGGGCCTCGGTACCAGTCGGCCGCGGCCACACTCGCGGGGCACTCGTTGAGGCTGACGGACGACGGGCTCACGGCGTGGAGACGCTCCTCGGGGTTACAGCGGGGAGTGGGTGACGGGTACGGTCTCACGGGCCGGCCTCGCGCTCGCCGGGCGACCAGCGCACCACCCGCCTGCTGACGACCATCAGGACGAAGGCAAGCAGGCTCGCAACGGTCATCGCGGCGAAGGCCATCCCGGGCTCCACTCTACCCCAGAGCAAGCCGGCGAGGTACAGGCCGAGCGCCGCTCCCCCGCCGTAACTGATTGCTGACAGGATCGCCTGGCCGCGGGCGTGCGCCCGGCCGGGAAACTGGTGATCGATGACCCAGATGCCGACCGCGTGAGTCAGCCCGAAACTGGCCGCGTGCAGCAACTGGGCGAACAACAGCCAGCCAAACACCTCGGCCTGGTAGCCGATCAGCAACCAGCGCAGCGCCATCAAGGCGATGGCCAGCAACATCAGGAACAGCGGCGCGAAGCGATTTCGCAGTCTCGGCAGGAGGAAGAACAGGGCGATCTCGGCGATCACGCCCAACGCCCACAGCAGGCCGATGGCCGTCGCCGAATAGCCGAGATCGGCCAGATGCACGGAAAAGAACGCGTAGTAGACGCCGTGGGAGAGATTGATCAGGAACGAGCCGGCGAAGAAGCCCAGCATCGCCGGATCACGGAGACGAGCGCGGATCGAGACCGGCAGGGCGCCGGTCTCGCGCGGGACCCCGGGCTCGGGCACCCGGCGGAGCACCAGGGCCAGCGCGGCCAGCGCCACGGCCATCAGCCAGGGCACCGCGTCGAGGCCGACGCGGTCGATCACGGCCCCCAGACCAACCGAGGCCACGATGAAACCGATCGAGCCCCAGGCACGCAGTGCCGGGTACCGCTCGGGAGCGGGCCCGGTCAGCCGCAGTGCCGCAACGTCCAGCTGCGAGAGCAGCGGCTGCCAGAAAAAGCCGAACAGCACGAGCAACACCATCCAGCCGACCAGGCTAACTTGGCCGGCCCCAAGCCCGCCCAACACCCCGAGACCGATCGCCAGCAGGCCACTGATCACCGCGGCGGCGATCAGCCATACGATCAGCCGACCACTGTGATCCACCAGCCAGCCGAGCAGGGGCGGGGCGACCAGTTTGGCGGCCATCACCATCGCGAGCATCGTGCCGACGGTGTCGGGCGTAAAGCCCTGCTCGATCAGATAGGGGCTGAAGTACGGCAGGTAGATGCCGAGCCCGAGAAAGAAGGCGAAATACCCCAGCCGGATCGGGTTGAGGTCGGCCCCCTCGCCCTGTCCTGCCCGTGGGGCGCTCATTGCCCGGGCGTCGAGCCTTTTCCGGCGGGAATCGTGGGCGTGTCGGTCGTAAGGTCACCGCACTGGCCCCGCTGGCGCAAGGCGTGATCGATCAAGGTCAGGGCGAGCATCGCCTCGGCGATCGGCGTGGCGCGGATACCCACGCAGGGATCGTGGCGCCCGGTGGTCACGACCTCGGTCGCCTCGCCCTGCCGGTCGACGCTCTGGCCGGGCAGTCGGATACTTGAGGTGGGCTTCAAGGCCAGGTGCGCGACGATGTCCTGGCCGCTGGAGATCCCGCCGAGCACGCCGCCGGCGTGATTGGAGAGAAAGCCCTCCGGCGTGATCTCGTCGCGGAACTGGGTGCCGCGGGCGGCCACGCAGTCGAAACCGTCACCGATCTCCACGCCCTTGACCGCGTTGATACCCATCAGCGCGTGGGCGATGTCGGCGTCCAGCCGGTCGAACACCGGCTCGCCCCAGCCCGGCGGGCAGCCTTCGGCCCGCACGGTCACCTTCGCGCCCACCGAGTCGCCGGAGCGACGCAGCTCGTCCATGAAGGTCTCGAGCTCGGCCACCTGGTCGGTGCAGGGCCAGAAGAACGGGTTCTCGCCGACCGCGGTCCAGTCGAAGCAGCCCTCGGTCAGGGCAATGGGGCCGAGTTGCGAGAGATGACCGCGCACGGTCACGCCATGGTTTTCGGCCAGCCATTTCTTGGCGATCGCGCCCGCGGCCACCCGCATCGCCGTCTCGCGGGCCGAGGAACGGCCGCCGCCTCGGTAGTCGCGCACGCCGTACTTCTGCCGGTAGCTGTAGTCGGCGTGCCCCGGGCGGAACTGCTCGGCGATCTTGGAGTAGTCCTTGGAGCGCTGGTCAACGTTCTCGATCAGCAAGCCGATCGGCGTGCCGGTGGTCTCGCCCTCGAACACACCGGAGAGGATGCGCACCCGATCGGGCTCGCGGCGCTGCGTGGTGTGCCGTGAGGTGCCCGGCCGACGCCGATCGAGATCGGCCTGCAGGTCGGCCTCGGTGAGCGCGAGTCCCGGCGGGCAGCCGTCGACGATCGCGCCCAGTGCCGGGCCGTGGGATTCGCCGAAGGTCGTGACCCGAAACAGGGTGCCGAAGGTGTTGCCTGCCATACCTGTGGTTCCAAAAACTGGCCGTTGCAAAAACTGATGATCGCCGCGGCACAGCCGCGGCCACGACGCACGCGGTCGACCGCGGGGCCATGATAAACTGCGCCGCTCGCGCCCAGCTGACGGTCACTGGCCGTCGCACCAGACTGCGGGCGCTGGCCGGGCGGGTGCGCTGCCAAAGACCGCCGCGACACGCCAAAGACCGCAGAGTATACCTGTCCGATCGGGACACTGCCCAAGACCAGCCGTCCATGCCCATCGACCTCATATCCGCCATCGACCGGCAGGCCCGGACCCGCCCGCAGGCGCACGCCCTGGGCGACCGACAGCAGTGGCTGGACTATGCCGGGCTGGCCGGCCGACTGCAGGGGGCTCGGCGGGCACTCGCCGGACTTGATCTCGCCGCCGGCGATCGGGTGGTGATCTGGGCGGGCAAGTCGGTCGACACGGTCGTCTGGCTCTTGGCCATGCTCGCCGAGGACATCGTCCCCGCCCCGGCCCATCCCGGGCTCCGGCCAGAACAGGTCGACCACCAGCTCGCCCGCTGCGAGGCGCGTGGCCTGCTCGCCGACCGCCCCCGGCTGACGCAATATGGTCCAAGCGGCATCGACGCACCCTGGGGCTGGTGGCCTGCCGGCACCGCGAAGCCCCGTCCGTTGTCCGAACCGGCGGCGCTCGACTTGCCGCCCGAACCACGCGACGCGCCGCGGCCGAATCCGGATCGACTGGCGATGCTGTTCTTCACCTCGGGCAGCACCGGCCTGCCCAAGGGCGTGATGATCAGCGAGGGCAACCTCGACGCGGGCACGCGGCTGGTCGCCGATTACCTCGGTTTGCGCCCGGATGACGTGATCGCCGCCATCCTGCCGCTGGCCTTCGACTACGGTTTCTCGCAGGTCACCACGGGGCTGTCGGTCGGTGCGGCGGTCTACCTCGACGACTACCTGCTGCCCGCCGACCTGAAACGCCCCCTGCTGCGCGAGTCGGCGACGGTGCTCGCGGGCACGCCGGGCCTGCTGCTGCCATTGTCCCGCCAGCCCTGGCTGACCGAAGCGCCCAGGCTGCGCGTGCTGACCCACTCCGGCGGGAGCCTGCCGGTCACGGCGGTCCGACGGCTGCGCCAAGCACGCCCGGCCACGGAGCTGTTCCTGATGTATGGCCTGACCGAGGCCTTCCGCGCCACCTTCCTGCCGCCCGAGGAGGTCGATGCCCACCCCGACTCGATCGGCTACCCTTTGGCCGGCACGACCATTGGCGTGGTCGATGCCGATGGCCGCTTGCTGGGTGCGGGCCAACCGGGCCAACCGGGCCAGCCGGGTGAACTGGTACAGGGTGGCCCACTGGTGGCCCAGGGCTATGTCAACGAGCCGGAGGCCACAGCCAAGCGCTTTCGCGCCCCGCCGCCCGACTGGCCCGATAAATCGGCCGAACGGGTGGTATTCAGTGGTGACCGGGTGAGCATGGACGAGGCCGGCAGGCTGTACTTTCACGGTCGGCTCGACCAGCAGATAAAGGTCGCCGGTTTTCGCATCAGCCCCGAGGAAGTCGAGTCGGTGGCCCACGCCGCCCCGGGGGTCGAGGAGGCCGTGGCGCTCGGCGAGCCCGACCCCGAGGGCGGCAACCAGCGACTGGTCTTGCACGTCGCCCCCGAGGCGGCGGACCTCGAATCGCTACGGCGCTACCTGCGAGCGCACCTGGCGCCCTACCAGCAACCGGCCGCGATCGTCGTCCACACCGCGCTGCCACGCTCGGCGAACGGCAAGTTCGATCGTCGCGCCCTGTCCGCAACCGAGAGGCCCTGACCATGGCGACGCGCGACTCACTCGATCCGGCGAGCGGCGAGGCGATCCTCGAGCGCAGCCTGGGCCCCCTGGCCGAGTGCTGGGGCCGGGAGAACGGCCAGCTTTCGATCGACGGCCAGCCGCTATCGGCGCGACTGCCCCGAACCCCGGCCTACGTCTACAACCGCCGCTGCCTCGACGCGGCGCTCGCCGGGTTGCGGGCGGCACTCCCCGACTCGCTGGGCATCCACTACGCGATCAAGGCCAACCCCTTCCCGCCATTAGTCCGCCACCTGGCAGCCGGGGTGGAGGGAATCGAGGGCTTCGACTGCGCCTCGCTCGCTGAGATGCAGCTGGCCTATGAGGTCTCGAGCGCCGGCCAGCACCTCTCGATCGCCGGGCCGGCAAAGTCGCGCGCCGAGTTGCGCTACGCGATCGACCACGATGTGACCATCAATGCCGAATCGGTCGGCGAAATAGAGCGCATCATGGCCGAGGCGCAGTTGAGCGGCAGGCGGGCGCAGGTCGCCCTGCGCGTCAATCCGCCGTTCGCCCTCAAGGGCTCGGGCATGCACATGGGCGGCGGCTCTCGGCCCTTCGGCATCGACAGCGAGACGATCCCGATCCTGCTCGACCAACGCGACCGGCTCGACGCCGGCGGCATCGACCTGGTCGGCCTGCACCTGTTCGCCGGCTCGCAGAGCCTCGATGTCGAGGCGATCGAGTCGACCCTGGCCGCCTGGGTCGCTCTGCTCGAGGACTGGCAGCGGGCCTGCCGTTATACCCCCGACGAACTGACCATCGGCCCCGGCCTAGGCGTGGCCTACCACCCCGGCGATCGGCCTCTGGCCATCGATCGCCTTCGCCCGGCCTTCGCTCGCCTCGCCACGAGGCTTGCGGCGCTCGGCGAGGCCGGAGGCAAGCGCATCGCCACCCGGTTGGAAATCGGCCGGTTCCTGGTCGCCGGGGCCGGCCTCTACCTCACCCGCGTGGTCGATCGCAAGGTCTCGCGCGGCACGACGTTCCTGGTCTGCGACGGCGGCATGCATCACCATCTCGCCTTGTCGGGCAACCTCGGCGCGGTATTGCGGCGTAACTGGCCGCTGGTGGCCGCCGACCGGCTCGATGCGGCGGCAGTCGAACGCGTCGATCTCGCCGGTCCGCTCTGCACCCCGCTCGATGTCCTCGGCCGCCAACAGTCCCTGCCGACGCTCGGCACTGGCGACTGGATCGCCGTGCTCCAGTCCGGAGCCTACGGCGCCAGCGCCTCACCCGGCGACTTCCTCTCTCGCGAGCGTCCCGACGAGTACCTGATATAGTTTCGGGACCCCCGCCTGCCATCCTGCGATCTATCTTTCAATGACCCGAGACAACCGGCCTCGCGCCCCAGGCCAAACAAACCAAGAACCCGACGCCACGCGCGGATTCGTCCATTTTCTTTATCTGAATCTCGCGCTGTTGGGCCTGTCGGCGGTTGCCAACCTGTTCATCGACCGCGCTGCGTTCTCGCTGGTCCACGTGGCGATGTTCCTCGGCGTCGTCGGTTTGCTCGTCGCCACCCAACGCAGCGACTGGGCCTTTCTCAAGCGCATCTACCTGGCGCTGCTGATGCCCTACCTGATCAGTTTCGCCTATCTCGGCGAGCAGGAAAGCTTCGATATCCTCTGGATGCTGATGTTCCCACCCATCGCCGCCTTCCTCGTGCTGCGCCCGGCGAGCCTGGTGCGTTGGGACGCGGCATTCCTGACTGCCGTGCTCGGGGTCTACGTCCTCCACTGGACCCGGGTCGCGCCGATCGGTTTCAGCGATATCGCGCTGGGCGGTCAGTTCACTGCGTTGTTCTTTCTCGCGGTGATCAGCTGGTTCATGCAGGGGTACAAGGCGCGCTTTGATCAATTGCAACGACGGTTTCAAAGCGATCTCGAACGGGCGGTCGACGACGGATTGGGACGAATAAGCGCACTCAACGACGAGCTCGAAACCACGCAGGTGACCCTGGTACGTTTGCTCGGCGAGCTCTGCGAGGCGCGCTCCAAGGAGACCGGTGACCACGTCGGCCGGGTCGCCGCGTACGCCCGTCACCTCGCGCGTCTGGCCGGACTCACCGAGGATCGGGTCACCACCATCCATCGAGCCGCGCCGCTGCACGACGTCGGCAAGGTCGCGATCCCCGACCGCATACTCAACAAGCCCGCGCGACTCAGCGACGAGGAGTTCCGCGAGATGCAGACCCATACCTCGCGAGGCCACGACATTCTCGCTGCCTCGGGGCGCCCCCTGCTCCGTGCGGCCGCGACCATCGCGCACGAACATCACGAACGCTGGGACGGGGGCGGCTACCCGCGCGGGCTGTCGGGCGAGTCGATCTCCGTCGAGGGGCGGGTGGTGGCCATCGCCGACGTGTTCGACGCCCTCTCCTTCGAGCGACCCTACAAGCCGGCCTGGGACGACGAACGCATACGCGATTTGTTTGCCGCCGAACGTGGCCGACAGTTCGATCCCACGCTCACCGATCTCTTCCTGGCGCGCTACGACGAGTTCCTCGCCCTGCGCCAGCACACAGTGGCTGACGGGCCCTGACGAGACTCAGGCCAACAGGCGCCGGACCGGGGCGAACGAGCGCCGGTGGATGGGGCTCGGGCCGAGCGCGGCGAGCGCCGCAAGGTGGGCCGGCGTCGGGTAGCCCTTGTGGCGGGCCAGGCCATAACCGGGATGCTCGGCGTCCAGGACGACGATCTGACGGTCCCGGGCAACCTTTGCCAGTATCGAGGCCGCCGCGATCGCCGGGTCCGAGCCATCACCGCCCACCACCGCGCGACCCAGCACGGGAAGCTCGGGGCAGCGGTTGCCGTCGACGTGCGCCCGATCGAGCCCATGGCCGGCATCGAGCAGGGCAAGCACCGCCCGGCGCATGGCGAGCATCGAGGCCTGCAGGATATTGATCTCGTCGATCTCCGCCACGCTCGCCTCGGCAATCGCCCAACCGGCGGCATGCGCGCAAATCTCGTCGAACAGCGCCTCGCGGCGCGACTCGGTCAGCTTCTTGGAGTCGTCGAGCAGCCGGATGGGCCGGGCCGGGTCGAGAATCACCGCGGCGGCCACTACCGGGCCCGCCAGCGGGCCGCGACCGGCCTCGTCGACACCGCAATAGCAGCCGACGGCGTCCAGATCGTCAAACAGGTCGGCTTGCGGCATACTCGCCCCCATCGTCATTGCTCCATTTCCCGTGTTGCGAGGACCGCTTGAATTCTCCCACCGATCGACCGCGCATCGTCATCGCTGCCGGCGAGGCCTCCGGCGACATGTACGCCGCCGAGTTGATGCCGCGACTGACGGAACGCATGCCGGGGCTGACCGCCTTCGGCCTCGGCGGCGCGCAGTCGCGCGCCGCCGGGATCGACACCATCGTCGACATGGACCAGGTCTCGGTGATGGGCCTGGTCGAGGTCCTGCGCCATTACGGCCGACTCAAAGCGGCCATGAACACCCTGGTCGAGGCACTCGACCAACAGCGTCCGGATCTGGTCATCGTGATCGACTTCCAGGAATTCAACCAGCGCCTGGCGAAGGCCGCCAAGGCGCGCGGCATCCCGGTCCTGTTCGTCGTCGCTCCGCAAGTCTGGGCCTGGCGTGCGGGTCGCGCGAAGCATTTTGCACGCTACGCTGACCACCTCGCAGTGTTGTTCGACTTCGAGGCGCCCCTGTTCGCCGCACACGGCCTGCCGACGACCCATGTCGGCCACCCGTTGCTCGACCTGATCGAGCGCGAGGCGCCCGATCGGGCGGCTGCCCGCGCCCTGCTGTCCATTCCGGCAGAGGACACCGTCATCGGCCTGCTTCCGGGTAGCCGTCGGAGTGAAATCGGTCGGCTGTTGCCGGTGTTCCTCGCCACCGCCGAGCGGTTGCGGCAAGCCGACCCCGCCCGGCGTTTCCTGCTGGCGCGGGCCGAATCGATCGACTCCGACTGGCTACGCGAGCAACTCGACGACGCGGCCCCGTCATCGGCCCTGCGCGACCGGCTGACGATCACTGGGGGTGCCCGCCGAGTGATGGCTGCCAGCGACGCGCTGCTGGTCGCCAGCGGCACGGCCACGCTCGAGGCCGCGCTGATCGGCACCCCGCAGGTAATCGCCTACCGCAGCAACGCGCTCTCCTACCAGCTTGCCAAACGACTGGTGCATCTCGAGCACATCGGCCTGCCCAACATCATTCTCGGCCATGCCGCCATCCCGGAGCGCCTGCAGCAAGACGCCACTCCGGCGCGACTCGCCCCCGATATCGAAACCCTCCTGACGCGCCGTGGCACCCAGGCCCAGAAGGCCGAGCTCGGGGAAATCCGCGCGCGGCTCGGCGCCGGTGGCGCACTCGACCGCCTCGCCGATCTGGCCGCCGGGATGCTGAAGCGCTAGGGCGCCTAACTCTCGCCGGTGAGGCGACGCGGATCGAGCAGGTTCGTCAATGTCGCCTCGTCGAGGTCCGTCATCTCGCGCGCCACGTCGATCACGGGCCGCCCCTCGGCATAGGCCCGTTTGGCAATCGCCGCGCCGGCTTCGTAGCCGATCACCGGATTGAGTGCCGTTACCAGGATCGGGTTGGCGGCGAGATCGCGTTCGATCCGCTCGTGATTGACCGTGAAACCGGCGATCGCCTTGTCGGCCAGCAGCCGAGAGGCGTTCGCCGCCAAGTTGATCATCTCGTCGAGATTGGCCGCGACCAGCGGAAACATCACGTTGAGCTCGAAGTTGCCCGACTGGGCCGCCATGGCGATGGCGTGATCGAGCCCCTGGATCTGTACCGCGGCCATGGCCGCGGATTCGGGCACCACCGGATTGACCTTGCCCGGCATGATCGAGCTGCCCGGTTGCAGCGCCGGCAGGCTGATCTCGCCCAGCCCGGCCAGCGGGCCGCTGTTCATCCAGCGCAGATCGTTGGCCAGCTTGTGCAGGAACACCGCCACCCCGCGCAGGGCCGAACTGAGCGCGAGCGCGTCGTCCTGCACGCTCATGCCGGCGGCGGGCTGCGACATGAGCGTGAATGCCTGTTCGCGACCGAGCGACCGGTTGAGTGCCGCGACACTCGCGGCCGCGAACCCCTGCGGGGCATTGAGGCCGGTACCCACGGCCGTGCCACCCAACGGCAGGGCGAGATTGCGGTCGCGGGCCTGTTCGAGCGCAAGCCGCCAGCCGCGCAATTGCGCCACAAAGCCCTCGAGCACCTGGTCGAAGCGGATCGGCGTGGCGTCCATCAGGTGCGTCCGCCCGGTCTTGACCACGTCGCGCAACTCGTTGGCCCGACCTAGCAGCACCGTCTCCAGCTGCGCCAGTGCCGGAAGCATGTCGTTCTCGACCCGTTGGACCGACATCACCCGGATGGCGCTCGGCACCATGTCGTTGGAGCTCTGGCTCATGTTGACGTGATCGTTGGGATGCACGTCCGCGTCATCGGACAGGTGGGCAATCACCTCGTTGACGTTCATGTTGCTCGAGGTGCCAGAACCGGTCTGGTAGACGTCGACCGGGAAGGCGTCGCGGAATCGCCCCTCGGCCAGACCCGTCACCAGCCGCCCGGCCACGGCCACGATCGCGTCGGCGCGGCCGGCATCGAGTGCACCGATCTGCTGATTGCCGCGGGCACAGGCGCTCTTGATGCGGCAGAGCGCGTCAATGAGGGCAACCGGCATGGGCCGACCGCTGACAGGGAAGTTGTCGACGGCCCGCTGCGTCTGCGGGCCGTAGAGGGCCTCGGCGGGCAACCGCACCTCGCCCAGGCTGTCGTGCTCGATCCGTTCAGCAGGATGGGTAGCGGTCATGGTGTCGGAAAGGTCAGGGGTGGAAACGGAACAGCTGGGGCGCGACGCATCCCGTCGACATCACCGCGTGATGCCGCGGTCGCTTTCGCGGATGAAGTCGAGCATCTCGGCAAGCGCCGGCTCGGTCTCGGCGGCCTGCTCGAATTCCGTCCAGGCGAGATCGTCGCCCTGGCGCTTGACCAACTGGCGAAAGCAGCGGTTGAGCAGGGTGATGGTCTCCTGCGAGAAGCCGCGGCGCTTGAGCCCTTCCTTGTTCAGGCCGATGGCCCGTGCCCGGGCCCCATCGGCCATCACGAACGGCACCACGTCCTTGGACACCTTGGAGAACCCGCCGATAAAGGCGTGCGGCCCGATGTGGCAAAACTGGTGGGCGACGGCGAAACCGCCAAGGATCGCGTATTCGCCGACCTCGACGTGCCCGGCCAGAGACGCGGCGTTGGCGAGGATGACGTGGTCGCCGACCAAACAATCATGGGCGACATGGGCGTAGGCCATCACGAGGATGTCTGAACCGAGCCGGGTCAGCCCGCCCCCGCCGCCGGTACCCCGATGGATAGTGGAGAATTCGCGAATGCGGTTGCGGTCGCCGATCTCCAGGAAGGTACGTTCGCCGGCAAACTTCAGGTCCTGGGGGACCTCCCCGACCACCGCGTGGCTGAAGACGTGGTTGTTCTCACCGAGACGGCAGGGCCCCTTGATGACCGCGTGCGATTCGATGACGGTGTGGGCGCCGATCTCGACCTCGCCCTCGATGACGGCAAAGGGGCCGACCGACACGCTCTCGTGCAGTCGGGCCTCGTCGCTGATGATCGCGGTCGGATGAATCACTCGGTCACTTCCTTGGCCACGCACTTGACCGTCGCCCGCGCGGCAAGTTCGTCACCGACGCGTGCCTCGCAGTTGAAGATACCCATGCCGCGCGCCATGCGCTTGATCTCCACGCGGATGGTCAATTGGTCGCCCGGCTCGACCATGCGGCGGAACGACACGTCGTCGAGGCCAACCAGCATGTACAGCGCGTTGTCCTTGGGCTTGCCGCCGTTGCTACGGAAGGCCAGCACCCCGGTCGCCTGCGCCATCGCCTCGGCGACCAGCACGCCCGGCATGATCGGCCTGACCGGGAAATGCCCCTGGAAGAAGGGTTCGTTGAAGGTCACGTTCTTGATCGCCACCAGGTACTCGTCCGGCGCCCAGTCCACCACGCGATCGATCAGCAGAAACGGATAACGGTGCGGCAGGAGCTCCATGATCTCCTGGACGGTCATGGTATTGTCTTCGCTCACGAGTCTTCCTCATGCGTCGGCGCGTCGCCGAGCTGTTTTTCGAGTTGTTTCACCCGGCGCGCCAACCGGTCGAGTTGTTTGAAGCGTGCCGCGTTGCGGTGCCAACGATCGTTGCGGTCGAGCGGCGTGCCCGCCGAGTAGACTCCGGGGCGATGGATCGACCGTGTGACCATGGACATCCCGGTGACGTGAACGTTGTCTGTCAGGGTGAGGTGGCCGGCCAGCCCGACGCCGCCACCGAGGGTGCAGTGCCGACCGACTTCGCTCGACCCGGCGAGTCCGGCGCAACCGGCGATCGCCGAATCAGCCCCGATGCGGACGTTGTGCGCGATCTGGATCAGGTTGTCGAGCTTGACACCATCATCGATCACCGTGTCATCGAGGGCCCCCCGGTCGATCGTCGTGTTCGCCCCGATGTCGACGTCGTCGCCGATCAACACCCGACCGATCTGGGGGACACGACGCCAGGCGTCCCCGTCCCGGACAAGCCCGAATCCATCCGAGCCGACCACCACGCCCGGCTGAAGGACGCAACGCGCCCCGATCACGCTATCGTCGAGCACGCTCACCCGCCCGATCAGTCGCGTACGGGCGCCGATTACGACATGTCGACCGATCACGCAGCCCGGCCCGATCTCCGCGCCTGCCTCGACCCGGCTACCCCCGCCGATCACGCTCTGCGGGCCGATCTGCGCGCTCGGGTCGATAAGGGCATCCGCGGCGATCACCGCCGTGGGATGAATTCCTCCCGCCGATTCCGGGCGGGCGTAGAGCCGATCGAGCACCAGAGCGAAGCCGAGACGCGGATCGGTGACCACCACCACCGGCACGGTTGCCGGCAGGAGCGCCCGCCCCGCCTCGTTGGTAACCACCAGTCCGGCCCGGGTTCCAGCCGCCGTGACGGCCGATTTGCGATCGCCGTCGTAGTAGCTCATCTCCTCGCCGGTGGCCGAGGCCAACGAGGCCGCCCCCGTGATCCGGGTGGCGGCCTCGTGGCTCACCTCGGCGTCCAGCCAGGCGGCAATGTCGCCCAGGGTCGCGCTTTGACTGGCGGGAATGCTCACCCTCACCCCAGCACCGACCGATCAGCGGCCTTTCTGCTCGAGCCGGCTGAGCACGTCCTTGGTCAGCTCGACCCGCTCGGCGGAGTAGACCACGCCCTCAGAAAGCACCAGGTCGTAGCCTTTCTCGCGCGCAACCTCGCGGATCGCTTCGAGTACCAGGCGCTGCAGCTTGCCGAGTTCCTCGTTCTTGCGCAGGTTGAGGTCGTCACGGAAATTGCTCTGCTGGCGCTGCAGGTCCCGAAGCTTGCGATTGAGCTCCCGCTCGAGCTCGCTGCGATCGGAATCGCTCATCGTGACCCCTTCGCGGTTGAGCCGACCCTCAAGCGTCTGGATTTCCTGGCGGAGCTGACGCAATTCCGCTTCCCGGGAGGAAAATTCCTTCTCGAGCTTCTGCTTGGCCTGTTCGGCTTGCGGCGCCTGTTCGAGCAACACGGATGAGTTGACGAAGCCGATCTTGACGTCGGCGGCGGCTTGCACCATCAGCGGCGCGCACAGCGCGACGGTCATTAGGGCCAATCGTTGAACCAAGCGCATCACGCGATCATCTCCTGAATCATCTGGGCCCGACTGGGCCGAATGGGCGCCAAAACGGCGGCGCCCGACTGCTGAATGGCGACACATTATGCCACAGCGGGCCTTCGCCCCGCCGGCATCAGAACGATGCGCCGATCGAGAACTGGAACCGCTGCGTGCGATCCCCGGGCTCGTCGTTCAGCGGCTGGGCGAAACTGAACATCAGCGGGCCGACCGGAGATATCCAGCTCAGGCCCAGGCCGGCCGACTGGCGCAACGATCCTGCCTCGAAATTCTCGACGTCGCGGTAGGCGTTGCCGATATCCCAGAACAGTGACATCCGGACCGAGTCACGCTGTTCGGTGAGGAACGGCAGGGGCGAATAGATGGCCAGCCCGCCGTTGACCTTGAAGGTACCGCCCATCGGATCGTCGTTGTTGTCGCGCGGGCCGAGCGAGTAGTCCTCATAGCCGCGCACCGACCGGATCCCGCCGGTGAAGTAGTTGAGGAAAGGCGGCACCCCGTCGTAGTACTCGCTCACTCCGCTGTACTCCGCCTGGGTATCCCCGTACGACTTGATCTGACCGACGTTGCCGTGGGCTTGCAACGTGAAGGTGTCGGTCAGCGGGAAATAGAACTCGCCATCGTATTCACCCTTGACGTAGGTCAGATCACTGCCCGGCACGGCGACGGTGCCCGAAAGCTTGTGGTACTGGCCGGCGGTGGGGAAGAGGCTACGGTTGCGCGAGTCGTAACGCCAGGAAGGGCGGATGGTGTAGGTGAAGAACTGCTCGCCGTCGAAGCCAGGACCCGGGTTGTCATTCACGTCGCTTTGGGGGCCAGTCACCCAGGTAGGCGAGAAGCTGGTCGCCTTGATCTCCTGGCTCTCGACGCCGAAGGCGATCTGGGCATAGGTCAGCTCGGAAAGCGGAACCCCGAAGTTGATGTTGCCACCATAGGAATCCACCAGGTAGCGCGACAGCGATAGCTCAGTGCCATCCTGCTTCTGGTAGAACAGGCCGAAGCCCTGGCTGACGCCGTTAACCGTGAAGTACGGATCGCGGTAATTGAACTGATAGTACTCGCGGTAGGAACTGCGCTCGACGTTGATACCGACTTCCTTGCCGGTCCCGAGGAAGTTGGGCTGGTTGAGACCCACGTTGAACAGCACGCCCTCGGCCTGCGAGAAGCCCACCCCGGCGGACAACGAGCCGGAAAGCTGCTCGGTGATGTCGTACTGGACGTCCACCTGGTCGGGCGCATCGGGCACGGGCTTGACCTGTTGCTCGACCTCCTGGACGGACGGCAGGCGCTGCAGGCGCTCCTTGGAACGATCGAGCTTGTCGCCGGCGTACCAGCTTCCCTCCATCTGCCGCATCTCGCGGCGATAGACCACCTCGTTGGTGTTGTAGTTGCCCTTGAACTCGACCCGGCGCACGCTCACCCGACGCCCCGGCTGCAGGTTGAAGTCGACCACGACCGACTTGTCGGCCTCGTCGATCTCGGGGCGCGGCTCGACGCGGGCGAAGGCGTAGCCGTAGTCGCCCATCCGGCTGCCGATCGCCTCGCTGGTGTCCACCACCTGGCGCCGGTTGAAGTACTCGCCCACCTCGACCTGGTTGAGTTGATCGAGCGTTTCTTCGGTAAGCAGCATGTTGCCGCTGTAGGTGACGCCCTCGACCGTGTACCGATCGCCTTCGGTGATGTTGATGACGACCTCGATGTCCTTCTTGTCGGGCGTGATCGTCACCTGGGTGGAGTCGATCGCGAACTTGAGATAGCCCCGGTCGAGGTAAAACGAGCGCAGCCGCTCGAGGTCGCCCTGCAGTTTCTGCTTGGAGTACTGATCGGCGTTTGACCAGAAACGCCACCAGGAGACCGGCCCGAGCTCGAGTTCGTCGAGCAGTTCGTCCTCCTCGAAATCCTCGTTGCCGATGATCCGTACGCGACGAATCGACGCCGGCTTGCCCTCGTAGATCTCGATATCGACGAACACGCGGTTGCCCTCGAGTTCCTCGACGTCGGTCTCGATCTGCACCCCGTACTGGCCCAGGCTGTAGTAGACGCGCTGCAACTCGGTCTGCATCTTGTCCAGCGCCCGCTGATCCAGGACACGCCCCTGCACGAGGCCGATCGATTTGAGCGCTTCCTGCAGTTTTTCGGTCTCGACCTTGTCGTTCCCGTTGACCTCGATCGCCGTGATCGTGGGACGCTCCTCGAGCCGGATCAACAGGGCATTGTCGGGGCCACGACCGACCTCGACGTTCTTGAAGAAGCCGGTGTCGTAAAGCGATTCCACCACGCGGGTGCTGTCGCCGGGCTGAAAGTCATCGCCGACCTCGTAGGGGATGTAGGTGAAGACCGTGCCCGGCGAGATGGTGCGAAGCCCCTCGACCCGGATATCGGTGATTTCGAATGCCTGGACCAGCGTGGGCAAGAAGAGCAGCGCGACAAGCGCCAGAGAAGTGCAGCGTTGGATGATGGTCATGCCAAAAGGCTTTCCTGGTCAGGCGGATGGAACGGGTGAAGCGGACCGACCGCGGCACGGTGGGCACGCACGCGGCACTGGGGCCGCTTTGCTCGAATCGTAATGCCACTCTGTCTTGGTGAGTCGCCCTCTGAGGCGCACTCCGGCAGGCGGGCGACCCAGTGAAGGGCCCCAACGGCGGCGGGCAACTTGGCAGCCCCCACAGGACATGCCATGAGCCAGGCCTCCGCGGCGGCGCCCTCCTGAGCGTAAGGAATCATACCTTGCCCCACGTCGCTCGCCTTGCTCCGACCCGGCTAAACCTGCCCGGTTCAAAGAGGCGCAGAGCGGTATTACGATTCGAGCACAGCTTCCCTGATCCGGGCTATTGTGGCCCAAGCAGGGCTAGTGCATCAACCGGGCGATATCGTTGTAGAAAACCACCACCATCAACACAGCGAGCAGGGCGACGCCCAGGCGCGCGAAACCCTCCTCGATCGCCTGACCGACCGGGCTGCCCTTGATCGCCTCGATCGCGTAGAGCAGCAGGTGGCCGCCATCGAGCATCGGGATCGGCAACAGGTTAAGGATCGCAAGCGACAAACTGACCAGCGCCATGAAACCGAGAAAGGTGGAGAGGCCCAACAGCAGGCTCTTGCCGGCGTACTCGGCAATCGCGACCGGTCCCGACAGGTTCGCCAGACTCGCCTCCCCGGTGAGGAGCCGGGCGAATACCTCGATGGTCAGCGTGGTCATCTCCCAGCTGCGCTCGACAGCGAGCCCCATCGCCTCGATCGGCCCGGCCCGTTCCATCAGGAACATCGCCTTCGCGGCCTCGGGGTCGAGCGGACGGGAGGCGAGCGCCACGCCAATCCGGCCGACCGTCTCGCCGTCCACCGCGGTCGGGCGGGGTGTGATGTCGACCCGGCGTTCGCCGGTGTTGCCGGCGACGATCAGCTCGGTCGACTTCCCGGCACGGGCGCCGATCGCCTCGATCAGCGCCCAGGGGTTCTGATAGCGCCGCCCGTCCAGGCCGAGGATGCGGTCGCCGGCCGACAGGCCGGCCGCGGCAGCCGGCGAGCCAGGCTGAACCTCGGCAATCTCCGCCTCGGCCGGCGCGCGCCACGGCGCGAATCCGACCCGTTGGAGGATGTCGGTCGGCTGTTGACCGATCTCGCCGCCAAGCGGATCGAGGTCGCGCAGATCGAGCGTGACCTGCCGGCTGCCGCCCTCGCCCTGCATGGACAGCACCACGCGACGCTGGTCGATGGCCCCGTTGAGTAATGACAAACGCAGATCCGAGAGGGTGGCGACCGGCCGGCCGTCGACCGCACGGATCACGTCCCCCTGCTCGACGCCAGCGCTCGCCAGCCGCGATTCGGCCTCGAGATCCCCCACCTTGGGCAAGAGCCCCTGGGTGCCGATCATGAACATCAGCCACCAGAAGAACAGGGCCAGAATGATATTGGCGGCGGGCCCGGCGGCGACTACCGCGACCCGGACGGGGATCGACTGGCGGTTGAAGGCGCGATGCCGCTCGGCGGGATCGACTTCACCCTCGCGCTCGTCGAGCATGCGGACATAACCGCCCAGGGGCAGCATGCCGACGCGGTACTCGATCGATTCGGCCCCGCGTCGGGTGGAAAAGATCGCCCGGCCGAAGCCGAGCGAATAGGTCAGCACCCGCACGCCGAGACGGCGAGCGACCCAGAAATGCCCGTATTCGTGGAAGGCGACCAGGATGCCGATGGTCAGGAGGAATCCGAGCAGGCTGACGAGTATGTCCATGCGTTATCTCTCTTGCCGCGCCAGCGGCGAACCGCACCAGTCGGCGGTCCAGTCGCGCACGGCGCGGTCGACCTCGAGCACCGCCTCGATATTCGCCACCGGGCCGGCCGCGGCGAACGCCGTCATCGCCGCCTCGATCGCCGCCGGAATGGCCATGAAGCCGATCCGTCCCTCGAGAAACCGCGCGACGGCGACCTCGTTGGCCGCGTTGAGCACCAGCGGCATGCTGGCGCCGGCATCCAGGGCGTCGAAGGCGAGCCCGAGTGCCGGGAAACGCGCGGGGTCCGGGGCCTCGAAATGCAGGCCGGCCAGGGCGCCGAAGTCCAGCGGCGCGACCCCGGATTCGATGCGCTCGGGCCAGGCGAGCGCGTGGGCGATGGGCGTGCGCATGTCCGGCTCGCCCAGTTCGGCGATCACCGAGCCATCGACAAAACGCACCATCGAGTGGATCACGGACTCGGGATGGACCAGCACCTCGATCCGGTCCGCGGCCACCCCGAAGAGCCGGGCCGCCTCGATCACCTCGAGCCCCTTGTTCATCATCGTGGCCGAATCAACCGAGATCTTGCGCCCCATCGACCAGTTCGGATGGGCGCAGGCCTGTTCGGGGGTGATCGCGGCAAAGTCGGCCAGCGGCCGTTCGCGGAAGGGCCCGCCAGAGGCCGTCAACACCAGCCGATCGATCTCGCGGCGTTCCTCGACGATGCCCGCGCGGCCCACCAACGCCGCCTGGTCGGCCGGCAGGCACTGAAAGATGGCGTTGTGCTCGCTGTCCACCGGCAACAAGGTCGCGCCGGCGCGCCGCGCCACGTCCAGCATCAACTCGCCGGCGGCCACCAGGGATTCCTTGTTGGCGAGAAGCACCCGTTTGCCGGCGGCCAGCGCATTCCAGGTCGAGCCCAATCCGGCCGTGCCGACCACCGCCGCGACAACGATATCGAGGCACTCCAGGCCCGCCAGGTCGTCGACGGCCGCCTGCCCGGTCACCACCTCGGGACGGTGTGCGTGGGGCAGGCTCGCGAGACGCTCGTCGAGTGCCGCGCGCTGGCGTTCGTCGACCAGGCCGACGACCGTGGGGCGAAAGCGCTTGATCTGCTCGATCAGCGGCTCGACCCGGGAATGCGCAACCAGCACCTCGACCGAAAACCGCTCCGGGTGGCGGGCCAACACATCGAGGGTGCTGGTGCCGATGCTGCCAGTCGATCCGAACAGGCCGATACGTCGACGATCCATTACGCCCCCCCGAGCAACTGCATCTGCCACAAACCGAGCCACCACAGCGGCATGGCAGCGAACTGGCCGTCGAGTCGGTCGAGCACGCCACCGTGCCCCGGCAGGAGCCGGCCGCTGTCCTTGACACCAGCCTCCCGCTTGAGGCGCGATTCTTCCAGGTCGCCGCCCACGGAGGCCAGCGCCATCAATGTGCACCACATCGCCAGTTGCCAGCTCGGCGTGACGGCGAACAGCGGCAGCACGGCCCCGATCGCCGAGAGCACCGCGACACCGGCAAGCCCGCCGAGCGCGCCCTCCACGGACTTGCCCGGACTGATCATGGGCGCGAGTTTACGTCGACCCACCGCCCGACCGACGAAATAGGCGAACGAATCGGCGATCACCACCACGAGCACGCCGAACACCAGCAACCACTCGCCCCGTGGAGCGGCATGGACCCAAACCAGGGCCAGCCAGAAGGCCGGCAGCGCGACCAGTCCGACCAGTCGGCGCAGCCAGAAGGGCCGGTTGGCCGGTCGCTCCCGGCGATGGCGCAATTGGGCGGTGAACAGACCGAACCAGAGCATGGCCACCGCGGCGAGCAGCCAGGCACGGAGGGCGTCAGGCCAGAGCATGTGCAATCCGATCGCCAAGGCGACCGTCGCGCCCACCCAGGGTGCGATCTGGCAGGGCTCGAGACCGCAAAGCCGGAACCACTCCACCGCCGCCCAACCCATCAGTATCAGTGTGATACCGAGGAAGACGCGCTCGGGGGCAAGCAGAACCACGGCGAGCGATACCAGCCCGGCCAGCGCCCCGGTCGCCAGCCGCAGGGGAGTGCCTGTCATGATCGCCCCCCGGGGTCGACCCGGCCGAAGCGTCGTTCACGCTTGGCGTACCAGTCGATCGCCCGCGCGAATTCGGTCTCGTCGAAGGCGGGCCAGAGAACCTCGGTGAAGTAGAGTTCGGCGTAGGCCATTTGCCAGAGCAGGAAATTGCTCAGCCGCCGCTCCCCACCGGTACGGATGAACAGATCCACCGGCGGTTGGTCGCCAGTGGACAACCCGACCTCGAAGGCGGCACAAAGCGCGGCAGGGTCGTCGAGGGCAATCGGGGCCTCGGCATGACGTTCGGCCAGCCGGCGTGCCGCCTGCAGGATATCCCAATGGCCGCCGTAGCTCACGGCGACCTGCAACAACAATCGGTGATTTTCTGCGGTCCGGTGCTCGGCCGACTCCATCAACGTCCGCACCTCGGGATCGAGACGGTCGCGTTCACCGATGAAGACGAGGCGGACCCCGTTGTCGTCGAGCTCGTCGAGTTCCTTCTCGAGTGCGTGGATGAACAGCTTCATCAACGCGTCAACCTCGTCGGCCGGCCGCTTCCAGTTCTCGGAGGAGAAGGCGAACAGGGTGAGGATCCCCACGCCATTTTGCATAGCCGCTCGGATGGTCGCACGCACCGCTCGCCGGCCGCGCTGGTGACCCACCGTGCGCGGCAGGTGGCGTGCACGCGCCCAGCGGCCATTACCATCCATGACGATCGCCACGTGGCGCGGCACGCCAGACCGCCCGTGATGGGCCTCCGGCTCGTGCTCGTTGCTACGCGCCCGCACGTCGAGTCAGACTTCCATCAACTCTTTTTCCTTGTCGGCCACGATCTGGTCCACCTCGGCGACGCACTCGTCGGTCAGCTTCTGGATGATGTCCTGGCCGCGGCGTTCCTCGTCTTCGGAGATTTCCTTTTCCCGGAGGAAGGCCTTGAGATCGTTGTTGGCGTCCCGACGGATGTTGCGCACGGCGATCTTGGCGTTCTCACCCTCGTGACGCACCACCTTGCCGAGTTCGCGGCGGCGTTCCTCGGTCAACGGCGGCATCGGTACACGGATCACCGTGCCCGCCGTCGCCGGGTTGAGGCCGAGATCGGAGGTCATGATCGCCTTCTCAATCTTCCCGACCATGTCCTTCTCCCAGGGCGTCACGGAGAGGGTGCGCGCATCCTCGTTGGCCAGCTTGGCGACCTGCGAGAGCGGCACCTCGCTGCCGTAGTACTCCACGTGGATGTGGTCGAGCACGCTGACGTGCGCCCGGCCGGTGCGGATCTTGGCGAGCTCGCCCTTGAGTGCGTCGATGCTCTTGCTCATCCGCGAACGGGCGTCTTTGATCAACTCGTCAATCATCTCTTCACGTTCTCCGCTGTCACCAGGGTTCCCACGGTCTCGCCGGCCACGGCGCGCACCAGGTTCCCCGGCTCATTGATGTCCACCACCATCAACGGCATGTGCTGATCGCGACACATCACGATCGCGGTCGCGTCCATCACGCCCAGCCGCTGGTCGAGCACGGCATTGTACGTCAAATGATCGTAGCGTTCCGCACTGGCATCCAGGGCGGGATCGGCGCTGTAGACCCCGTCGACCTTGGTCGCCTTGATCATCACGTCGGCCTTGAGTTCGACAGCCCGGAGGCTGGCGCCCGAGTCGGTGGTGAAGAACGGGTTGCCCGTGCCTCCGACCAGCACGACCACCCGCCCCTTTTCGAGGTGACGAACGGCGCGGCGACGGATGTAGTCCTCGCAGACCGCGTGAATGGAGACGGCCGACATCACTCGGACGGGGAGGTCGCGGCGCTCGAGCACGTCCTGCATCGCCAGCCCGTTCATTACCGTGGCGAGCATGCCCATCTGGTCGCCGGTCACCCGGTCCATGCCGGCCCCGGCCAACCCTTCGCCTCGAAAGATGTTGCCGCCACCGACGACCACCGCCACTTCGACGCCCTGGTCACGCAGGCGCTGGATGTCGTCACCGAGACGATTGATGACTGCCGGGTCGATGCCGAAGGGCTGCTCGCCCATCAGCGCCTCGCCGCTGAGCTTGAGCAGGACACGTCGGTAACGGGGGGCGCCGGCAGTTTGCATATCTTCACCTGTGGGCTGTGGTCGACGGATGGGGCCGCAGCTGGACTGCGGCCGGATGGTTTAGGAAGGTCTGCATGGACGCCATACCGCGCTGCGTGGCTCGATCACGAACGGCCGACAGGCGAGCGCCTCATGGCATTCGAGCAGAGGCTCCCAGAAAGCGTTGTTCAAAAAAAAGCCGGGCAAGCCCGGCTTTTCGACAGGGGGTTCAGCCCCCTTTGACCTGCGCCATTACCTCGGCGGCAAAATCGGCTTCCGCTTTCTCGATGCCCTCGCCGACCTCCATGCGCTCGAAGCGCAGGACCTTGGCGCCCTCCTTCTTCAGGAGCTGGCCGACCGTCTGGTCGGGGTCCTTGACGAACGGCTGCCCGACCAGGGTGATCTCCGCGAGGAACTTGCGGATACGACCGTCGATCATCTTCTCGACGATTTCGGGCGGCTTGCCCGACTCGGCGGCCTGGGCGCGGAAGATCTCGCGCTCCTTCTCGACACTGGCCTCGTCGACCTGCGACTCGTCGACGCAACTCGGCTTGGTCGCGGCCACGTGCATGGCCAGGTCCCGAGCCAGTTCCTCGTTACCCCCTTCGAGCTCGACCAGCACACCGATGCGCTCGCCGTGTCGATAGGCGCCGATCACGCCACTCGTCGCCATGCGAACGAAGCGCCGGATCTGGATATTCTCGCCCAGCTTCGCGACCAGAGCCTTACGGCGATCGTCGGCCGCTTCGCCGTCCACCTCAAGGGCGTTGACGGCATCCAGATCGGCCGGGTCCGCCGTTAGCACCTGGTCGGCCACGCCCTGCGCGAAGCCGGTGAAGTCGTCGCCCTTGGAGACGAAATCGGTCTCCGAGTTGATCTCGACCATGGCCGCGCTCTTGCGGTCGTCGGCCAGTGCGATGGCGACCTGGCCTTCAGCCGCGACACGACCGGCCTTCTTGTCGGCCTTGGCCAGGCCACTCTTGCGCATCTGCTCGATCGCGGCATCGATGTCGCCATCGGTCTCGACCAGTGCCTTCTTGCACTCCATCATGCCCGAGCCGGTGCGCTCGCGGAGCTCCTTGACCAGAGAGGCGGTAATTGCCATGAGCTGTTGTCTCCCGAATCTGTCTTGTGCAAAAACAACGGGCCGACCGACCCGTTGTTCGAAAATCAGGTGGGCGATCGACGCCGCCCCACGAGGGGCCTTTACTTGGCCGCCTCTTCCTCGTCGGACACCTCGACGAAATCCGACTCGCTGACGCTCGACGCGCCCTTGGCTTCCAGCACCGCGTCGGCGATCGCCGACGTGTACAGCTGGATCGCGCGAATCGCGTCGTCATTGCCCGGGATGACGTAGTCGACCCCTTGGGCGCTGCTGTTGGTATCGACCACGGCGACCACCGGGATGCCCAGCTTCTTGGCCTCCTTGATGGCGATGTCCTCATGGCCCACGTCGATGACGAACAGGGCGTCCGGCAGGCGCTCCATGTCCTGGATGCCGCCGATGGAGCGCTCGAGCTTGGCCCGTTCGCGGGTGGTCTCCAGCGCTTCCTTCTTGACCAGCTTGGCCAGGCTGCCGTCCTCTTCCATCTGCTTGAGGGCCTTGAGGCGACGGATGGAGGAGCGCACGGTACGGAAATTGGTCATCATGCCGCCAAGCCAGCGGTTGTTGACGTAGGGCATGCCGCAACGCTTGGCTTCCTGCTCGATCAGTTCACGCGCGGAGCGCTTGGTGCCGACGAACATGACCTTGCCGCCGTTGGCCGCCAGCTTGCCGACGTAGTTCAGCGCGTCCTCGAACATCGGCAGTGTTTTTTCGAGGTTGACGATATGGATCCGGTTGCGCTGACCGAAAATATAGGGCGCCATGCCCGGGTTCCAGTAACGAGTCTGGTGACCGAAGTGGACACCGGCCTCGATCATCTGACGCATCGTGATTTTAGCCATTGATAACTACCTGATTATATTGGGTTAGGCCTCCGCCACATCCGACAGCGCAACCCCGGCCGAACCGCTGGGCACCCCGCGCTGCCAACTCGATGGGCGTGTGGGATTTCGGATCCTCCCTGGGGGACGACCCGGCGCGCGCATTATACGGGAGAACGCCCCTGGACGGAACCGCCGGATGCCAAGCGGCCGATCACCTCGCGGCGTGGCCGCGCACGGTGTCGGCGAGCGCCTCGGCCACCGCTTGCACCTGCGGCGCGGACTGACCTTCGACCATCACCCGGATCAACGGCTCGGTGCCCGATGGCCGGAGCAATACTCGGCCCCGACCAGCCAGTTCCCGCTCCGCCTCCGCGACGGCCTCGACGATCACGGCATCCTGCAGCGAGACCGGCCGGTCAATCCGCACGTTGACCAGCACCTGTGGCAGGATGACCATCGGCGCGAGAAGCTCCGCCAGCGATGATTCGCGCCGCGCCATTTCGGCGAGTACCTGCAACGCGGCGACGATCCCGTCACCGGTGGTGTGGCGATCCAGGCACAGGATGTGACCCGAGGATTCGCCGCCCAGCAGCCACTGTTCATGCTTGAGCGCCTCGTGCACGTATCGATCGCCGACCTTGACTCGGCGGAACGGCCGGTCGAGGGCCTGGATCGCCTCCTCCAGGCCAAGGTTGCTCATCAACGTACCGACTACGCCCCCGGCGTAGCCCTGCTCGATGCGGCCGGCCGCGATCACGTAAAGCAGCGCATCGCCGTCGCGAATCTCGCCGTCGGCGTCGACCATGATCACGCGGTCGCCATCGCCATCGAAAGCGACCCCGAGATCCGCCTGGGAGGCCAGCACCGCGGACTGAAGGGCCTGCGGATGCGTGGAGCCGACGCCTTCGTTGATATTGAACCCGTCGGGCGAGGCGCCGATCACCTCGACTTCCGCGCCCAGTTCGGCAAACACCCGCGGGGCGACCTGGTAGGTCGCACCATGGGCGCAATCGACCACGACCCGCAGGCCAGCGAGGCTCATGCCGTTGGGCACCGTGCTCTTGCAGAATTCGATGTAACGTCCGGGCGCGTCACTGATGCGGTCGGCCTTGCCGAGCCGCCGGTTGTCGATCACCTCGAGCTCGTGATCGAGCAGGGCCTGGATCTCGTCCTCGATCGCATCGGGCAGCTTCTCGCCGCGCGATGAGAAGAACTTCACCCCGTTGTCGTGAAAGGGATTGTGCGAGGCGCTGATGACGACCCCGGCCGACGCCCGCAGGGTGCGCGTCAGGTAGGCGATAGCTGGGGTGGGCATGGGGCCGAGCAGCCGAACATCGACCCCGGCCGCCGCAAAGCCGGACTCGAGCGCCGACTCGAACATGTACCCCGATAGCCGGGTATCCTTGCCGATCAGCACCCGCCGGCGGCCATGATCGCCCAGAACCCGGCCGGCCGCCCAGCCGAGCTTGAGCACGAATTCCGGGGTCATGGGATATTTCCCCACCGCCCCACGCACGCCGTCGGTTCCGAACACCCTCGTCACAGGCTCTCCCTCATCATCTGTCTCGCAGCCGACCTGCACGCCGACTCGCCTCCCAAACGCAAGGACGCCGGCATGGCAGCCGGCGTCCACGATAAATCCAGGATTGTCCCGGCCGATAGACTCGACCGGGAAACCCGGACTCAGTTCCCCTCGACGTTCGCGGGTACTTTCTGGTCCGTACCGATGATGGCCACATAGGCCGCCAGGTTGTTGATGTCGGCATCCGTCAGGTGAGTCGCCTGCGGGATCATCGCGTACGAGTTGGGACCCATCTCGGTGCCCTTGCGGTAGACCTTCAGGAGCGAGGCGACCTGGGATGCGGGCAGGCCCTTCAGGGCCGGCGCGTTGAACAGGTGTCCCCCTTCAGCCTGCTCGCCATGGCAGATGGCACAGGACGAGTACAGTGCCGATCCGCGCTTGATGTCCGCCTGGGCGATGGCCTGCGACGTGGCATCCGCTTCACCCTGGTTCGCGCCATCGCCCTGCTCGGCCGAAGCGGATTCGCCACCGGCATCCCCGCCGAATTCCTCGGCGATGTAGGCCGCGAGGTTGGCGACGTCATCGTCGGAGAGGCCCGCCGCGTTCGGCGCCATGGTGCCGTAGCGGTCACCCAAGCCGACGCTCTTGAGGTATTCCTTGTCGCCCTCGCGGTAGGCGGTCAGCCTTTTCGCGGCCTCGTCCTCGGTCAGGCCGGTCAGCTTCGGGAAGGCCCCGCCCTGACCCATGCCGTCGGCACCGTGACAGGCGGCGCAGGTGGCGTACTTTTCCTTGCCGGCAGCCGGGTCGCCGGCAGCCTGGGCCAACAGCGGAGCGGCAAGCATGCCGCTGGCGGCAAGGGCGATCAGTGAACGACGCATCTGTTTCATGTTTTTTCTCTCAACTGTTGCGCCCACCACACCCGCGAAGCGACGAGTCGCACCCGAACGCCAGGGCGTTCGATTCGGTGGAAGTGCGGGTGGGCGGCGATTTTCAAGTCAACCAAAATAACCCCGCCGGGAAAATATCAGAAAACCCTAATTCTTTCCAAGGCAAACGCTTTTATGCCGGGAAAGCGGTTTTTGTGTCCCGGCCTCGATCCAGCCGCATGGCCGACCAGACGGCCAGCGCGTCCCGGGTCGCCTCCACGTCATGCACACGCACCACGTTCGCGCCTCGCTCGGCGGCCAGCACGGCGGCCGCGGCACTGCCGATCGACCGCCGATCGACCGGCTGACCGGTCGCCTCGCCGATCATGCGCTTGCGGGACATCCCGACCAGCACTGCCGCGTCGAGGACGGCAAGCTCCCCGAGCCGATCGAGCAACGCGAAGTTTTGAGCGCGGGTCTTGGCAAAGCCGAAGCCGGGGTCGACGAGGAGCCGGGAGCGCGACACCCCGGCGTCGTCGAGGGCCCGAAGTCGTTCAGCGAGGAAGTCGATCACCTCGACCACCACGTCGTCGTAGCCGGTCCGCTCGGCCATGTCGTCGGGTTCGCCGCGCATGTGCATCACGCAAATCGAAGCCCCACTGGCCGCTGCGGTTTCGAGGGCACCCGGGCGCGTGAGCGCACGAACGTCGTTGATCAGGCAAGCGCCGGCGGCGACCGCCTGATTCATGACCACCGGGGCGCTGGTGTCCACCGAGAGTGGACAATCGAACCGCGCGCCGAGCGCCTCGAGCACCGGAATCACCCGATCGAGTTCCTCGTCGGTGGAGACCGGCGTGGCACCGGGCCGGGTAGACTCACCACCGACGTCGATCAGATCCGCCCCAGACTCGAGCATGGCGGCGGCCGCATCAACCGCGCGGTCGACGGAATCGAAACGCCCCCCGTCGGAGAAGGAATCCGGGGTGGCATTGAGGATGCCCATGATCCAGGGGCGCTCCGGCGAACGCCAATCAGGGCACCGGCCCGCGGTCATCCGCCCCTCGATCCACCCAATGGGTCGGCTTGCGGGCGACGGCCCGTATCCCCCGAGTCCGAATCCTCTCCATCGCCATCGCTGTTGCCGTCGTGGTTCCCGGCCTGGTCATCATCAGCGGCCTCGTCGGTGGTGTCGACGTGGGTGCCGGCGCTCGGCGGCTGGTTGTCGGAGCCGGATTGCTGCTCGTTCCAGTCGGCGGGCTCGCGAACGGGGCGACGTTCCATCAGGTCGTTGATCTGGGCGGCATCGATGGTCTCGTACGTCATCAACGCCTCGGCCATCGCGTGCAGGATGTCCATGTTGTCCACCAGGATCTGGCGGCAGCGCTGGTAGTTGCGATCGATGACCTCCTTGATCTCGACGTCGATGATTTCCTTGGTCTCGTCCGAGAAGTGTCCGCCCGCCGCCTGACGGCCCATGAACGGGTCGCCGTCGTCCTCCGAGTAATAGAGCGTGCCGAGCTTCTCGGACATGCCCCACTTGGTGACCATGTTCCGCGCGAGCTCGGTGGCCCGCTCGATGTCGTTGGAGGCGCCGGTAGTCACGGCCTCGTCACCGAAGATCAACTCCTCGGCGATCCGCCCGCCGAACAGGCTGGAGATGTTCGATTCGAGCTTGCGCTTGGAGTAGCTGTACTTGTCGGAGTCGGGCAGGAACATGGTGATCCCGAGCGCCCGCCCACGCGGAATGATCGAGACCTTGTAGACCGGGTCGTGCTCCGGCACCAGCCGGCCGACGATTGCGTGACCCGCTTCGTGGTAGGCGGTGAGCTTCTTCTCGTCCTCGCTCATCACCATGGACTTGCGCTCGGCGCCCATGATGATCTTGTCTTTCGCCCGCTCGAGGTCGGACATGTTGACCTCGGGCTTGTTGGCGCGCGCGGCGAACAGCGCCGCCTCGTTGACCAGGTTGGCCAGATCCGCGCCCGAGAAGCCCGGCGTGCCGCGGGCGATCAGGGAGGGCTCGACGTCCTTGGCGCCCGGCACCTTGCGCAGGTGGACGTTGAGGATCTGCTCGCGACCGCGCACGTCCGGCAGGCCGACCACCACCTGGCGGTCGAAACGGCCCGGGCGCAGCAGCGCCTTGTCGAGCACGTCGGCGCGGTTGGTCGCCGCGACCACGATCACGCCCTCGTTGCCCTCGAAGCCGTCCATCTCGACCAGCAGCTGGTTGAGCGTCTGCTCGCGCTCGTCGTGACCGCCGCCCATGCCCGAGCCGCGGTGGCGACCGACCGCGTCGATCTCGTCGATGAAGATGATGCACGGCGCGTGCTTCTTGGCCTGCTCGAACATGTCGCGAACACGCGAGGCGCCCACGCCGACGAACATCTCGACGAAGTCCGAACCGGAGATGGAGAAGAACGGCACCTTGGCCTCGCCGGCGACCGCCTTGGCCAAGAGCGTCTTCCCGGTGCCCGGCGGGCCGACCATCAGCACGCCGCGCGGGATGTTGCCGCCGAGGCGCTGGAACTTGCCCGGATCCTTGAGGAAGTCGACCAGCTCGACCACCTCTTCCTTGGCCTCGTCGGCGCCGGCAACGTCGTTGAACGTGACCTTGACCTGATCCTCGCTCATCAGCTTGGCCTTGGATTTGCCGAAGCTCATCGCGCCGCGGCCGCCACCGCCCTGCATCTGGCGCATGAAGAAGATCCAGATCGCGATCAGCAGGATGAACGGGAACCACTGGATGAAGATCGTCATCAACAGCGACGGCTTTTCCGGCGGCTTGGCGTTGATTGCCACGTTGTTGTTCAGCAGGTCACCCACCAGCGCACGGTTGTCCGTCTCGGGGCTGTAGGTCTCGAACCGCGTGCCCGAGCCGGTCGTGCCACTGATGTTCTTGCCTTCCATGGTGACCGAGTCGACCCGGCCGTTCTTGACGTCCTCGATGAACTGCGAGTAGGGCACCGAGTTGGTCGTGGCCGCGCGTTGATCGAAGCTGTTGAACACCGTCATCAGCACGACGGCGATCACTACCCAGATCAGGATATTCTTGGTCAAGTCGTTCAACGCAACACCTCTGCGTGCAGCCGCAGGCAGGCGGACATCGTCGATGTCCGCCTGCCCTGGCGATCAATGAGTCGAATTTCGTTCGGTCAACCTTATCTCACGCGCCTGCCCGTTGCCACCAGATAGACCTCCCGCGAGCGTGGTCGCGAGGCTTTCGGCTTTCGGACCGCGACCCGGTCGAACCGCTGCCGCACGTCCTTGACGAATTCGTCGAAGCCCTCGCCCTGGAACAGCTTGGTGACGAAGCCCCCCTTGGGAGCGAGCAAGCGGTCGCAAAAATCGAGCGCAAGCTCAGCGAGATACATCGATCGCGGGATGTCGACCGAGTCCAGTCCACTCATATTGGGGGCCATGTCGGAAAGCACAAGGTCGACTTCGCGATCGCCGAGAACGGTCTCGAGCCGCCCGAGCACCTCGGCCTCGGTGAAATCACCCTCCAGCACCGTGGTGTCGGCAAAATGGTCCATCGGCAACAGGTCGAGGGCGTAGACGTGCCCCGTCGACCCGACCACTCGGGCGGCGTACTGGGTCCAGCCACCGGGGGCGGCACCCAGATCGACCACGTTCATGCCGGGCTTGAGAAAGTGGTCTCGCTCGTTGAGCTCGATCAGCTTGTAGACGGCACGCGACCGCCAGCCTTCACGCTGCGCTTTCTGAACGAACTCGTCGCTGAAATGCTCGGCGAGCCATCGCTTGCTGCTGACCGAACGCGCCATGAGGGACTCCAGATACGGAAAAACCGGGACGGGGGATTATCCCCGATCGACACCGGTTGCCCAAATCGACCCGCACGCGAATCACCAGCGTAGTCACAACAGCGAAGGGAGTCAGCAGGACAGGCGACACCATGGTTTTGACGATGACCTCCGAATGGGTGGGGCTCCACAACGGTCGGCCCTGGGGCGTTGGCCGGGGGGCGTTGGCCGGGGGGCGTTGGCCGGGGCGTTGACCCGGGTCATTGGCTCGAGTCATTGGCCCTGATTCAGGCACGACGTTAGACTGCAGAGTCATCGACGGCGCCGCAATGCGTGATTTGACGCAGCGCCCCTCCCCAACCTCGGTCGATCACCGGAGCATCCCGACGACATGAACCTCACGGCCCGCCAGCGACAGTATCTTCGCGCCGAAGCCCATCACCTCAAGCCCGTGGTCCTGCTCGGCCAGCACGGCCTGACCGAGGCGGTGCTCGCCGAAATCGAACAGGCCCTCGAGACCCACGAGCTGATCAAGGTGCGCGTCCCCGGCGTCGAACGCGACGAGAAGCGCGAGATCATCGAGGCGATTACCGCGCAGACCCTGTCGACGCTGGTGCAGACGGTGGGTCACGTCGCGGTGCTGTTCCGCCCGCGCGCGAGCTACTCGGACTTCAACCTGCCAAGGCCAGGGAATTCGCCCCGGCAATGATCCCCCTGCTCGGACCCGACCCGGCCGACTTCCCCCCCGTCACCCGCGCCCTGGCCGAGCCCAACGGGCTGCTGGCGGGCGGCGGGGATCTCTCGGTCGCCCGACTCGAAGCGGCCTATCGCCGCGGCATCTTCCCCTGGTATTCCGAGGGCGATCCGATCCTGTGGTGGAGTCCCGACCCGCGCACGGTGCTCACCCCCGACCGCTTCCACGTCTCGCGCAGTCTCGCCAAGTGGCGCCGTCAGTCGCGTTACCAGATCTCGGTCGACACCGCCTTCGCCGCCGTGGTCGACGGCTGCGCCGAACCACGCGCCGGGCCAAGCGCCAGCGACCCGGGCACCTGGATCGTGGCGGCGATGCGCCGCGCTTTTCTTGACCTGCACGCCGCCGGCATCGCCCATTCGGTCGAGGTCTGGTCGGGCGACGAACTGGTCGGCGGCCTGTTCGGCAGCCGGATCGGTCGCGCGGCCTTTGGCGAATCGATGTTCAGCCGACGGCCCAACGCCTCGAAGTTCGCACTCGCCGCAATCCTTGCCGACGGCGTCTGGGGCGACATCGCTTTCCTCGACACGCAATTCAGTACGGAGCACTTGCTGAGCCTCGGAGCGGAGGAATACCCACGCTCGATCTTCGTCCGCTGGTTGGCCGAGGTCACGGCCGAACCGGCCGGGCTGTGATAAAACGAAGACCTAAGCCCCCGAGACCGCCACGAATCGTGGCGCGCCACCCTACGCAACGAGACCTGAGTTGATGCCCGTCGACACCACGGCCACCCTGCTGTCCCTTCTGCTGATCTCGGTCGTGGCCGTGGTGGTATTACGTCGGCTCAACATGCCGGCGATTCTCGGCTACCTCTTCGTTGGCATGCTGGCCGGGCCACATGCGACCGGCCTGGTCGAGGACATCCACGACATTCACCTGATCGCCGAGTTCGGCGTGGTGTTCCTGCTGTTCATGCTCGGGCTGGAATTCTCGCTCCCGCGGCTGATCGCGATGCGTCGAGCGGTGGTCGGCATGGGCGGCGCCCAAGTGCTGATCACCGCCGTGCTCACCGGCGGGCTTGCACTGGTGATGGGCTTTTCCCCGGGGGCCGCCTTCGTCATCGCCGGCGTGATGAGCGTCTCCTCGACGGCCATCGTGATCCGCCAGCTCGGCGAGCAGCTCGAGATGAACTCCCGCCACGGCAACAACGCCGTGGGCATCCTGTTGTTCCAGGACCTGGCGGTGATCCCGTTTCTGATCATCATTCCGGTACTGGGCTCGCAGGCGATCACCGATGCGGCCAACATCAGCCTCGAGATCGCCATGACCCTCGGGGCCGGCGTGCTGGCCGCCATACTGCTGTTCTTCGGCGGGCGCTGGGTACTCCGCCCGCTGTTCCGCGAGATCGCGAAATCCCGCTCGGCCGAGCTGTTCACCCTGGCGGTCCTCTTGACCGTGCTGGGGGCCGGCTGGCTGACCAACGCCGCCGGCCTGTCCTGGGAACTGGGCGCCTTCCTGGCCGGGATCGCCCTGTCGGAAACCCAGTACAAGCATCAGATCGAGGCCGACATCCGGCCCTTTCGCGATGTGCTGCTGGGCCTGTTCTTCATCACCATCGGCATGATGCTCAACATCGACGGGCTGACCGAAATCGGTCACTGGGTGTTGCTGTTCCTCGCCCTGCTGATCGCGGGCAAGGCCCTGATCATCTTCCTGATCGGTCGGCTCATGGGCGAGGCTCCCGGTGTGGCGCTGCGCTCGGGGCTGGTGCTCGCCCAGGGGGGCGAATTCGGTTTCGCCATGCTCTCGATCGCGAGCGGCGACCTGATGACCGACACGCAGAATCAGATCGTGTTGGGCACGGTGATCTTCTCGATGGTGCTCACGCCGATCCTGGTCAAGTTCAACGGCCCGATCGCCAAGCGGCTGGTCCCCGGCTACGCGAAGAGCCGACGCCAGCACACCGTCGAGATTCGTGCCGACGCGAGCGACCTCTCCGGCCACGTCCTGATCTGCGGCTTCGGCCGCGTCGGGCAGAACGTCGCCCGGCTGTTGAAGAGTGAAGGTATCGATTACACCGCGATCGAAATCGACCCGGACATCGTCCAGCAGGCGAACGAATCCGGGCTGCGGGTCTATTTCGGCAACTCCACCCATCTCGACATCCTGCAGTCGGCGGGACTGGACCGCGCACGAGCGGTGGTGCTCAGCCATCTCGAAGACGCCTCGACGATCAAGACCATCGAGGTGATCCGAGGTCACAACCGCGACATCCCGGTGATCGTTCGCACCCGCACCGACGAGCACCTCGACCGGATCCACGCGGCCGGCGCGACCGAGGTGGTCGCCTCGGTCTACGAGATGAGTCTGGCA
>JAFGUH010000137.1 GCA_016938615.1 Halothiobacillaceae bacterium | reverse complement strand
TGCAGGCGTCCCGGCGGTCGTCGAGCTGGGACGCATTCGCGCGGCGAGCGCCCCCCCGGACCCCGTCGATGTGATCATCGCCATAAGTTTTCCCTACGACGAGACGGATGTTCCCTTTGGCGAGGAGCTCTTCGCAAACAAACACCTCTTCCACGAGGACGTACGGGCCTTTTTTGCCGACAAGAGCGCCCGCACTGTGCGCAGCATGCGCGACGATGTTGTCCGCAAGGCCCTCCTTGAGCGCTTCAACCGCCGCCTCCTCTTGGGCCGCATCGAACAGCTGTGGCTCCACGAGTACCTCGTCATCGAATGATTCCCCTGCTCTCTCTGGCGTGATATAGTGCAGGTATGGACTACGGATACCTTCGCTGTACGGCAGTTTCCCCTCTGGTAAAACCAGCCGATGTCGCCTTCAACAGCTCTCAAATCGCGCAGGCGTATGACGACGCGGCCCGCGATGGCGCCTCCCTCGTCCTCTTCCCGGAACTCTCCCTTACCGGATATACCTGCGCCGACCTCTTCCACCAGGACCTCCTGTGCAACGCGGCACTGGAAGCCCTGGGCGTGCTTGCCGCCAAAACAGCCGGCGGCCCGGCCCTGCTTGTCGGCCTGCCCATTGCCCGGGACGGAATGCTCTGGAACTGCGCCGCCGTCCTCGCCGATGGCCGTATCGCAGCCCTGGTGCCCAAGTCCTGGTTACCCGATTACAAAGAATTCTACGAGTCCCGCTGGTTCAGTCCGGGTACCGCAAATCTTCCCCAAAGCATCTCACTGGGCGCTGTCGAGGTGCCCTTCGGCACCGACCTCCTCTTCCACCTCGAACGAGACGCTTCGCGCCCGGTGACCTTCGCCATCGAGGTCTGCGAAGACCTCTGGGTCGCCCTTCCCCCGTCCACCCTGCAGGCCCTCGCCGGGGCGACACTCCTGCTCAACCCTTCGGCCTCGACCGAAATCGTGGGCAAGGCCGACTACCGGCGAAGCCTCGTTGCAAACCAGTCGGGGCGCTGTATCGCCGCCTACCTCTATGCGGGGGCCGGGCCCGGCGAGTCGACGACCGATGTCGTGTATTCGGGGCACTGCCTCGCGGCGGAGTACGGCAGTATTCTCGCCGAGGGACCGCGATTCTCGCGCGAAACGACGAGTATCTCCACAGACTTCGATTTGGAACGAATGGAAAATGAGCGGCGCCAGAACAAGAGCTTCGGCGCCCAGGCAGAAGCCCTCTCTGCCGGCAGCTTCGGACCGCAGCACTGGCGAATTGTACGCATCGGGGCCCCTGCCTGGCAGGAGAAACGCTTCACGCGCAGTGTCGATCCGCACCCCTTTGTCCCGCGCGACCCGGCGACCCTCGACGAACGCTGCCACGAGATATTCTCCATACAGGTGGCGGCGCTGGCCAAACGCGTCGAACACAGTGGCGCAAAGACCCTCGTTATCGGGATATCAGGCGGGCTCGATTCAACCCTTGCCCTCCTCGTTGCCGCCCGCACCCTCGACCGTTTGAACCGGCCCCACAGCGACATCCTCGCCGTCACCATGCCGGGCTTTGGCACCACCGATATGACGCTCGCCAATGCCCGCGAGCTCATGCGTTGCCTGGGCGTGGCAATACGCGAAATAGACATTCGCCCGGCCTGTCTGCAGCACTTCGCCGACATCGGCCACGACCCGGCCATCCACGATGTAACGTACGAAAACGTACAGGCCCGCGAGCGGACACAGCTACTCATGGACCTTGCCAACAAGAGCGGCGGCCTCGTCATAGGCACCGGCGATTTGTCCGAAGCGGCGCTGGGTTGGTCGACCTACAATGGCGACCACATGTCCATGTACGCGGTCAACTGCTCGGTACCCAAGACCCTCGTCAAGCACCTGGTGTCCTGGGTGGCCGCCCGCGAGAGCGATCGCGCCACCGCCGGCGTGCTCGAAGCGGTCGTCGCGACCCCCATCAGCCCCGAACTCCTTCCCCCCGATGCCCGGGGCGCCATCGCCCAGAAAACAGAAGACCTCGTGGGACCCTACGAACTGCACGACTTCTTCCTGTACCACCACGTGCGCCGGGGGGAGGGCCCCAAAAAGATACTCTTCCAGGCAACACGGGCCTTTGGCGATCGATACGACGAAAAGACCATTCGAAGCTGGCTTGCACTCTTCTACCGGCGATTCTTTGCCCAGCAGTTCAAGCGCTCCTGCGTCCCGGACGGCCCCAAGGTGGGCTCCACGAGCCTCTCGCCCCGGGGCGATTGGCG
>JAFGUH010000136.1 GCA_016938615.1 Halothiobacillaceae bacterium | reverse complement strand
GCCATGAAGACCGGCACGGTGGTCACCGAACAGATGGCCGACGCCATGAACCAGGACATCGGAGCCCGGTTCGTACTCGTGCGCCAGCAGATGGCCAACCTCAGCGAAATTCTGGGACGCACCTTGCTACCGGTGGTAACGCCGGTCATCAACGGCGTCTCCCGCGTTATTCTCTTCCTGCAGCGCATGGCCAAATCGATGCCGGGCGTGACCCGGTCTGTCCTGGGACTATCCATGGCCCTCGGCACCATTCTGGTCGTGGCCGGAGCCGTCACCGCCGCCGTGGGGATGGTGGGACTCATGCTTCCCGCCATCAAGGCCGGGTTCGTGGCCATCAGCGCCGCGCTGGCCGGGGTGGGTTCGGCGGTCGCGACCTATTTTCTGCCGGTCACCGCGATCATCGCGGGCGTGATCCTCTCGGTGTATCTGCTCAAGCGCGCCTGGGAAACCAACTTCGGCGGTATCCAGGACGTCATCACCGGGGCCTGGAACAAGGTCTCGCTGGTGTTCCAGGGGATCAGAGAGCTGGTGGGCTCGCTCAGCGGCGGCGTCGGGCAGATGTCGGCCGAACTGGCACAGAAGCTCGAATCCGCCGGACTGCTGGGCTTCGTAGTCACCGTTTTCAAAGCCTATTACCGCGTTCGTGAGGCCCTGGCCGGGTTGTGGGGCGCGTTCTCCCATGCCTTTGACCGCATCCGCGCCATCCTCGAACCGACCGTCCGCACCATGATGAGCGCCTACGCGGCACTGGCCAGCGCGGTTTTTTCGGTGGTGGAGATCTTCGGCGTGGCCGCCAGCGCCACCGACGGGTCGTCTTGGCGCACCTTCGGCACAGTCATCGGCACTGTCGCCGGTGTGCTTCTTCAGGGGTTGGCCTTCGCACTCAAGATCGTGGCCTGGAACCTGTCGCTCATCGTCCGAACCCTGGCGGTGGTGGTGCGCAGCGTGGTCTGGGTCGGCAAGGTCATCGTCGGGTCCCTGGTCGGTGCCGCCAAGTTCATCTACAAGTTCCTGTTGCCCGTGCGGATGATCGGCGAGGCCTTCGTGGCCGCCGG
>JAFGUH010000135.1 GCA_016938615.1 Halothiobacillaceae bacterium | reverse complement strand
TGGTCGGCCGCAACCAGCCCTTCGCGGATGGCCTGGGCGTGCAGCGGCGATTTGCTCAACAGGCGGATGCCGGAGAAGGCGAAGACCACGGTCTTTTCCAGCCGGGCCAGGTTGGCCAGCCCCTCGGCCACCGACGCCGCCGTCTCGCCCGGTCCGCCGAAAATGACGAAATGGGCGCAGGGGAGCTCTTCGGCCACGCAGGCGCGGTTGACCGCTTCGACCTCGGCAAAGCCGAACCCCTTGGCCAGGCCGGCCAGGGTGGCGTCGGACGCGGCGTCGGTCCCCAGCTCTAGAGCGTAGAGCCCGGCCTGCTTGAGCAGGGCCAGCTCGGGGCGGCCGAGCCCCTGGGGTCGGAAGAAAGCGCTCCAGCGCAGCTGCACGCCGCGGCGCAGGATCTCTTCGGCCACGCTCAGGTAGTGCCCGGCCGGGTCGTTGAAGATCGAATCGGTGAAAAACAGCGACTCGATGCCGTGCTCGCGTTGCATCCGCTCGATGTCGTCGACCACCGCTTGCGGCGGGCGGCAGCGGAAGTGTTTCCCTTCCAGCCCGGGATAGGTGCAGTAGGCGCAGCTGAACGGGCAGCCCCGCTTGGTCTGCAGGTTGGCCATGCCGGTCTGATCCCGGTAGAACTCGACCAACTCCGGCGCCAGTAGCGGCGCCGCCATCTGTTCGCCGGCCAGCCCCGGCCCGGTTTCACTCAACAGTTGGGCGGTTCGACGGTCATTGGCCAGATCGTCCAGCAGCTGTACCAGCACTCGCTCTCCCTCGCCGATCACGCCAAAGTCGGCTCCGAGATAGGCGAGAATTGCCTCGGGCATGATCGAGAAGGCTGGCCCGCCGACGATCAGGGGGGCCGCCGTGGTTTGTCGTACAACCTCCACCAATCCCCGTGACCGGGCCAGGTACCAGCCGTCCTCGCCGTCGAAGGAATCGACGTTGTCGATGTTGCGCAGCGATAGGCAGACGTATTCGGGAGAAAATTCCACCAGCGCTGCCCGCAGAGTCTCTTCCGATTGCCCGGCGACCAGAAAGTCGAACTGGCGCAGCTGATGCCCCGCCCGATCGAGCGCCCCGGCGATCACCGCCATCCCAAGGGGATAGACCGGATAGGGCTCGCAGGTCACGTTGGCGGAGAGGAGGAAAACCCGGCTCATCCCCGCTCCCGGGCTGCCTGGAAGCCGCGCCGGGTGCGCGGGTTGTAGCGGCGGTAGGTGCCGTCGTCCATCTCCCGGCGCATCACGGTCTTGAAGAGCTCGCCCATCTTCAGGGCGTAGCCGCCGCCCGCGTAAAAGGTGTCCCAGGCGTAGTAGAACATTTCCTGCAATTTTTCCGGGGTCATCTGCTTCGGCTGAAAGACCACCTTGTCGGCGCTGTAGTCGAGCCAGTTGTTGGAGAGGATGCGCCCTTCGCGCTCCATCTGGGCCCGGATCGGCGAATGGGGGAAGGGGGTCATGATGGTGAATTCGGCGACGTCGAGTTCGACTTCGAGCAGGAAGTCGACCAGCCGCTTGATGTCATCCTCGTTCTGATCGTCAGTGCCGAGGATGATCGTCCCTTCGATGCCGATGCCGTGGTCCTTGAGTCGGTGGATGCGGTTGCGGATGGTGTCCGAGGTGTCGAAAACCGCCTGGTAGACGTACCAGGCGCCGGCGTCGGCGGCCAGCTTGAGGATCTCCGGATCGTCGAGGATCGGGTGGGAGACCCACTTTTTCTTCAGCGGGACCATCGCTGTGAAGAGATCTTTGAGCCACTGGCGGTCCTGGGCCAGCGAATTGTCGACGATGAACATCCGATTGTTCTCGATGGCCTCCATCTCGGCGATCACCTGATCGACCGGGCGGGGACGGAATTTTTTTCCGCCCAGGTAGCCGGTGCAGCAGGGGAAGCAGTCGAACTTGCAGCCGCGCGAGGCATGCACCAGATCGAGCATCTGCACGCCGCGGTAGTTGTATAGCTCGCGCTTGAGAATATCGCGGCGGGCGGTGCCGACCAAGTTGATGTCGGGGTGGTTGTTCATGTAGTCGTAGACCGGCTGTAGTCGCCCGGCCTTGAAGTCGTCCAGCACCGCGCTAAAGCGCCCCTCGGCCTCGCCGAGAAAGACGGCGTCGGCGTGCTTCGCGACCTCTTCGGCGTGGAGCATCACCGCGATGCCGCCGAAGATCACGGTCATCCCCTTTTCGCGGTAGCGGCGGGCGATTTCGAAAGCCCGCGGCAGCTGGCAGGTGAGCATCACCGAAAGCGCCACCAGATCGGCCGG
>JAFGUH010000134.1 GCA_016938615.1 Halothiobacillaceae bacterium | reverse complement strand
CCGAAGAAGAGGCGTCCGTCGACGAGCTCACGCAAGCGTCCAAGGTGGTGTTCTCCTCCTCACTCGAGGAGCCACTGACGTGGGCCAACTCCACGCTAGTCCGCGACGACGCCGTCGAGGCGGTCCGCGCCATGAAGTCGAGTGGCTCGGGACTCCTCAGCACGATCGGCAGCCTCAGCCTGTGCCGGTCCCTGCTACGAGCCGGACTCGTCGACCGCTTCCGGGTCGTGATGTTCCCGGTGATCACCGGGGCCACGGGCGAAGAACGCATCTACGACGGCTATCCGGACGTCGCCCTCGAGATGATCGAGCACCGCACCTTCGACGGCCGCATCCAGCTGGTCGAGTACAAGCCCCGCGTGCTCGAGCACCCGCCGCTCGGCGCCCCTGCGTGACGTCGCCCCGTCCGCCGGTCTGGACCGCCGCCAGGCCGGCGGGCGCGGAGCGAGCTATAGAAATAGCTGTGCTTAAGAGATCGCCCGGGTAGGTGCGTGTCGGTGATGCAGAACAGGCACGAGCCTCGGTAACAGAAGAGGTGTTCTACGCCGTCTTCTCTCCCCTGAGGTGCTCGTGCCTGCCCTGCCATCTTCTGTGATCGAACCGGTCTGGGACCAGTTCGCCGTGCTGATTCCCGAACACATCGATACTCATCCGCTGGGCTGCCACAACCCACGCATCCCCGACCGGACCGTGTTCGACAAACTCGTCCAGGTTCTGGTGCTGGGCGCCTCCTATGAGCGGATCGCGGACTCGTCTTGTTCGGCGACCACCATCCGCAACCGACGCGACGAGTGGATCGCGGCTGGGGTCTTCACCCAACTCGAGCAACTGTGTCTGGAGGCCTACGACAAGAGCGTCGGCCTCGACCTGAGCGAGGTCATCGTTGATGGGTGCATCGTCAAGGCACCCTGCGGCGGCGAAGCCGCAGGCAGATCCCCGGTAGATCGGGGGAAGCAGGGCACCAAACGCTCCCTGCTGGTCGAAGCCACTGGCATCCCGCTAGGGTGCGTGATCGCGGGCGCGCATCGCAATGACTCACCGCTGCTGCGACCCACGCTGGAGCATCTCGGCCGGTTCGATCAGGGCATGGGCATCGGTCTGCCCGACGACATCACAGTGCATCTCGACGCCGGCTACGACTCGGCCAAGACCCGTGACCTGCTCGACGAACTCGGCTGCGATGGTGTGATCAGCCAGAAGGGCTTCCCACTCCAAGCGGGCAAGCGATGGGTCGTCGAACGCACCAACTCCTGGCACAACCGCGGGTTCCGCAAGCTCGCGATCTGCACCGAACGACGCGCCCGCGTCATCAACGCCTTCATCGCTCTCGCCAACGCCGTCATCGTGATCCGACGACTACTGACTGAAGCCTGGACCACCCACCGCTGGGACGACCGGCCAGCCCGTCGACCGTGACCTACCTGCGGAACCTCTTAGAGGCTGGCGAGGGGATGGCCGCGCAGTAACGCTGGCCTGCGCTGTTGTGGTGGTGGAGCTGAGGGGTTTGAACCCCTGACCCCTTG
>JAFGUH010000133.1 GCA_016938615.1 Halothiobacillaceae bacterium | reverse complement strand
CACTGGTCTTGCCCTGTGCCGCACTGGCTGGCAGATCGACGGTCAGTTGGCGAGTTTGCGGCGGGTAGCACACGCCGTGGATGTCCGAGCAGCCCTGGTACTCGACGGTGACGGTTGCCTTACCGCCCGAGGCGGACTCGACCGGGGTCACCGCCGTGAAGTCTTTCTTGTAGACCGGCGTCTTGCCGAAGACCGGATCGTCGTCGATCACGGCTTCCGGCAACACCGGGTCGCCCAGTTCAAGGCCGTCCTCGCCCGTGATCACGAGCTTGTCGCGGTAGAGGTGGTAACCCTCGGTCACACGAAAGTCGAACCGGATTTCGCCCTCGTCAGCGCTGGCCTTGACATCGAAGGCCTGGTCGGCGGGCAGCAGCTCCGGCTGGGCCAGGGCGCTTGCCTGCCAGAGCAGGGCGAAGGTGGCGAACAGGAGGGCGGCGAGGCGGGCCGCGGCGGTCATCGGGCGGTTTGGACGCATTGTTGAACCCATTCTGAGTAGAGCTGGCTGCTGCCGGCGGTGAGGATCAGCACCTCGGGGCAGTCGTAGGGGTGGTGGCGTTCGATGGCGTCCTTGAGATCATCGAGACGCTCGGGACGGGTCTTCATGTGAATCTGGTATTCCTCGTCTCGACACAACTCGCCTTGCCAATGGTAGACCGAGTGGATCGGGCCGATCCGGTTGGCGCAGGCGATCAACCCCTCGGTCAGCAGCCGCGAGCTGAACTCGTCGGCGACCTCGGGGTCGTCAAGTGTCGTGATGACCAGTGCTATTGTGCTTTGCTCGATCGTCATTACTGTCTGTCGTCGTGTCGGTGTTGGACCTTACACGCGGTCATGCGGACGGACCTTGGTGCAGTGAGACGGCGGCAAGTTCCCGCATGGTCGGCGTCGCCCATGCCGATCCGAACAAACGGTCACGCGGAGCCGGTCTCGGACCGGGCCGAAGCGCTCGCGTTCCTCGCCGCAACGTCCCTCCGACTCGTGGCGGAAAGCCTAGCGCCGAGATCGGTAGCCGGCAAACAAATTCACTCTAAGGCAAGAGTCGCCATGCGAAAACTCTCCGGATTCATTCTCTTCCTCCCGCTGGCCGAGCTGGTGCTGCTGATCGCGATGGGCGCTGCCATGGGCTTTCTCCCCACGTTGCTCTGGATCGTTGCCACCGGCGTCTGGGGTGTGTGGCTGATGCGGACCGCCGGGCCCAACGCCATGGCCCGGGCCCAGCGCGAGATGGCCGATACGGGCCGCGGCGAGATCGATGGGCTGGGCGTGGCGGCCAATTTCCTTGGCGGACTGATGCTGCTGTTGCCCGGGCCGTTGACGGATCTGCTGGGGCTGGTGCTGGTCACGCCATTCCTGCGGCGGCTGGCTTTCGGGGCCTGGCTGGCGGGACGGTTGCAGCAGGTGGTGGTCGAGCGTGGCGGGTTCGGCACCGGGCCGCAGGGGCCGTTCGGCCCCGACGGCAATGTCTACGATGCCGATCCGGACGATATCCGTCGTGGCGAATCGCGCGACGGAGACGATCCGCGTCGACTCGACCGCGATCGTTAACGGCCCTTTGCCCGGTCAGCCTTCGGCGTCGAGGATTCGCTTGGCCAGTGCCTGGCCGTTTTCCAGGCAATCGCCCACCGCGATGCCCTCGCGCCAGTTGCCGATCAGCGACAGGCCGGGGTGCTGTTCGAGTGCCTGGTCGAGGCGTTCGATCCGGGCAAGGTGACCCAGCTCGTATTGCGGGATCGCCCGCTCCCAGCGGCTGACGCGTTGCCACACCGGCTTGCCCTCGATGCCGAGCAGGTCGCCCAGATCGCGGCAGACCTGATTCACCAGTTCGCTATCGGTCATGTCGGTTGCTTCGGGGTCCTGCCGCCCGCCGATGAAGGCGGTTATCAGCTTGTGTCCCGTCGGGGCGCGGTGCGCGAATAGCGTCGACGAAAACAGCGCGCCCAGGGTGCGGCGATGCTGGTTGCGCGGCACGAGTACGCCGAAACCGTCCAATGGATGGGCCAGCATGCCGCTGGGGAAGCCCAGCGCCACCGAGGCCACCGGCGGGTAGACGATTTCGTCGAGCGGTTCGGCGAGTAGCGGGTCGATCGGGCGCAGCAGGGCGGCACTCACATGGGCGGGCGTCGCCAGGAGCAGGCGTCGTGCTTGCCAGCGGACACCCTCGGCGTCGGTCGCCAGCCAGCCATTGGCGGAAGGGACGACCGTCTCGACGCGTCGACCGCAGGCTACCTCGCCCTCCGGCGATGCCGCGATGCGATCGGCCAGGCGGTCGGTCAGCGTCTGAATGCCCTCGGGGAAGCTGAGCAGCCGGCCGCGCCAGGCGCGTGGCAAGGGGTCACTGCCCTCGCGCCGCCGCCGGCGTGCCGCCTTCATGGCCGCCAGCCCAGCGCGGATCAACGATCCGTGCTCGCGTTCCATGGCCGCGAGCCTCGGCATCGCCGCCTGAACGGAGAGGCGTGCGGGATCGCCGGCGTAGACGCCCGAGACGAACGGGTCGACCAGATTGTCGAGTATCTGCCGCCCGAGCCGGCGCTCGACGAACGCGGCCAGGGTTTCCTCGTGGGTGACGTGGCCGACCCAGGGTTCGCGCAGCAGTCGCCACCAGCTACCCGGTCCGAGCAACGGGTTGAACGGTGCAGCCAGCGGGCTCGAGGGCAAAGCGACCGGCTGCGGGCCCTGGGCGATGTACCGCTTCTTGCCCGCCGCGCCGGCGAACACCGCGGTCTCGGCGAGGTCGAGTTCCCGGAGAAGTTCGTACAGCGCCGGCTTGGCCACCAGCGTGTTGGGACCGATCTCGACCTGCCATTCGCCGTCCCGGATGCTCCGGACATTGCCACCGGGGTGGTCATCGGCCTCGAGCACGGTCACGCTTTTGCCCTCTCGGGCCAACGAAAAGCCGGCAGAGAGGCCGCTGACTCCCGCGCCGACGATCAGCGTATCGGTGGATCGCGTCCCGGTGGAGTTGTGCGGGGTTGCGGTCATGGCGCCTCGTGGAGTCGTCGGTGAGCGTGAAGGCTATGTCAGTGCGCGGGGACGAGTGTACTCTACCGGCTGGCTCATTTTCGGCAGTCCGACTGTCAGGGACGTTATGGACGAATCACACGCCGTAGGGGGGACTCATGACCCGCGTGGCCAGCGTCGTGCCGTGGTGCTCGGCGGCACGGGTTTCGTCGGTCGGCGGCTGGTCCGGGCATTGTCCGAGCGGGACTGGGAAGTGGTGGTGCCCAGTCGGCACGCCGCCCGGCACCGGGACATGGCGCTGTGGCCGAGCGTGGTACTGGTCGACATGAATCCGCCGGGCCGTTCGGATCTGGCCACGCACCGTGATACCCCCGAACTCGCCGAACTGCTGGAGCGGACCGACCTGCTGGTCAACCTCGTCGGCATCCTCAACGAGCGAGGGCACGACGGCGAGGGGTTCAAGCGCGTGCACATCAAGCTCACCAAGGCGGCCTTGCGTGCCGCGGTGGACGCCGGCGTGCCGCGTTACCTGCACATGAGCGCCCTGGGCGCGGACGAGGAGAACGGGGCCAGTCACTACCAGTCGAGCAAGGGCAAGGCGGAGAACTGGGCGCATCGTTTCGGCCGCAAGCACGAGATCGCGGTGACGAGTTTTCGCCCCTCCGTGATCTTCGGCCCGGGTGACTCGTTCCTGAATCGATTTGCCGGCCTCGCTCGGCTGATGCCCGGCGTTTTCCCCCTGGCCTGTGCCAGCGCGCGCTTCTCGCCGGTCTATGTCGGTGACGTCGTCAGTCGGTTCGTCGCGTCGATCGACGACCCGGCGACCTTCGGCGAGCGCTACGACCTCTGCGGCCCGCACGATTACTCGCTGGGCGAACTCGTGAGCGTCGCGGCCTCGACCAGCGGCCACCCGCGCTGGGTGGTGGGCCTGCCGATGTGGCTGTCGCGTCTGCAGGCCCGGGTCATGGAGTGGCTGCCCGGGAAGCCGTTCAGCCGCGACAACCTCGCCTCGCTGCAGCGACCCAACACCTGCGACCCGGATTGCCGGCGCGAGCCGACGCGCCTAGAGGACGTCGCGCCGACCTATCTTGCCCCGGACGCCCGAAAGAGGCGGTGATAGGATAGCCGGCCCGAGCGCGCGCAATGCTCGCCGGGCAAGCAACCGTCTGACTGTCTGAATCGAGGTCCACCGTGGAACCGGAAAACACCACTCCGCCGTCGCGCCGTTCGAGCGACGTCGAGCACTATTTCGAGCACTTCCTGTTCGGCAGCCGCTGGATCATGGCACCGGTCTACATGGGCCTGGTCGCGGCGATGCTGCTGTTGCTGATCAAATTCGGCGGCGAGCTCTTCCATCTGGCCAGTCATGCCTTCACGCTCAAGGAATCCGAGGTGATCATCGGCGTGCTGACGCTGGTGGATGTTGCCCTGATCATGAACCTGCTGATCATCATCATCTTTTCCGGCTACGAGAACTTCGTCTCCAAGATGGAGGATCTGCACAATCACCACGACCGGCCGGAATGGATGGGGCACATCGGGTTTACCGATCTCAAGATCAAGGTGATCGGTTCGATCGTCGCCATCTCGGGGATCGAGCTGCTGAAGTCGTTCATGAACGTCGACAACCTCTCCGACCGCGACCTGGCGTGGATGGTCGGCATACACTTGACGTTCGTCATTTCCGGTGTGCTCTACGCCCTGATGGACCGGCTGCAGGGCAAGGGGCACTAGGGAAACTCTGCACGAACGGCATGCCATTCTGCGCGCCTTGCATCCGGACCCTTGGCGGTCCCGCTTCAGACACGATCGATTGATGCAGAGGTTCCCTAGCGGCCGCGTGTCGGACCCCATGGGTGGCTCCGTGCCGGGGTCGCCGCACAATCCCCAGCCCTCGTTCCCCTTCCGCCCCGCAGGCCGGCTCGACCTGCGGGGCTTTTCGTTTCGGGTCCCGGGATAGGCTCCCCGGCAGGTGTTACCAGCGCAGCAGACGCGGGCCGAGCCAGGCGCCGGCCGCGGTGGGAATCGCGATGCCGAGCAGGTACCACAGCGCGATGAACGGTGCCGCCATTTCCGGGCAATGCAGCGAGTAGACCAGTGCGGCCAGCGACCCGGCCAACAGGCCGGCGGCGGCCCCGGCGGCCCTCGGGCGGGTCGGCGCCATGCTGCGTGCCGCCCAGAGGAGGGCGGCGAGCAGGGGCGTGGCCAGCAGGGCGATCAGGAACGCGCAACTGCTCCAGGTCTCGCCGAGGAGCAGCTCGGTCCGCTGCGATGGCGAAGACTGGCCGAGAACCGCAAGCGCCATTGCCCACAAGATCACCACGGGGACGGCGGCGGCCCACGCCGGCGATCGACCCAGCGACATACCGGGGTGGGCCAGGCGCCACAAGGCGACCAGGCCGGCGACCGTCAGCAGGCCGGCGACCCCGATCTTGGCCGCAAACATCGGGTCGGCGATCGCCCGGTCGAGGTCGGGGCGTACCCCGAGCAACGCCAACATCAGCGCGCCGCTGGTCAGCAGCCCGACAATGATGGCGGCGGCCAACCGGGCCGACGAGGCATGGCGTGGCACGGTGACTTCGCCACCGGCGAGCAGGGAGACGAGTTCCTCGGTTTTCATGATTCCCCTCGAATGAATCGGGCCAGCGCCTTCAGTCCCCGGTGAACGCCCACCTTGACCGCCGACTCGGACTGGCCGGTGCGTTGCGCGGTCTCGGCGACCGATAGCCCCTCGATCTTCATGTGTCGGATACAGGCGCGCTGACGCTCGGGCAACCGGGCGAGCAGGGAGTCGAGGTCGAGGTCGCTGGTCGGGTCGTGGTCCGGGGCCCGGAGTGTCGGCGGTGCCTCGGCATCGAGCGAGTCGGTACGTCGCTCGTGGCGCCCTCGACGCCGCAACAGATCGACCCACTTGTAGCGGGCGATCGCGTACACCCACGCGGTCACTGGCAGGGACGGGTCGTAGGTGTGACGTTTCTCGTGGATCGCCAGCAGGGTCTCTTGCACCATGTCCTCCACCTCGTCGGGCAGGCTTGTCAGCCGCTTGCGGAAGTAGACACGCAACAAGTCGGCCACCGCCTGCAGAAAGTCGCGGTAGGCGCGAGCGTCGCCGGACATACCCGCCACCAATCGGGCGCGCAAAGCCGGCTCGTCGCGTCTATCTTCGCTCCGTGAATCCATTCGTTCCCTGTTTCGTTTCGGTTACATCCGGACGTTCGGTGCGTGGTGTTCACCCTCGGTCGGTCAACGCACTGTAACCAATCGGCGGGTCGCCGCGAATGTGTTGTGGCGGGTGGCGAATCGGTCGCTACCTCGGTCGAGCGGGAGGGAAAGCGCATGGATTCGGATGTCAGGCTCGGATGGTCCGGCAGCGTCGGCGAGAACGCCCCGCCGATCCACCCGCTCTGGTTGCGAATCACGCATTGGCTAAACGCGCTGGCGGTGGTGCTGATGGTGATGAGCGGCTGGCGGATCTACAACGCCTCACCGCTGTTCGATTTCCGCTTTGCCGACGAGATTACCCTCGGCGGCTGGCTGGCCGGCGCGATCATGTGGCACTTCGCCGCCATGTGGCTGCTGGTCGTCAACGGTCTGATCTACCTGGGCGTCAACACCGCCACCGGTCGAATGTGGCGGCGCTTCTTCCCAGTTTCGCCGCGCGGCGTGGTCAACGACATGAACGCGGCGTTTCACGGCCGGTTGTCGCACGCCGATTCGCGGCGCTACAACAGCGTGCAACGGCTGGCCTACCTGGCGGTGATCCTCGATCTGGTATTGCTGGTCGTCTCAGGGCTCGTGTTGTGGAAATCGGTGCAGTTCCCGCTGTTGCGCGAGTTGATGGGTGGCTACGAGATAGCGCGTTATGTGCATTTTTTCACGATGACCTTCCTGGTGGCCTTCGTGGTGATCCACGTCGCCATGTCCCTGCTGGTGCCGCGCTCGCTGTGGCACATGATCCGCGGCCGATGAGGCAGGTGCCCAGATGAACGATCCCCGCACGCTCGCCCCCGGTCAGGATCGGGGCCTGGCACAACCCGAGCGACGTCGTTTCCTGCGCGGATCGCTGGCGCTCGGGGCCGGGACCCTGCCGCTGCTCGCCGGCTGTTCGATCAGCGACGAACCGCTGGTGGAAAAGGCACTGTTGCAGACCTCGCGTTTCAACGATCGGGTCCAGGCGTGGCTGTTCGATCCCGAAAAGCTCGCCCCGACCTACCCCGATTCGATGATCACGCGGCCGTTTCCCTTCAATGCCTACTACCGGGAGTCCAGGGTTCCGCAGGTCGACGGGGAGCGTTTCCGTTTGCAACTCGAAGGGCGCATCGCGGACCAACGCCCCTGGTCACTGGCCGAATTGCGGGAGATGCCGCAGACCGACCAGGTGACCCGGCTGATCTGCGTCGAAGGCTGGAGCGCGATCGGCAAATGGGGCGGGGTGCGTTTTTCCGACTTTCTCGAACGCATCGGTGCCGACCTGGAAGCGAAATATGTGGGCTTTCGTTGTGCCGATGGCTACTACACCAGCATCGACATGCCCACCGCTCTCCACGCGCAGACGCTGCTGACGCTTACTTTCGACGGGCAGACCCTGCCTGCCCGCTATGGCTTTCCGTTGAAGCTGCGCATGCCGACAAAGCTGGGATACAAGAATCCCAAGCACGTCGAGGCGCTCTTCGTCACGAATACGTACCCCGGCGGCTACTGGGAGGACCGGGGCTACAACTGGTTCGGCGGCAGTTGAGTCATGTGCTCGACTGTCCTGAAGCATGGCGTTGCCATGTCCCTTTGAGTAAATCTCGACACGAGGTGTTTCCATGAAGATGACGACTGTATCGATGATCTGTGCCGGCATGATGACCATGGGCGGGACCGCAATCGCGGCAGAGCCCGCGCCTCAGGAAGGCGTCACCCTGCTTGCCATGTCTCACGAAGGCATGGAGAAGGACCACGACGGCATGGGCCATGACGACATGGGCAAAGATGAAATGGGCCATGACGGCATGGACAAGGACGAAATGGGCCACGACGGCATGGACAAGGACGAAATGAGCCACGACGGCATGGACAAGGACGAAATGGGCCACGACGGCATGGACAAGGACGAAATGGGTCAGTAATTGATTCGTTAGGCGGGCCGAACGGCCCGCCGGATCAACCCGCCGTTCGCACCCACCGTCGCCTTCCGGGCACGGTGGGTTTTTCGTGGCAGACACAAAAAAACCCCGCCGAGGCGGGGTTTCGTTCATCTCGCGGACCGTTGCACGGTCGGCATTGTCGGCGTTACATCATGCCGCCCATGCCGCCCATGCCCATGTCGGCCGCGGCGGAATCACCGCCTTTCTCGTTCGGGATCTCGGCGATCATGCACTCGGTGGTGATCATCAGGCCGGCAACCGAGGCGGCGTTCTGTAGGGCGGTACGGGTGACCTTGGTCGGATCGAGGATGCCCATGTCGACCATGTCGCCGTACTCGCCGTTGGCGGCGTTGTAGCCGTAGTTGCCCTTGCCTTCGCGAACGCCCTGGACGACCACGGACGGCTCGCCACCGGAGTTGGCGACGATGAAACGCAGCGGGTCTTCCATGGCGCGCAGGGCGATGGAGATACCGGTCTGCTGATCGACGTTGTCGCCCTTGAGCT
>JAFGUH010000132.1 GCA_016938615.1 Halothiobacillaceae bacterium | reverse complement strand
GTGATGGATCGTCTGGCTTATATCGCCATGAGCGGTGCCTCGCAGACATTACGGGCCCAGGCCACCAACGCCAATAATTTGGCGAACGTGAACACTCAGGGCTTCAAGGCGGATATCGACGCCTTTGCCGCGCTGCCGGTCTACGGCCCGGGGCAGGCATCGCGTGTCTATACCGAGGCGCAGGGCAAGGGGGCCGATTTCTCGCCCGGCCCCCTGATGAGCACCGGCCGGGATCTCGACATTGCCGTCAAGGGCGAGGGCTTTATCGCCGTGGAGGCCCCGGACGGCCGGGTGGCCTATACGCGGCGGGGTGATCTTCACCTGACGGCCAACGGCCAGTTGCAGACCGGCCAGGGCGATCCGGTGATGGGCAACGAAGGGCCGATCGCGATCCCGCCGGCCGAGAAGATCGATATTCACGCCGACGGCAGCATCAGCATCATCCCGGTCGGTGGTCAGGCCAACGCCCCGGCGATGGTCGATCGCATCCGGCTGGTCAACCCCGACCAGGCGGACCTGCAGAAGGCACCGGACGGGCGATTCTCGCTGCGTGAAGGCGTCGAGGAGCCGCAGGCCGATGCCGCGGTGCAGATCGCCAGTGGCGTGCTTGAGGGCAGCAACGTCAATGCGGTTGAGGCCATGGTCAACATGATCGAGTACGGCCGCATGTTCGAGACACAAAGCCGAATGATTCGCACGGCGGACGAGAACGGCGAAGCCGCCGACCGCCTGATGCGCCTCGGTTAATTGGATTTAGGGGAGAAAACGCCATGACCACACCCGCACTTTGGACCGCCAAGACCGGCTTGGACGCGCAGCAGACGCGCATGTCGGTGATTTCCAACAACCTCGCCAACGTCAATACCACCGGCTTCAAGCGAGACCGGGCGGTGTTCGAGGACCTGATCTACCAGAACTATCGCCAGGTCGGGGCGGCGAACAACCAGCAGGACGAGGTGCCCACCGGCCTGAATGTCGGCACGGGCGTCCGCGTGGTGGCCACCGAGAAGCAGCATAGCCAGGGCAATATCCAGCAGACGGACAACGCGCTGGACATGGCCGTCAACGGTCGTGGCTTTTTCCAGGTGCTCCAGCCCGACGGCAACATGGCCTATACCCGCGACGGCGACTTTTCGCTCAATAGCGACGGGCAACTGGTAACTGCCAACGGCCAGCCCGTCCAGCCGGCGATCAACGTCCCGCAGGGCGCCCAATCGATCACCATCGGTTCGGACGGTACGGTCAGCGCACAGCTTGCCGGGCAGGCACAGCCCGTCCAGCTGGGTACTCTTCAACTTGCCGACTTCGTCAATCCGGCAGGCCTGCAGCCGGTAGGCAACAACCTCTTCGTCGAGTCGGGTGCCAGTGGGGCGCCGCAGCTGGATACGCCGGGCCTGAATGGCATGGGGGCGATCCAGCAGGGCGCGCTGGAAAGCTCGAACGTCAACGTGGTCGAGGAGTTGGTCAGCATGATCGAGACCCAGCGCTCCTACGAGATGAATTCCAAGGCCATCTCGACCACCGACGGCATGCTTCAGTACCTGAACCAGAACGTCTGATGACGGCGATTCGCGGAGGCAGATCATGAAACCCACAAGCCGCCGGCTTTTCCGGGTGTCCGCCCTGGTCGTCGTCGTGCTGCTGGCGGGCTGCGCCAGTCAACCGCCGATCCAGCCCGACCCGCAATTCGACGCTGCGTTGCCGCCGGAACCGTCCCAGCACAATCCGGTGCAGAGCAACGGCGCGATCTTCCAGACCGGGCAAGTGGACAATATGTTCGCCGACGCCCGGCCGTACCGGGTGGGCGATATCCTGACGGTCGTCCTCGAGGAGCGCATGCAGGCCTCCAAGAGCGCCGAGACCTCGACGGGCAAGAGCCAGGAAGTGGGTATCACGCCACCCAGCGTGCTGGGGCTGACTGGTCCGCGGGTCGATCGGCTCAACGCGCAGATCAGTGGTGAGCGCGACTTTGCCGGCGATGGCACGAGTAGCCAGCAGAACACGCTCAACGGGCAGATTACCGTGACCGTCTCGCGCGTGCTTTCCAACGGCAATCTCGTGATCCGGGGCCAGAAGTGGATCGGCATCAACCAGGGCAGCGAGTTCATCAAGCTCGCGGGCATGGTCCGCCCGCAGGATATTGCGCCGGACAACACGGTGATGTCGACGCGCGTGGCGAACGCCAAGATCGCCTACGGCGGCGAGGGCGTGATCAACGAATCGAACAACATGGGCTGGCTGGCGCGCTTCTTCAACAGCCCGGTCTTCCCCTTCTGAGGTCGATGGCATGAGATTGATCGAACACGCACGCGCCTGCCTCGCCGGCCTGCTGCCCCTGGCCATGCTGGCGATCAGCATCGGCTGGGTGCCCCAGGCGGGGGCCGAACGCATCAAGGACCTCGCCAGCTTTGCCGGGGTGCGCGACAACCAGCTGATCGGTTACGGCATCGTGGTCGGTCTGGCCGGCACCGGTGACCAGACCACCCAGGTGCCCTTCACCCGGCAGAGCATCCAGAACATGCTCGAACGTCAGGGACTCTCGCCCGACGGAGGCAACGTGCAGTTGGCCAACGTCGCGGCGGTCATGGTTACCGGAACGCTGCCGCCGTTCGCTAAGCCGGGTCAGACCATCGACGTGACCGTGTCCTCGATGGGTAATGCCGACAGCTTGAGGGGCGGCGAACTGCTGATGACACCGCTCAAGGGCGCCGATGACAATATCTACGCCGTCGCCCAGGGCAGCCTGATCGTCGGTGGCCTGGATGCCTCGGGCCGCGACGGCTCGCGGGTGACCGTCAACATTCCCACGGCCGGTCGGATTCCGAACGGTGCGACGGTCGAGCGCAGCGTGCCCAGCAAGATGGGGGGCGCGGGCGCGGTGTTCCTCAACCTGCGCGAGTCGGATTTCACCACCGCGCGGCGCATGGAAAAGGCGATCAACGATGTGCTCGGTGGGGGCGTGGCCCAGGCGGTCGACGGCGGGACGATCAAGGTCCGCGCCCCGGATGCGCCCGATCAGCGTGTCGGGTTCATGTCCGTGCTCGAGAACGTCACGGTGGAACCCGGCGAGGGCCCGGCGCGCGTCGTGGTCAATTCGCGAAGCGGGACGGTGGTGATCGGCCAGAACGTGACCATCGAGGCCGCCGCCGTATCGCACGGCAACCTGACCGTCACGGTCGACGAGAGCCTCAACGTCTCTCAGCCAGCGCCGTTCAGCGAGGGCCAGACGGTGGTCACGCCGGATTCGAACATCGCGGTCCAGGAAGAAGACAGCCGGGCATTCCTGTTCGATCCGGGCGTGAAGCTCAACGACATTGTCCAGGCGGTCAACGCGGTGGGGGCGTCCCCGTCCGACCTGGTGGCGATCCTGCAGGCGCTCAAGCAGGCGGGCGCCCTGAAGGCCGAGTTGATCGTGATCTGAGGTGACGTGATGATCGACCCCGCGCAGATACGCTCCTACACCGACTTTCAGGGTCTCAACCGCCTCAAGTCGCAAGCCGGCTCGGACCCGGCGCAGGCACTCAAGACGGTCGCTTCCCAGTTCGAGACGCAGTTCGTCAAGATGATGCTCCAGTCCATGCGCGAGGCCACGCCGCGGGATGGGCTGTTCAACAGCGACCAGATGAAGACCTTCGAGGGCATGTTCGACCAGGAGATCGCACAGACGCTTTCCAGTCGTGCCGGCGGGATCGGCCTGGCCGAGATGATCGAGCGCCAGCTTTCCAAACAGGCCGACGGCAACGATGGCGAACGGCCCTCGGAGGGGTTCCCGCTGCAGGTCGAGGCGCACGGGGGCGTGGTCGAGCAAGCGCCGCGTGCCTACCCGCTACCGGAGGCCTCCGAATGGACCTTGCGTCCGCACGCCTGGATGAAATCGGAGGAGGACAAGCATGCCGTCAAGATGTCGGAAGACAGATTCGAGCAGCCCGGGCCGACCAGGGAGCGGCTGGCCGCCATGCGTTCCTCAGGCGCGTCGGGGCCCGCCGAGCCGATGTCGTCTCAGCCGGCCTATTGGGAATCCCCCGAGCAGTTCGTCGAGGCGATCCTGCCGCATGCCCGCGACGCGGCGGACAAGCTCGGCGTTTCGCCGAAGGTGCTGGTGGCCCAGTCGGCGCTGGAGACCGGCTGGGGCAGACACGTCCCGCATGACGGCCGACAGGCAAGCCACAATTTCTTCGGTATCAAGGCCGATCGTGGCTGGGACGGCGAGCGCCAGGTTCACGGCACGCTGGAATTCGAATCCGGCAGCCTGGTGCGTCGACAGGCGGCCTTCCGCCAGTACGACTCGATGGCCGCCTCCTTCAACGACTTCGCCCGATTTCTCCAGGAGAACCCGCGCTACGGCAAGGCGCTGGAGGTGCGTGACGATCCCGAGCAGTTCGTGCGCGAACTGCAGCAGGCCGGCTACGCCACCGATCCGAAGTACGCCGACAAGCTGATCTCGATCATGAATTCGCCGGCGATGAGGGACGCGGTGTGATCGAGTCGAGCCGACATTCAAGTTTTCCCTCAATCGGCCGATACCGTCGGCAGTAAACCCTTCGAGGCCTCACCATGGCGGACATCCTCAGCAACTCGGTCAGCGGACTGCTCGCGGTGCAACGCGCACTAGCGACGACCGGGCACAACGTCTCGAATGCCAATACCGAGGGCTATTCGCGCCAGCGCGTGGAAATGAGCGCGCAGATGCCGCAGTTCATGGGCAATGGCTACATCGGCAGCGGCACGAAGGTGGACAGCATTACGCGTACCTTCGACCAGTTCGTCGAATCGCAATTGCGTGACGCGACCAGCGACAGCAGTCGTCTGAGTTTTGTGCAGGATTTCGCCAGCCAGGTCACCGGCGTGCTCGGCGATACCGAGACCGGCATGACCCGCAGCACCGAGGCGTTCTTCAATGCCGCCGGTGACGTTGCCTCGAACCCCACCGACATTACCTCCCGCCAGGCCTTCCTCAACCAGGCCGGCGCGCTGACCGATCGCTTCAACCGCATGGACGAGCAACTGGCGCAACTGAACGCCGGGCTTGGACAGCAGGCCGACGCGATTACCCGCGAGGTAAACACTTTCGCCCAGGAAGTGGCCGACCTGAACGGCAAGATCAGCACCGCGTTCGCGCAGAACCCGAACGCGTTGCCCAATGACCTGCTCGATCGCCGTGACCAGTTGATCCAGAACATCGCCGAGCGTATCAACGTGCGGGTTACCGATGATGACGCCGGCTCGCTCAACCTTGCCGTGGGCTCCGGGCAGTCGCTCGTCACCGCCAATACCGCCGCCGAACTGAAGGCCGTCAACGCACCGAGTGGCCTTGAGATCCAGATCGATGGTCGCTCGATCACCAGTCGGGTCACCGGTGGGGATCTCGGCGGCATGATCGAGGCGCAGAGCACCCTGATTCAGCCGCTGCGCAGCGAGCTGGGCCGCACGGCGATGGTGATCGCGCAGGAAGTAAACGCGATTCAGAGGGATGGCTTTGACCTGAACGGGAATCCGGGGGAATCCTTGTTCAACGTCGGGCAAGGCGACCCCGATGTCGATCCCATGATGGGAAATGTCACCGCTAGTCCCCGCAACGGCAGCTCAGCGAGCGCGCAAGCCGAGATTACGGACGCGACCTTGCTGGAAAGCGGGCGTTACGTCGCGCGGTTTGACGGATCGGTGTGGAATATTTCAAAAGAGAACGGTTCTGGCACGTCGATCGCATTCGACCCCGCAAGCGTTACCCCGGCAACGACAGCCGCTATCCCTGGGATGGATCTGACATTTGGTGGCGGAGCGCCGGCCGTCGGGGACATGTTGTATATCGATGCCGGTTTGGGTGCAGCTGGCCAAATGTCGACACGGGATCTAAGCCCGGCTGAGGTTGCTGCGGCCGGATCCGTTCTGGATCAGAACGGTGACCGTGTCACGGCGGGATCGCGCGACAACACCAATATCCAGCGCATTACCGAGCTGGCCAACCAGGCCGTGGTCGGCCAGTCGGCTAGTGCGGGACTGGATGGACAGACCATTGGCGGCGCCATCTCCTCCGCCGTCAGCCAGGCAGGCTCCGTGGCACGCACGGCCGAGTTGCAGGGTGAATCTGCCCGGGCCGCGCTGGACAACCTCGAGGCGCGCAAGCAGTCGGTCTCCGGGGTCAACCTCGATGAAGAGGCGGCCAAGTTGCTGCAGTACCAGCAGCAATACCAGGCGCTCGCCCGCAGTATTTCCATCTCCGGCGACCTGTTCCAGTCGGTTCTCAATGCCGTTCGCTAAGGGGTGAACTGATGCGCGTATCCACCGCGATGATCTTCCAGACCGGGCTGCAGAACCTGCAGCGCCAGCAGTCGGAAATGCTGCTTGCCCAGACCGATATCTCGACCGGCGTGAAACTGCGCACGGCCGATGCGGACCCGGTCGCCTTCTCGCGGGTGAGTGAACTCTCCGCGCAACAGGAGCGGGTTGAGCAGTTTCTTCGCAACAACGAGATGGCCGAAGGCAAGATCCGCACGCAGGAAACGCGGCTGGCCAGTAGCACTGACATCCTGCAGCGGGTGCGCGACATCTCCCTGGAGACCGGTAGCATCCTGCAGGACCCGACCTCGCGGAAGGCGCTGAGCAACGAGCTGTCGCAATTGCGAGAGGCGCTCGCCGAGCAGATGAACGCGAAGGACGAGCGCGGCGAGTACGTGTTCTCCGGCACTAAGGCCAACATGCGTCCCTTTGACCCTGATTCCGGTCAGGACAGTTTCGTCGCACCTGAAGATGGTGTTTCGCGCGCCGTTCGGGTCGATGTGGGTGAGAACCAGCAAGTGACCACCCAGCGTGTCGGTACGGACATTTTTACAGTGGAGCCTAACGATGGACCTCGGTATCCACCATTGGTTGATCCGAACGCAACTGGGTTTAATCAAGATGACCTGCCGGGCGATTTTCCATTCAGTCTCGTGCTGGACTCCGAAGGAGACAACGATGGTGAACTGGAGTCGACCGATCCCGGTGCGGCTCGTTCAGCGCTGCAGGTCATCGACGGCCTGAAGTGGGCTATCGATAATCACGACAACCTGGACGCGCCCTCTGAGTTCTACTCGGCCAGCCAACAGGACGTGGATGTGTTGCTCGAGCAGGTCGTGGTTGCCCGTGGCGAAATGGGCAACGACCTCAATATCCTCGATCGCATGAAGAACGATCAGGAGGCCTGGAAACTGGCAAACGAGACCGCGGTTTCCGGCATGCGCGACACCGACCTGCCCGAGGCGATCACCCGTCTCAACCAGAACTACGTCAATCTGCAGGCCACCCAGCAGAGCATGGTCAAGATCCAGGGGCTGTCCCTGTTCAATCTCCTCTAGGGAATCTCTGCACGAATGCCATGCCACTGAAGGCTTGGCGAGTCGTTCGTGATCAAGGCGCGCAGAGCGGCATATGGTTTTGGCGTATCTGCTCCTAGCCTCGCCTCGTGGGTGCAGAGGCGGCGCTGAGGGATAGCTCGTGATAAACGGTGAGCAGCCGCTCGGTCATGGCCCCGATGGACCACCGCTTTGCGTATGACCTCGCTGCGCTCGCCAGTCTTTCACGTTGATCGGGATCGGCCAGCAGATTCTGGGTCGCCTCGGCGAAGGCTGCCGGGTCGTTCGCGACGATCCGGCAGCCGCCATCGGCGTGAAGGACGTCCCGCGTGCCCATCTCCGCGACGGCGATCACCGGCGTGCCTTGCGCCAGTGCCTCGAGCAGGACCAGGCCTTGCGTCTCGCTGGTCGAGGCGAACACGAACAGGTCGGCAGCGCGGTAGGCGGCGGGCAGTTCGGTCTTGCGGCACAGATACCCCAGAAAACGGATCGATGCGTCCAGCCCCATCGACCGTACCCGTTCGGCCAGCGCTACACGCGCCGGGCCCTCCCCGGCGATCAGCAGTACGGTATCGGGATGGCTTTCCAGCACGGCGGGGAGCATCTCGACCAGGACATCGATGTTCTTCTCTCGCGCGACGCGGCCGACGTACAGCAGCAAGGGCGCGTCGGCGGGGATTGCGTTCGCCGCTCGAAATTCCGCCGCATCCGCCGTCGAGGCGGGCTCGGCGAGCGGCAGGCCGGTGGGGATGACCGTCATTCGGGTCCGAACGCCATAGGTGACCAGCGCGGCCTTCATCGGCACCGAGGGCACGATCAGGCGGTCGACGCCGTTGCATTGCGCGCGCGACCACGCCCGTGCGATGCGGCGCAGCCACCCGGATGGCAACCACGGAACGTACTTGTCCGCGTACTCCTCGAAGAAGGTGTGATAGGTCTCAACCACCGGTACGCCCAGCCGGCGGGCGAATCGGCGGCCGGCGTAATGGGCGATGAACGGGGTGTGGACGTGCACCAGATCGATGTCGGTCGCTGTGAGCGACGAGAGCCGGCGCATCAAGTCGCCCCAGTGCATCAGTCGGTCTTCGGGATCGAGTGGCGCTCGGCGGGACGCGACCCGAACCACGCCGTCGTCGCCGAGATCGATCGTGCCGGTGCCCGGCTGGTCCTCGGGATAGCCCGGGCAGACGAGGGTGACGCGGTGGCCGAGTTCGAGCAGTTCCCGGCGGAAACCCTCGATCGAGGTCGATACGCCGTTGATGCGCGGGAAGAAGACGTCGGAGATCATCAGGATATGCAAAAGGCGTCGCCTCCAGGCGAGTCGTGCGGCATGAGCCCGTACATTCTCGCCGCCGCCTGTGACGTTTCGGTGTCCCGGGCGGGGCGGCCCGTCATGGGCCCTGTGGTACGATCGCGACCGTTTGAAATGGCGAGTGGCGAGGCGAGACCATGATTGCAGGGGTGTTTCCGGGACAGGGTTCCCAATCGGTCGGCATGGCCAGTGGCTGGGGCGAGCACGAGGATGTCGCGCAGGCGGTGTTCGACCGGGCCGGCGACGTGCTCGGTTACGATCTCTGGAAACTCGTGGCCGAGGGCGAATCCGCCGACCTGAACCGCACCGAAGTCACCCAGCCGGCCATGCTTGCCGCCGATGTGGCCGCCTGGCAGATATGGCGTCACAACGGCGGCGCCATGCCCGCCGCGCTGGCCGGTCACAGCCTGGGCGAATACGCCGCCCTGGTCGCCGCCGAGTCCATCGATTTCGAGGCCGCCGTCGCGCTGGTCGCCCGGCGCGGCCAGCTGATGCAGTCGGCCGTGGCCGAAGGGCAGGGCGCGATGGCCGCGGTGCTGGGTCTCGAGGACGAGGCGGTGCGCGGCGTCTGCAAGCAGGCCGCCGATGGAGCGGTTTGCGAGGCCGTCAATTTCAATGCCCCCGGGCAGGTGGTGATCGCCGGTGATCGCGCGGCCGTCGAACGGGCCGAGGCGCTCGCGAGCGAGGCCGGTGCCAAGCGTTTCGTCCTGCTGCCGGTGAGCGTGCCGTCGCATTCCTCGCTCATGCGCGAGGCTGGCGAACAGCTGCGCGCCGAGATCGCCCAGGTCGACCTCCGGGCCCCGCAGATCCCCGTCATTCACAACGTCGATGCCCTGACCCACGACAAGCCCGAGGCCATCGCCACGGCACTGGTCGAGCAGCTGTTCCGCCCGGTCCAGTGGGTCGCCTGCGTCCAGGCGATGCAGGCGATGGGCGCCGGCGACCAGGTCGAGTTCGGCCCGGGCAAGGTGCTTACTGGGCTGGCGCGTCGCATCGATCGTCAGATGGGCGCCAAGGCCGTCTTCGACCAGGCGACCCTGGAAAAGGCACTGGGCGCCGAGTAAGCCGGGCCGATCGAACACGAATCATCACGAGGAATCCCCATGTCTGAACAAGCGACTCAATTTGCCAACCTCGACGGCCGCGTTGCCCTGGTGACCGGTGCCTCGCGCGGCATCGGCGCGGCCATCGCCGATGCACTGGTTGCCGCCGGGGCGACTGTCGTCGGTACGGCCACCTCGGAGAAGGGCGCGGCGGCGATCGACGAACGCCTGGGCGAGAAGGGCGCCGGCATGGCGCTTGACGTCACCGATAGCGCGCAGGTCGACACGGTGATCAAGGAGATCGAGTCGCGTTTCGGGCCGGTCGCGGTGCTGGTCAACAACGCCGGCATCACCCGCGACACGTTGTTGATGCGGATGAAGGAAGACGACTGGGACGCGATCCTCGACACCAACCTCACCTCGGTGTTCCGGCTCTCGCAGAAGGTGATGCGGTCGATGGCCAAGGCCCGCTGGGGGCGCATCATCTCGATCGCCTCGGTGGTCGGTTCGATGGGTAACGCCGGGCAGACCAACTACGCGGCGGCCAAGGCCGGCATCATGGGGTTCTCCAAGTCGCTGGCCCGCGAGCTCGGCCCGCGTGGCGTGACCGTCAACGTGGTCGCCCCGGGCTTCATCGAGACCGACATGACCCGCGATCTGCCGGAAAAGCAGAAGGAAGCGCTGTTGGGCAACATTCCCAACGGCCGCCTGGGCCAGCCCGAGGAGATCGCCTCGGCGGTGCGTTTCCTGGCGGCTCCCCAAGCTGCGTACATCAATGGCCAAACGATTCACGTCAACGGCGGCATGTACATGGGCTGAACCCCTGCCGTTTCGTTCGCGCCCGTTGCCCAACGGGCTGATTGCATGGTCTGGCTTATCGATTTCCCCCGACCTGACGACGTTCCGATGAGTTTTCGGCCTAGAATCCTCGCTGGAGCCGATGGCCATTGAATCGTCACAAATGAAGGGGGCTTGACCCATGACACGCACCATTCGAACCCTGATGGCAATTGTCCTTGCCCTGCCGTTTCTCGGCGGCCTGGTTCACGGGGCGCAAGCAGCCGACCGAGTCGAGATCGAACATGATGGCCTTACCCTGGTGGGGCACATGGAAACCGCGCCGGGCAAGGACCCGAGTGACGGAGTGGTGCTGATGGTCCACGGCACGCTCGCCCATGGTCAGATGGAAATCATGGAGAGCATGCAGTCATTGCTGGCCGAGGCAGGCTACAACGCGCTCGCGGTCAACCTGAGCCTGGGCCTGGATGGTCGTGAAGGGATGTACGACTGCGACGTCACCCACCGTCACAAGCACGAAGAGGCCGTCGACGAGATTGCCGCCTGGGTCGAATGGCTCAAGGGCGAGGGTGCGAAACGCCTGGCCGTTCTGGGCCACTCGCGGGGCGGCAACCAGGTGGCGCGCTATCTGGCCGATCAGCCCGATCCGATGGTCGAAAAGGCCGTGCTGCTTGCCCCGCAGACCTGGTCACCGGGCTACTATGCCAAGGACTACAAGTCGAACTACGACACCGAACTGGGCCCGCTGCTCGAGAAGGCCGAGGCGCTGCTCGACGCCGGTCGTGGTGACGAGATCATGGAGATGGATTTCATCTACTGCCCGGACACCAGGGTCGCCGCGGAGAGCGTGGTCAGCTACTACCGCGAGGACCCGATGATGGACACGCCGACCGTGCTGGGCGAAACGAGCGTACCGACGCTGGTCGTCGTCGCCGGTGCTGACACGACGGTGACCGACCTGGAGGCCAGGATGGCCGATCGGGTCGAGGACGATCACATCGAGATGACGGTCGTCTCCGGCGCGGATCACATGTTCCGCGACCTTTTCCTTTATGACGCGGCCGATGCAGCCACCGCGTTCATCGGCTGGAACTGAGCAGACCGGTCGTCGACCTCCACCGAGCCGCACCGCAGGCCCGGAGTTCACCGTTGCGAGTTCTCGCGTCATTCCCTCGGCCTTTCGGTCTGGGGGAAAATGCGCGAGTCTGGTGATGCTGACGGTTTCCTGGTTTGCAAGCCACCGGTCGAGTGCCTGATCGGAGGGCCCGAGGCGAGGACGTTAACCATGTTGATCTACAGCCATCCGGTCTGCTGGAAGCACGAGAACGAGAACGACGTGATGCTGCCGCACCCGGAGCGTCCAGAGCGTCTCGATGCGGTCATGGCGGCGATCGACCGCCTGCCGCCGGTTCGCTACCGGCGCCTGGAGCCCCCGCTCGCGGACAAGGTGGACTACGAGCTCGCGCACGATCCACGCTATGTCGATGCCATCTTCCGGCAGGCGCCCAAGGGTCATAACCCCCTGCGTGTCGATGGCGACACCTCGCTCAATCAGTACACGCTCGAGGCGAGCCGGCGGGTGGTCGGCGGGGCGATGGACGCGGTGGATCGGGTACTGGCCGGCCCCGACCGTCGGGCCTTCCTCGCGACTCGTCCGCCGGGTCATCACGCCGCACCCTGTCGCCCGGCGGGATTCTGCGTGTTCAACAATGTCGCGATCGCCGCCTACCACGCCGTTCGGCACCATGGCCTCGAGCGGGTGGCGATCGTCGATTTCGACGTGCATCACGGAGACGGCACCGAGCAGATCGTCGCCAACAGCGCGCCGGTGCACCTCTTCTCCAGCTTTCAGCATCCGTTCTACCCCTACTCGGGCATCCCGCCGCTGGCCGACAACTGCCACCCCGTGCCGCTGGAGAACCTCACCGACGGCGAGGGCTTTCGCCGGGCGATCCGCGACTCGGGCTGGTTCGATACCCTGGCCGAGTTCCAGCCGCAATTGTTGCTGTTCTCGGCAGGCTTCGACGCCCACAAGCAGGACCTGCTGGGCGGTCTGCTGCTGCTCGAGGAGGACTTCGCCTGGATTACCCGCGAGGCGATCGCGGCTGCCGGCGGCGATGACCTGCCAGTGGTCTCGCTGCTCGAGGGCGGGTACGACCTGCAGGCACTGGAGGACTCGGTGCTCGCGCACCTTCAGGCGCTGGATGCCGGCTGAGCCACCCGATATCGAGTCCCTCGCAGCGGACATTCGCGCCTGCCGGCTGTGCGAGCCGGAACTGCCGCTCGGCCCACGGCCGGTGTTCATTGCCCGGCCCGAGGCGCGGCTGCTGATCGCCGCCCAGGCCCCGGGGCGGCGCGTGCACGAGACCGGCCTGCCGTTCAACGACCCCAGCGGCGACCGGCTGCGTGACTGGCTCGGGATCGACCGCGAGACCTTCTACCACCACCCGGCGATCGCCATCGTGCCGATGGGCTTCTGCTTTCCCGGCACCGGCCGGGGCGGGGACCTGCCGCCGCGGCCCGAGTGCGCCCCGACCTGGCGCCGGCCGTTGCTGGCGGCCATGCCGGAGGTGGAAACCACGGTCGTGATCGGCCTCTACGCGCTGGGCTGGCACCTGGGGCTCAAGGGTGGTCAGCGGCTGACCGACGTCGTCGCCGACTGGCGGCGCCTGGCCCCGACGCATTTTCCGTTGCCGCATCCCAGTCCGCGCAACAACCGCTGGTTACGCAACAACCCCTGGTTCGAGGCCGAGGTGGTCCCGGCCCTGCGCGAGCGGGTCGGCCGGCTGCTCGAGCCCGGCTGAGGTGTGCTGGTTGGTATGAGCAGGCTGATATCTCCCGGCTGGCAAGCCCGGGTGATCAACCCTCTTCGCGGAACTTGAGACCCACCTGGGTGATCGTCGGGCCGTCCATCTCGCGCACGGTCAGGCTGACGCGATCCAGATCCACTGAATCGCCCACGACCGGCGGGTTGCGCAACAGCGACTTGATCGCCTCGTCGAGAGTTGCCTCCTGCAATGCCTCGGGCGGCTCGATGCCGTAGACCTGGGCGAGATCGGCGATCTTCGCCCCGCCGCGCAGGGAGAAGGCGCCGAAGAAGGTCTGCTCGGCCAGATCGGCCTTCTTGCGGCGCTCGCCGGTGAAGAAGCGGTTGAGATCGTTGATCATGTCCTCGGGAATGATCGTCAGCACGATGTCGCCCGACTGGAAGCGAAAGCCCGTCTCCGGTTTGCGCAAGGCGAGATTGCGCACGACGCCCGCGATCATTACCGATTCGCCGAATGGCATCAGTTCGGGGCCGGCACGATCGGCATCGGTGTGTTCTCCAACCACGAACTGCACCATCTCCAGGCGCGGTTCGATCGGCAGGTTCAGATCGGCGCGCTGGCGTGGCTCGGCCAGCGGTGGCACCTCGACCTTGAGCAGGCGGGCGGCCAGCGGCACGGTGCTGCCCTGGATCAACAGCGAGGTGATTACCACCACGTAGGCGATCTCGAAGAAGCGCTCGGCATCGGGGATGCCGTAGATCATCGGGAATAGCGCCAGCACGATCGGCACCGCGCCACGCAGGCCCACCCAGGCGATGAAGGTGGTCTCCCGCCAATTGAAGTGAAACGGCCACAGCCCGATCCAGATCGCGATCGGCCGGGCGACCAGGAGCAGGGCGAAGGCCAGGATCAGCGCCGGGACGATCTGGTCGAGCACCGCCGACGGGGTGACCAGCAGCCCCAGAATCAGGAACATGCCCGCCTGCGCCAGCCAGGCCAGCCCGTCCATGATGCGCAGGACGTGGAAGGTGCCGCGGTTGCGTGCCGTGCCGATCACCAGCCCGGTGAGATAGACGCCGAGGAACCCGCTGCCGCCGAGCTCGTTGATCAGCGCGAACGACAGCAAGCCGCCCGAGGCGATCAGCAGCGCGTAGAGCCCCTCGGCCAGCTCGATGCGGCGCAGCACCTCGCGCAGGACAAAGCCGAAGGCGACGCCCAGCACCGCGCCGATGCCGAACTGCTGGACCAGGAACACCAGGATCCACGGGTCGAGCAGCGACTGGCCGGCCGAGATCACCTCGAGCAGGGTGATGGTGAGGAAGATCGCCATCGGGTCGTTGATGCCCGACTCGATCTCGAGCGTCGAGCCGACCCGTTCGTTCAGCCGCGTGCCGCTGCCCTTCAGCAGCGAGAACACCGCAGCCGCGTCGGTCGAGCCGATGATCGCCCCCATCAGCAGCCCGTAATGCCAGCCGAAGCCCATCAGCCAGGTGGCCAGCGCGCCCATGGCCCCGGCGGTGATCATCACGCCGACGGTCGCCAGCGACAGGGCGGGCTTGAGGGCGACGCGGAAGGTGCGGATATGCGTGCGCAGGCCGCCATCGAGCAGGATGATCGCCAGCGCGAGGTTGCCGATCAGGAAGGCGGTTTCGAAGTCGTCGAACTGCACGCCGCCGATGCCGTCCTGGCCGGCGAGCATGCCCACGCCGAGAAAGATCAGCAGCAGCGGGAAGCCGAACCGCGACGAGGCCATGCCGGCGAGGATGCTGGTGAACAGCAGCAGGGCGCCGAGCAGGATAAACGAGTTGGTCGCGTCCATTGCTCTCGGGTCAGGCTCTCGGTTCGGGCGTGGGTGACAGTCACCCAACTATACGCGAGCCCGACCGTCCAGCGGATGCGGCCCGGCGACGCCGCGGAGACTACTTGCCCCGTCGGCGAGGCGAGGGCCGTGATCAGCTTGCGGTGGCGAGGAAGGTCGGTGGCGGGAGAAAGGCGCCCGCCCGGGTGGCCGCTGACTGCGGCACCGGGTTGATTGCGGGGGCGTGGGGGAAGCGGGCGTCGATCTCGCGGCGCACCGCGGCCTGTTCGGGCAGCAGCGGCAGGTGGGAGCCTGCGAGCATTTCGACGGCATCCGACAGGCCCAGTCGTTCCAGGTGCTGGGCGGGGGCCTCGAGGAAGGTCTCCAGGTCGAGCCCGGTGGTCGACAGTCGGCAGGCGCGGAAGATGTTGGCCCAGAAATCGATCACGTCGTCGTGGTAGGTCTGCATGGCGGTGCTCCTTTCGTTGACTGCCTACAAACTAGGCATGTCCAGATAGTATGCACACAATCTCGACGTGTCAACAAACTAGCGTCATTTTTATTGACATACCGTCGGGTGGGCGGAGAATGGGCAGCATGACTACCGCGCCGCCCCTCCTTATGACTGATCCCGCCCCCGATCCGGCCATCGATGACCTCAAGTGGGACCTGCGCCAGCGTCTCAAGCTGCTCGAATGCACCCTGCTGCTCAACGGCTGGGTGCGCACCCAGGCCCTGACCGAGACCTTCGGCATCAGCCGCGCGCAGGCCTCCAAGGACTTCGCCGTCTACCAGGCGCTCGCCCCGGACAACCTCGTCTACAACCGCTCGCAGAAGTATTACGAGCCGGGCGAGCACTTCGCCGCACGGCTGTTGTCCGGGCGGACCTCGGAGCTGCTCGACGTGCTGGGCGCCTTGCCGGGGGCGGATCGGCCGGTAGTCGCGCTGGCGGCGGCCGGGCCGAACGTGGAGTTGCTGCGCCCGCTCGAGCGCGAGTTGGATCTCGACATCCTGCGGGCGGTCTCGGCGGCGGCCAGCAACGGGCATCGTTTGCGGGTGGACTACCAGTCCATGCGTCGCCCCGAGCCGCGCGCGATCGAGCTCTCGCCGCACACGCTGGTGTTCAGCGGCTTTCGCTGGCACCTGCGCGCCTTCAGCCACGAGCACGACGAGTACCGCGACTTCGTGCTGGCGCGGATGGCGAGCGCCGAACCGCTGCCGGATCGACCGGGCGCCCCGCGCGATGGGGATGGCGACTGGTTCGAGGAGGTGGTGTTGCGGGTGGGTGTGCACCCGGACCTGCCCGCAGCCCAACAGGCGGTGATCGCAGCGGACTACGGCATGGTCGACGGCGAGCGGCAGGTGAGCGTGCGCCGGGCGTTGCTGCCCTACCTGCTGCGCCTGATGCAGATCGAGCCCGAGCGCGAACACCCCGACGCGGTGATACAACAAATCCGTCTGGTGAATCCTGAAGTGGTAGCACGGCCGGGACGGGCATTCTGACCGCTTTCCGTCGCGTTGCCCATTTAGCTTCCGCTGGATTGCGACTCGCAGCATCCCTGGCCGTCTTGGACCGGCGGGTAGGGCACGCTGCCGTATGAGAAAAACACGCAGCAGTGGCCTGGCTTCGACGCAGCAAGGTCTGACACCCGTCATATTCGTAGAACCACTGGCAGGCATCGGGTGGCATGGCTTCGTTTTTCGACTATCCGCAAAGCGGGCAGGTGATGCTCGACTCGAGAATCGTCGATGGATTGGCCATGATTTCGTTTCATGCGCCGGTTCGAGGTGGGTCGCCGTTACTTCGTGCAGACCTTCCCGGGTCCCCGTTCGTGGGTCGGGGGGGGACAACCCAGACGGGTGTCCTGGCCTGGCGACGATTCAGGCCGACCGTATGAGCGCGGTCGGCCTTAGTTCGTTCTCGGGGCGAGGGTGCCGTCGATCAGGGTGTTCACGATTTCGCGGATATGGTCGAGCCCATCGGGCATGCGGCTGTAGACGCGCATGCCGAAGATCCCGGTCATCAGGGTTCGGGCCAGCGTGGCTGCCGGCCGCTGGCTCTGGATGCTGCCATCGCGCTGCCCCTCGGCGATCAGGGTCTCGAAACGTCGCTCGACGTACTGCAAGGCCTCGCCGGCCTGGGCTCGAATCTCGGGCTCGTCCGCGGGGGCCTCGATCAGGGTGTTGACCAGCAGGCAGCCGCGGGATTCCTTGTCCTGGTGGCTGCCCTCGACGAGATTGTCGAAGAAGCGACGGATGCGATCGAGCGGCGCGTCGTTGCCGCCGAGCAGTGACTCGACCTCCCGGCGCAATCCCCGGCTGTAAAGCCCCAGTGATTCCGTAAAGACGCCTTGCTTGTTCTCGAAGGCGGCATACAGGCTGCCCGGGTTCAGCCGGGTGGCGTCTTTCAGGTCGCGCATCGAGGTGCGGTTGTAGCCGCGGGACCAGAAGAGGTCCATGGCCTGCTCGAGGACCTCGTCGCGTTCGAAAGAAGGTTTTCTGGGCATGGGGGGGGTATCAGCCTTCGCCGTCGGGTGTCATGAATTCTTTATTTGAACGACCGTTCATAGTGGTATAGGTTCCATGGTGACATGAACGTCTGTTCAATTATAGCAACCAAGGAGTCATTACATGACCGAGCGCTTCCCCGTTCATACCGCTGAGACGGCCCCCGACCAAGCCGGCCCGGCCATTGAACAGGCCACGGCCGCCTTCGGTTTCCTGCCCAACCTGATCGGGATCATGGCCTCGTCGCCGGCGCTGGCCGAGGCCTATCTCGCACTTTCCGACATCTTTCAGACCAAGACCAGCCTGGACGCCACCGAACAGCACATCGTGCTGCTGACGGTCAGCCGCTACCACGAATGCCAGTACTGCATGGCGGCCCACTCGACCACGGCCGGGATGATGGGCGTCGATTCGGGCGTGGTCGAGGCGATCCGCAATGACCAGCCGATCAGCGATCCCAAGCTCGAAGCCCTGCGGGTCCTGACGCGTGAGATGGTCGATCGCCGCGGCTGGCCGAGCGAGGAAACCCAGCAGCGTTTCTTCGATGCGGGGTTCACGCCCAGCCAGCTTCTCGACGTGCTGGTGGGTGTCGCCCAAAAGACACTGAGCAACTTCACCAACCACGTCGCCGGCACGCCGGTCGATGCCCCGATGAAAGCCAACGAGTGGACACCGCCGGCGAGCTAAGCCGCCTTGTCCCATCGAATGCAAACCGAGAAAGGAGTCATGCCATGAACCGTTTCAATCTGATAGCCCAACCCCAGCGCCTGGCCCGGACGCTACTGGTCCTGTTGGCTGCCGCCGTCTTTCCCGCCACCGCCTGGTCGGTGGAGGGCATCAACGTCGTGACGAGCAAGTACGACGTCGCCGAGACTGAGCAGCGCCTGGTCGCCGCGCTCGAGGAGAAGGGCTTCACGATCATGGCCCAGGTCGACCACGCCAAGGGCGCCCGGTCCGTCGACCTCGAGCTTGCGCCCACCCGGCTGGTGATCTTCGGCAACCCTGCCGGCGGCACCCGGCTGATGCAGTGCCAGCGCAGCGTGGCGATCGACCTGCCCATGAAGATGCTGATCTGGAACGAGGGCGGCGAGGTCCATGTGGCCTACAACACCGCCGACTACCTCGCCGGGCGTCACGGGCTGGGTGACTGTGCCAAGCCGGTCCAGGAAAAGGTCGGCAAGGTGCTCGACGGACTTGCTCGGACGGCGGCAGGCCGGGATTGACTGCTGACGGCGGTGTAAGGAATGCACCGCCGCCTACGACAGAAGGGTGAATCCCCGACCGGCTCGTTCATGAATCGATCCGGTCTCCACTTCATTGAAAGGAGTCATGACATGAAACCGATACTCTCCTCCCTTGCCGCGGCCCTGCTGGCCACGATTGTGCTTTCGGTGCTGATGGTGGCCAAGTCCCTGATGGGCGTGATGCCGGAGCTTAACGTGATCCAGATGCTGGCCGCCCAGATGAACGCCGGGCCGGCCATGGGCTGGGCCGCCCACTTCCTCATCGGCGTCGTTGGCTACGGTCTGGCCTATGCCCTGGTGTTCCGGCGCTTGCCGTTCGGTGGTCATGCGCTGCGCGGCGTGCTTCTTGGTGTGGCCGGCTGGCTTGTCATGATGATCGTCGTCATGCCCATGGCGGGTGCCGGCCTGTTCGGCATGGGCATCGGCCCGATGGCCCCGGTCGCGACCTTCATGCTGCACGTCATCTTCGGCCTGGTGCTGGGACTGGCATACCGCTCGTTTCCCAACGGACGTGCTCAGGAGGCGCTGGCATGAGACGCGCCTTTCTCCTGGCCGCCGCGATCGCCATCGGGGCGGTCGTGGCCCTGGGGCTGGCCTGGCCGCCGGCGTGGTGGGCGCTGTTGCTGGTCGCCCCGCTCGTCGCGGTCGGCTTGTACGACATGCTCCAGACGCACCATTCCCTGCGTCGGAACTACCCGCTGGTCTCGCGTGCCCGGTGGGTCGCGGAAGGCTTGCGCCCCTTCATCCGCCAGTACCTGCTGGAGTCGGACACGGACGGCGCGCCGATCAATCGCATGTTCCGCTCGATCGTCTACCAGCGCGCCAAGCGGGAAAGCGAAACCGTCCCGTTCGGCACGCGGGTGGATACCTACCGGCCGGGCTACGAATGGATCGGGCAGTCGCTCGCGGCCCTGCGGGTCGAGGACATCGACACCGACCTGCGGGTGCAGGTGGGCGGGCCGGCCTGCCGTCAGCCGTATTCGGCCAGCGTGCTCAATATCTCGGCGATGAGTTTCGGGGCGCTGAGCCAGAACGCGATCCTCGCGCTCAACCGCGGCGCGCGGCAGGGCGGCTTCTATCACAACACCGGCGAGGGCGGCCTGAGTCCCTATCACCTCGAGGGGGGTGGCGACATCGTCTGGCAGGTCGGCACCGGCTACTTCGGTTGTCGCAACGATGGCGGCGACTTCTGCCCGGACACCTTCCGCGAGAAGGCCAATCTTCCGAACGTGAAGATGATCGAGATCAAGCTCTCGCAGGGAGCCAAGCCCGGTCATGGCGGCATCCTCCCGGCGGACAAGAACACCCCGGAGATCGCCGCGATCCGCGACGTGCCGGTCGGGGTGCAGGTCAACTCGCCGCCGACGCACACGGCTTTCGACGGTCCGTTGGGACTGATCGATTTCATCGACCGGCTGCGTGAGCTCTCAAATGGCAAGCCGGTGGGCTTCAAGCTCGCGGTGGGCCGCAAGAGCGAGTTCGTCGCCATCTGCAAGGCCATGGTCGAACGGGACAGCTATCCCGACTTCATCACCGTCGATGGTGGCGAAGGGGGCACCGGCGCCGCGCCGATGGAGTACAGCAATTCGGTCGGCATGCCCCTGCGCGAGGCGGTCGCCTTCGTCGATGACTGCCTCACCGGCTTTGGCGTGCGCGAACACGTCCGGGTGATCGCCTCCGGCAAGATCCTCACCGGCTTTCACCTGGTCAAGAACCTCGCGTTGGGCGCGGACATCTGCAACAGCGCCCGCGGCATGATGCTGGCGCTGGGTTGCGTGCAGTCGCTGACCTGCAATTCCAACCGCTGCCCGACCGGTGTCGCGACCCAGGACCCGAAGCTCTACCGCGGCCTGGTCGTGCCGGACAAGGCCGATCGCGTCGAGCAGTTCCATCGTGCCACCGTGCACGCGACCGCCGAGCTACTCTCCTCGGCCGGCGTGCGCCACCCCTGGGATCTCAATCGCACCCATATCTATCGCCGGCTCGGCCCCGAGGCTGTCCGACGTTATGACGAGATCTTCCCTTACCTGCGTACGGGTGATTTGCTGGGCGAGCCGCCGGCAGGGGAATGGCAGCTTCTGATGGACGAGGCCAGTGCCAAGACCTTCCAGCCTCGCGCCTGCCTGACCCGCATCCACGAGGAATGCCGGCCCGTGGAGAACCGCGACACGATCACTCGGGTCGAGGAGGGGGCAGCATGAACCGGCCCGAGTGGCTTGCTCGCCTGACCCAGGGGCGACCGACCATGTCGGCGGGCGAGGCCGAGGCCTGGCGGCGACTGGAAGAATCCGTCGTGTATTTCGGCGGCAAGCCGGTCGGGACGGTCGCCTCGATGGATAGGGCGGCCTCGGCACAGAACTACGACCAGGTCTTCACGCGCGATTTCTTCGTCTCCGCTGTCGCCTACCTGCTGCGCGGCGATTTCGAGATCGTGCGCCATTTCCTCACCGTCACGCTCGACCTGCAGAGCGCCGAGCGACACATGGACTGTTTCCGACCGGGGCAGGGGATGATGCCGGCGAGCTTCAAGGTCAGCGGCGAGGGGGACGAGGAGCGGGTCGAGGCCGATTTCGGCGAGCTGGCGATCGCGCGGGTCACGCCGATCGATTCCGGCTTCTGGTGGTTGTACCTGCTGCATGCCTATACCCGCGCCAGCGGCGACGAGTCGCTGGCCAAGAGCGAGGCCACGCAGCGCGGTATCCGCCTGATCCTGGATCTGTGCCTGCCGCCGCGCCACGAAATGCTGCCGACCCTGCTGGTCCCCGACGGCTCGTTCATGATTGACCGCCGGCTCGGGGTCTACGGCCATCCGCTCGATATCCAGGTGCTGTTTCACATCGCGCTGCGATCGGCCGACGGCCTGCTTGATGCCCCGGCGGACGATCCGCTACGCCGGGCGGTGCGTGAACGCGAGGCGCATCTCGCCCATCACCTGCGCACCTATTATTGGTTGGACATGGCCGGCCTCAACCGGATCTACCGCTACGAGGTCGAGGAGCTCGGCGAGAACGCTGCCAACCAGTTCAATATCTATCCCGAAACAATCCCGACCTGGTTGTTCGAGTGGATGCCGCGCGACGGCGGCTACTTCGCCGGCAACCTCGGCCCCGCTCGCCTGGACGTGCGCTTCTTCTCGCAGGGCAACCTGCTGGCGATCCTGGGGGGCGTGGCCGATGCCTCGCAGGCCGAGGCGATCATCCAGCTCTTCGAGGACCGCCGTGACGACCTGATCGGCGAGACACCGCTCAAGCTGGTGTTCCCGGCGCTCGAGGGGCGCGACTGGTCGCTGATGACCGGCAGCGATCCCAAGAACGCGCCCTGGTCCTACCACAACGGCGGCAACTGGCCGTTCCTGCTCTGGCAGTTCACGGCCGCCTGCCTGCGCGTGGGTCGACGGGCATTCGCCGTCGAGGTGCTCGACGCGGTCGAGGAACGTCTCGCCGCCGATCAGTGGCCGGAATACTACGACGGTCGGCGCGGGCGAATACTCGGTAAGCAGGCCCGCCTGAACCAGACCTGGAGCATCGCCGGGCCACTGGCCGCCCGCTGCCTGCTGGATGCCCCCGACAAGATCGACATGCTGACCTTCGGCGAGCCGAGCCGACCGGCGTCCTGTGATGCCGGCGTGTTGGCCGGGGCCGGTGAGCCCGCCGACACTCGTGGGGAGGTCCAATCATGAAGGCTTCCGATCTGTTCGTGCAGGCCCTGGAAGCCGAGGGTGTCGAGTACATCTTCGGGGTGCCCGGCGAGGAGAATCTCGATTTTCTCGAGTCGCTGCGACAGTCCTCCATAAGACTGATCCTCACCCGACACGAGCAGGCCGCCGGCTTCATGGCCGCGACCTACGGGCGGCTGACTGGCCGGACGGGGGTAAGTCTGGCCACCCTCGGCCCCGGGGCGCTCAATCTCGTCAACGCCGCGGCCTACGCGCAACTTGGCGCGATGCCGATGCTGATGATTACCGGCCAGAAGCCGATCAAGGCCAGCAAGCAGGGCCAGTTCCAGGTGGTCGACGTGGTCGGCAGCATGCGCCCGCTGACCAAGTTCGCCCACCAGATCAGCAGCGCCAACAACGTGCCCGCCCGGGTGCGCGAGGCCTTCCGCCAGGCCGAGGACGAGCGCCCGGGAGCGGTACACCTCGAGCTCCCCGAGGACATTGCCCGCGAACACACCGATGTGTCGGTGATCCAGCGCAGCCGCTTCGAGATCCCCTGCGCGGCGAATGGGTCGATTGCGGCGGCCGTCGAGCGGATCGAGTCGGCCTCCCGACCGCTGCTGATGATCGGCGCCGGGGCGAATCGGCGGCATACCTGCCGGGCGTTGCGGCGTTTCGTGGATGCGCTGGGCATTCCGTTCTTCACCACCCAGATGGGCAAGGGTGTGGTCGACGAGCGCCATCCGCAATTCATGGGAACCGCGTCGCTCTCCGGCGAGGACTTTCTCCATCGCGCGATCGAACATGCGGACCTGATCATCAACGTCGGTCACGACGTGGTGGAAAAGCCGCCGTTTTTGATGGGGCAGATGACCCCGGAGAGCCGGAGCCTGAGCCAGCACGTTGGTGCCGGGCACGTCGGCAATGCCGAGGTGATCCACGTCAATTACGTCACGGCCACGATCGATTCGGTCTATCACCCCCAGCTTGGCGTGATCGGGGACGTGGCCGACAGCGTCACGCGCCTGGCCGATGCCATCCGGCCGCAACCGCACTGGGATTTCACGCGCTTCGAGACGGTGCGCGAGCACCTGGAGGCCGACCTGGCCGAGGGCCGCGACGACCCCCACTGGCCGGTTCGGCCCAAGCGCCTGGTCGAGGACGTGCGCACGGTCATGGCCGACGACGGCATCGTCGCGCTCGACAACGGTATCTACAAGATCTGGTTTGCCCGCAACTACAAGGCGCGGATGGCAAACACGGTGCTGCTGGACAACGCGCTCGCGACGATGGGCGCGGGCCTGCCCTCGGCGATGGCCGCCAAGCTGGTGCATCCCGACCGGGACGTGGTCGCCATCTGTGGCGACGGCGGTTTCATGATGAATTCCCAGGAGATTGAGACGGCCGTCCGGCTAGGCCTCGATCTCGTCGTGCTGATCCTGCGTGACGGCGGCTACGGGATGATCAAGTGGAAGCAGGCTCACCTCGGCTTCGAAGGGTTCGGCCTCGACTACGGCAACCCCGATTTCGTCGTCCACGCACAGAGCTACGGGGCGGCCGGTCATCGCGTCGAGCGCGCTGGTGATCTCGCGCCCCTGCTGCGCGAATGTCTCAACGCCGGCGGCGTGCACTTGATAGACCTGCCGGTCGACTACGCCGACAACGACCGCATCCTCAACCACGAGATCAAGGAGAAGAGCCGACGGGTATGAACCGTCGTCTTGTCATGCCCGCCTGGCGGGCAACGGGACAGCTCCCCCAGGGACGGGCGGGCGGATAGGCGGGCCGGATGCCCGAACCACCAATCGAAGGAGATGAGTCATGAAAAAACTGATCACGAGCCTGTCGCTGGCCACCGCCGTGGCGGTGACAACCCCGCTGGCCCTGGCCGAGGAGTTCTCCCCGTATGGCACGGCCACGACCGACATGCACGAGTACCCGGAGATCGACGCAGTCTTTGACGTCAACTACGAGGACCCGAACAAGCTCAACATCCTGTATTCGTTCGTCAAGAACACGGCCAAGCCGCTCAAGGGCGACATGATTGTCGTGACGCATGGCCCGGAGCTTCGTGCCTTCGCCAAGGAGAACTACATGAAGTACCAGGGCATCGTCGACAAGATGGCCGAGCTGGCCGATTCGGGCGTGGAGTTCCGCATGTGCAACAATGCGCTGACCGCCGCGGGCTTCGAGCCCGACGACATGCACGGGTTTGTCACCGTCGTGCCGGCCGGTTTCCCCGAGATCGCCTACCTGCAGCACCAGGGCTATGAGTACATCAACCCGCTGCCGTATTCGGTGCGCGACGTGCGGTATCTCGACCAGCCGCAGCTCAAGCCGGAGTGATCCGGCATGACCGCCCGGGCTGAGGGCACGAGCTCAGCCAGCAGGGTGACCCCCGACCTCAACGGCCTTGGCGGTCCTCGTCACGGTCGTCCTCCGCCTCCTCCATGGGGGTGTAGGCGCGGCAGATTTGTCGCAGTTCCCGGGTCTGGACGCCGAATTGCCGGCAGCCACTGCACATGGAGGTGTGCAGGCGCAGCATTCCTTTCTCCACCGGGCCGAGGCGACGTTCCAGGGATTCGGAGAGCAGTCGGGTGGCGTGCTTGCAATTCATCATCGTTCCTCCTCGAACCATTCCCGGCTCAGGCAGTGCCGCAGCCCCAGACGGGCCCGGTGCAGGATCACCCAGCAGTTGCTGGTCGATATGCCGAGGTTGGCGCAGATCTCCTTGGTCTCCAGTTCCAGGATCTCGCGCATCATGAACACCCGGGCCGTTCGGTCCGGCAGGTGCGTCAGGCAGGCCTCGAAGATCTGCCAGAACTGACGGTTTTCCAGCGATTCGTCCGGGTCGACCCAGCGACTGGGCCGGGTCTCGCCCCGCCAGAAGCCGTGGCGGTTGAACAATTGCTCGACCAGCACCTCGTCACCCTCGGGGGCGATATCGCCCAGCCTCCGCTCCCGGTCGGAGCGTCGGATCTCGTCGATGATCTTGTGTTTCAGGATGCCGAAGACCCAGGACTTGACCTGGCTGCGGCGCTCGAAGCCCTTCCCGCCGTTCAGGGCCGCCATCAGGGTTTCCTGGACGACGTCCTCGGCCCGCTGACGCTCCCCGAGTTGCAACTGGGCAAAGCGCAAGAGGTCGCCTCTGCGCTCTTCGAGATACGGGGTGATGTCCTTTTCCGTCAGCACCGACGTTCTCCCTCTGTTTATTCGTTTTTCACTGTAAGGGATGTCGGTCTCGACCGACCAACCCTTGCAGGAAACGCATGCGTTCGTCGTGACCGACTCGCCAAGTGGTTGCCCCGAACGCGCTTGAGGCGCTGTCGATTACCGCCTCGTGGTGGTGCCCCGACAGCAAAACGGGCTTGTCGCCCGAACTTGACCCAAGAGGAGTCATTGTCATGAAGACGACCAACACACGCACGCATTCTTTCAATCGTTTTGCCCTGGCGGCGGCCAGCTCGGCGGCGATTGCCTTCTCGGGCGGCCTGCTGGCCGCCGGTTGTGCCCCGCGGTCGGGCTGCAAGCCGCGCATGTCGGCGGGCGCCTGTGGCCCGGCGGCGAAAGGTGGCTGTGGCCCCGCGGCCAAGGGTGGTTGCGGGCCGATGGTCTCGCCGGCGCAAGTGACCCGCCCGCAAGGCACCGAGCTCTACGACGACGCCCCGCAGGCGGAACTCGTCGCCCTGGGCGAGCGGCTGTTCAGTGAGACCAGCCTTGGCAGCAACGGCCTGTCCTGCAACACCTGCCACGCGGATCACGCCTCCTACGCCGATACCTTCGCCCAGCCGTATCCGCACTACGTGAAGATGGCCGACGATCAGGCCGGCATAAAGGAGATCCATCTCGACGAGATCGTTCAGTTCTGCCTGGTCTCGCCGATGGCCGGCGAGCCGCTGCCCTGGGATTCCAAGGAGCTCGCCGCGCTGACGGCGTATACCAAGCTCCAGCAGGAAACCTTCAAGCCAGGTCAGAATCGCGGTGGTGGCTGTGCGCCCAAGGGCGCTTGTGCACCGAAAGGGGCCTGCGCGCCGAAGGGTGGTTGCGCCCCGAAAGGCGGATGCGCTCCCAAAGGCGGTTGCGCCCCGAAAGCCTCGCCCTGCGCGCCTCACTAAGGCAAGCCGGATGGGCATGCCCGGCCGGGTGGCCGGGCCTTTCAGTCACCACCACTGACAGGAGAAGGCCGATGTTTCAGTGGATGAAATCATCGAAAAAGACCGGCCATAACGCCGCCGATGCGGCGCGACAGGGTCTGGTATCGCTGATGAACCTGACCATGCTCGTCGAGGCCCGTGACCCCTATACCGCGGGGCACATGTGGCGGGTCTCGCGCTTTTCCCGACTGCTTGCCGAATACGGCGGGCTGTCACCTCGCGACCAGGCGCTGTGCGAACTCGGCGGATTCGTGCACGACCTGGGAAAGATCGCGATCCCCGACTCGATCCTGACCGGCACCTCCCGGCTCAGTGATGAACAGTTCGCGATCATGAAAACCCACCCCGGCGTCGGTGCCCACCTGACCGACATGCAGCCGCTGGGTGCGCTGGTTCACGACGCCGTGCGCTCCCACCACGAACGGCCAGACGGTCGTGGTTATCCCGATGGCCTCGCCGGGGAGGCAATCCCGCAGACGGCGGCCGTGATCGGCCTGGCCGATGCCTTCGATGCGATGACGAGCGACCGCTCCTACCGCAAGGGCATGGATTCGCAAACCGCACTCGCCATCGTTGCCGACGGGCAGGGCAGCCAGTTCGATCCGCATTGGGCCTCGATACTGCTCGATGCCGTCCCGTCTCGCGAGATCGAGCATGTCATCGGCCACAGCGCCGATGGTATTCCGCTGGAGGTCTGCCCGATGTGCCACGGCCCGCTGGCCCGGCCGACCGACCCGGCCGAATCGGTCCCGCCGTGCCGGATCTGCGGCGCCGAACTCGATGAGCGCGACGGCGAGATCCTGCCGACCGGGCGGATGGCAACGGCGGACGCCCTGCAACCGCGAGCCGACCGGGCGCTGATTCACGTCTTGGCCGAGAGGATGCTTCCCCATGTCCACTAAGCCGGTCGATCCCGCTGTCCTCGCCGCGCCATCACTGGACGGTCTGCCTTTCGAGCAGCTCCAGCGCATGTTGGTGGCCGCCCGGGAGGTGCATGAATGCCACCGCGTGCTGCATCGAGGCGGGACCAATCTGGTCACGGAGATCCTCCGCGACGCTGCCGAGGAGCCGGAAACCTGGAGCCATTACCCGGAGAACGACGTGAAGGACGCTGATTCCGGTGCGCTCTACTACTACCACTCCCACCGCGAAGGCCACGAGCACGGTCATTTCCACTGCTTCGTCCAGGACCACGATTCCGAGAGCGGCAAGCCGATCACCGTCCATGTCGGGGCGATCAGCATGAGTGCCCACGGGCTGCCGCTCGCCCTGTTCGCCACCAATCGCTGGGTCACCGACGAGCACTGGCTACCGGCGGACAAGACGATTGCCCTGCTGGATCGGTTCGTCGTCGATCATGCCGTGCCTTCCTGGCCGGTGAACCGCTGGATCACCGCCATGCCGATCCTCTTCCGGCCGCACTTCGAGCGGCTGCTGATCCACCGGGACGAGTGCCTGGACGCGTGGGTCGACGGCCATGTCGGCGAGAACGTCTTCGAGGACGAGCGGCTGGAGGTGACCGGCGTGATTCCCATCGACGTGGGTGGCTGGCTGCGCGACCTGCAGGAGCGGCTTTCGGCGGCCAGCCGCGGCACGCCTGTATCCCCGTAACCAAAAACAACGGAAGAAACCATCATGTTTGATCTAAAACGCATCTTTCATTTCGGCGAGGTGGTCGACGACTATCCCGTGCGTGTCATCAACGAGCGCGAAGCACGCGCCGCGGCCGGCTTTCTCGCCCTGTTCGCCGGCCTCGCATTCGCTCAGGGCTATCTGACCGGCAACTTCATGTGGGAGCGCTTGCTGATCCTGGCCTTTGCCGTCGAGTTCGGCATCCGGGTATTGGTCAATCCGCAGTTCGCCCCCTTCATGATTCTCGGACGCCTCATCACGCGAAACTAGGAGGTCGAGTACGTCGGCGCACCGCAGAAACGCATCGCCTGGGGCATCGGTCTGGGCATCGCCCTGTTCATGATCTGGGTGGTGTTCATCCAGGCCAACACCGGCCTGCTCAACCTGATCGGCTGCAGCGCCTGCCTGCTCTTCCTCGTGTTCGAGGCCGCGTTCGGCATCTGCCTCGGGTGCCTTGCCTACAACCTGGTGACCGGCCAGAAGCCCCAGCTCTGCCCCGGCGGTGCCTGTTCGATCAAGCGGGTCGAGCCGATCCAGCGAGTCCGGCCGTGGCAGGCGATTTTCGTTGTCCTGTTCCTGGTCGGATTGTGGTCCGTGCCGACCTTCAACCTCTGGAATATCCAGGACAACGTCGAAGTCACCGACCACAACTTCGAGAGCATCGATCTCGACAGCCTGGCCTATTGATCCCCTGTGGCGGAGGGGGCAGGCAGGCGGTGTAAGGAAGGCGCCCCCTTACGCGACTTACTGTCAGGCGGTGGGCGCGAGATTGCGGCAAGCCGCTTGCCGGCCGGGTGGCGAAAAGCACCTTGCCGCGCGAGAGCAGCCATCAACGAATGAGGAATATCCCATGAACACCAACAGCACAACGCGCCGGACGTTCACGGCCATCGCCGTCGCGGCCGCCCTTGGGGCAACCGCCATCAGCAGCCAGGCTCGGGCCGAATACGTCGAGCCCAATATCGAGCACCCCGCTTATGGCGAGGTACGCATGGTCGTGCCGATCGCTACGGACGACGAATGGGTCTGGACCTTCCGCCTACGTAATATCGGCAACGCCATTCGAGGCGCGGCCGATTGGGAAGGGGAGACTCGAGTCAAGGTCGAGCTCTACGGTCCGGGCCTGCGGATGCTGGTCGACCCGAGCGACAAGCTGGCCGCCTCGATCGACTACCTGCGTGGCGAAGGCGTCGAGTTCGAGGTCTGCAACAACACCATGCGGGCGTTGGATCTCAATTGGCAATCGCTCTACGGGGTCGAAGAGAAGGACATCGTCCCCTCCGGTTTCCTCGAGGTGGCCTGGCTTGCCAACGAGGGCTGGGCCGTCAACCCCATGTACTGATTGAGGAAACTCTGCACGAATTCATGCCATCCTGGCCACCCTGGGTTGGCGAGTTCGTTCGTGAGCGGGGCGCGATGTCGTCGGCGCGCCGGTGGCCACCTCAAGACATCGCAACGCGGAGCACGGCCGACTCGCTCAGCCCCGCAGGGAGAATCTTGAGCCGGGCATCTGCTGCGTTGTCCTCCGTAGATGCGAGAATGACTCCCCGCGGCGGACGAGCGCCTTGTATCTGCCTGGCTCAAGGCACGCTTCAGCGGTGTCGCATGCATGCAGAGCTTTCTTTAAGGATCCCGCGCCTCGGCCACATTAGTTTTCCACACCACCGGGCATGCATCCCGGCGGTCAACAAGTCGAAGGGACTGAGTGATGCCAACAGTACAAATGATTCGATCAGCCTTCCCCACCATCCGCAGGGCGTCTCACCGGGTTGCCCTGCTTGTATTGGCCACTCTGTTCTGGGGCGTGCCGGTGACGGCGGAAACGTCGACGTCGGTCTACGACACGGTGCGTTTCGTCGATCATCTCAACGATCTGCCCGCGGACATTGCCTGGATGCAGGCGCACGACAAGCCGATGATGGTTTTCTTTCACGCGAGCTATTGCGGCTACTGCCGGAAGATCGACGACGAATTCCTTATTCCCATGCGGCTTGACCCGGACTACCAGGGGCGCCTGATCATCCGGCGGGTGCAGGTGGATGGCGGTCGCAACTTCGTCGACGTGGACGGCGACGAAGGTCGCCCGAAAGCGTTGGCCGATCGCCTCGAGGTGCGCGGGGTTCCCTACGTGCTGTTCTTCGCGCCCAACGGCCAACGGGTTGGCGAGATCACCGGCACCGCGCCCGGCTTTTACAGTTACTACCTCGACAAGAACGTTGATCTTGCCGAGCGTTGCGCGCGAGACATGAGTCCCGCCGAATGTCAGTCGTTCGTCGACGCACCTGGGTTGCGCTGAGTCCCCGCCTTTTCTCGCCGTTCCCTGCCGGGCAGACGCGCCAGGCATGCCGGCACCGCCCGATCTCCCACCGTGATCGTTCCCGATCGTCACGTCGCGCGGCATGACAACGTGAGGGATCGACCTGACAACACAAGTATTACGAATCGTTACCATTTGCGCCAACCGTTCGAATCGACTAGGGTAACGGGTCTTTTCGCGCCCGGCGTCGGTCGGTCGTTTTTCCCGGCCAGGTCCGGTCAACCGTGGGTGATGTCGATTCGTGCAGCGGTTCCCCAGTCAGGTAGTTCGGTGGATCTTGGTCGGGCTGGTGTCGAGCCTGTTTCTGCATCTGGGGATGCTGTGGTGGCTCGGCACGGCCGCGGAAAAGACGGTGCCGACGACCTCTTCGGAATCATTGCGCGTCGATTGGGTGGATTTGAGCGAGTCAGCGGCCCCGGCAGACGAGCCGGGCAACCCGGGCAAGCAGACCCGCACGGCGTCGACTTCGCCGGCACCTGCATCGGAACCGCGGCGCGAGCCTAGGCTCGAGGCCAAGGCTAGCCCGGAGCCAGTGTCCAAGCCCGAGCCGAAGCCCCAACCAAAACCCGAGCCCGAGCCCAAGCCGGAACCAAAGCCGGAGCCCAAGCCCGAGCCCGAGCCGGAGCCAAAGCCGGAGCCAAAGCCGGAGCCAAAGCCGGAGCCCGAGCCCGAGCCGGAACCAAAGCCGGAACCAAAGCCGGAACCAAAGCCGGAGCCCAAGCCCGAGCCAGAGCCCGAGCCAGAGCCCGAGCCAGAGCCGGAACCAAAACCCGAGCCGAAACCAGAACCAGAGCCGCAGCCGAAGCCGCCGTCACGACCGTCACCTGAGGAGTCGCCACCTGCGGGGGCGAGTCAGGCAAGCCCGTCGTCTTCGAATAAATCCGATAAGGACGCGCCTGCACCACCGCCCTCGCCATCGGTGACCAAGCCTAGCTTTTCCGCGGGTTACCTCGACAACCCCGCACCGCGCTATCCCCGTCTCTCCCAGCGGATCGGGGAGGAGGGCACCGTGCGCTTGCGCGTGATGGTGGATGCCGAGGGCCGGCCGGTCGAATGGGCGATCGAGGCGTCCAGCGGTCACGATCGCCTCGACCAGGCCGCGCTTGACGTCATCGAGGAGTGGCGGTTCACGCCGGCGCAGCGAAACGGCCAGCCGGTTGCGGGCGAGGTGATCGTGCCCATGCGCTTCCGTCTGCGCTGATCTTCCGGGGAAAGGCGGTTCGCTTTGCCCGCTCGGTGCGCCGATCATGGAAAGTAAATACGAACGGTTTGCGTTATGAACCGTGATCAAATAAGCTCGCGGTTCCCGAGATGATGGAGGAAACCGCCGTGGATCTGTTCAGCGTTTTCGAGCACGGCGATGCCGTTTTGGTTGCGGTGTTCGTTATTCTTGCCTTGATGTCACTCGCCACCTGGGCCGTCGCCGTGGCCAAGCTGGTGGCCTGGCTCGAACGCGCCCGCGCGAGCCGTGTTTCGCAGCGGGAGATCGTCGAATCACGCTCGGCGCTCAACCTCGCGCGTCGCCTGCAGGGACGTACCGACCCGGTCGCGGCCATCGCCCAGGCGGGGCTCGACGCCGCGCGGGCGTTTCGTGGCCGTTGGGATGGCAGTCATGCGGACAACCAACGCCTGGATGAGGCATTGATTCGTGGGATCCGTCAGGCGCTCGATCGCCAGGAGGCGCGGGTTCAGGCTGGGCAGACGTTGTTTGCGAGTGTGGGTTCGCTTGCGCCTTTCGTGGGGTTGTTCGGCACCGTATGGGGCATCCACGGGGCGCTACTCGAACTCGCGGCAGCCGACAACGTCACCATGAACCTGGTTGCCGGCCCGCTGGGCGAGGCGCTGGTCGCGACGGCCGCGGGCCTCGCGGCCGCCATTCCCGCGGTGCTCTTCTACAACCTCTACAACCGCGGGCATCGTCTTTACGCGCAGGTGCTCGAAGCAAACGCCCACGATGTGCATGCCCTGTTGATGCACGACCCGGCCCTTGGTCAATGGGCTGGTGGCGGACATCGTAACGAGAGGGCAGAGCCTGTCGTGGCCACAGCGGTGGAAGCCTGACATGGCCTTCGGTCGACTCGGCGATCAACGCGAACCGATGGCGGAGATGAATATCATCCCGCTCGTCGACGTCATGCTGGTGCTGCTGGTGGTGTTCATCGTGACCGCGCCGGTCATCACGCACTCGGTCAACGTCAAGTTGCCGACAGCGAATGCCAGTCCGCAGGCCGAAACGGCCGATAGCCTCACGGTGGCGCTGGACGAAGCCGGCCGGCTCTACGTCAACGACAAGCCGATCGACCCGGACCACCTTGCCGCCCGCCTGCGAAACGCCCTCAACGAGACGCCGGAACTCGTGGTCTACCTGCGCGCCGACGAGTCGACGCCCTACGGTCGAGTCGCCGAAACGATGGCCACGTCGCGCCAGGCAGGCGTCGAACGTCTCGGCTTTGTTTCGCGCCCGGAATGACGACGGTGAGACGAGACCGGATCAAGCCAATGCGCTACCCCGACGTATCGACCGTCACCTGGCCGCATTTTGACCCCGAGGCGTTGCCCGCCCCCAAGGCGGACAGCCCGTCCCTGTTCGCGGTTTTTGCCGGCCCTTTGGAGGCCGTGACACAGCCGGCGCTGGGGCAGCCCCGCCCTGATCGCCCTGATCGCCATGCGCCGGACCTCGCCACGTTAAGCGATCCGGCGTTCCTGGCCGAGCGGCAGCGTCGATTTGCCCGCACCTACCCGGGTGGCGATCGTCGAGCGGTCGCCTCGATTTGGTCCAAATGGCTTTACAACGCCGTTCTGCCGACGTTTATCGGCCTGTTGATGACCGAAGGGCGTGGCTGGACGGGCGAGCGATCGGCGATCGGCGTGGTGTTGGATTCGGATGCCCGACCAGAGCGATTGTGGCTGCGCTCGCCGGCGGTCATCGGGGCGTCTGTCTCGGTCGGTGAAGGCCTGGAGCGGCTGATGACTGGCCTGTTAGCACCCGTGATCGAGACGCTCGCCCGCGAGAGCGGGGCTTCACGGAACGTGTTCTGGAGCAATGCCGGTAACGTCGTCGAGTACCTTGTCGGCGAGATGGCACAGCACCCCGCGATCACGCTTGAGGCCCAGCGCGATTCCTTTGCCTTTCTCGACCGCCGCCACCTGCCAAGCGGCGAGCGCAACCCGCTGTGGCGCCCCGTGCGCTATCGCTCCGTGCCCACGGGGCAAGGGGAGATCGCGCGTCTGCGGCGCGTCTGCTGCATCCGTTACCTGTTACCCGCGACGGCCACCTGTGCCAATTGCCCGTTGAACTGCCGGCAGCGCGACGCGCAGGCAAGTGGGACCGCAGGCCCGGAGGTCGCGCGCCTCGCCCCGGGGATGGCCTGATGTTCCAGTTGCAGCGCGTCACGTTCTCGATCAACGGCACGCGGTTGCTCGATCCGGTCGACCTTTGCCTCGAACCGGGGCGTGTCTACGCCCTGGTAGGGCACAACGGTTCCGGCAAATCGACGTTGCTCAAGCTCCTGGCCCGCCAAACGATGCCGACGTCGGGGCAGCTGCATTTCGATGGAACGGCGTTGCCCGACTGGTCGGCCCGAGACTTTGCTCGCCGTGTCGCCTATCTGCCGCAACATCCGCCCGCCGCGGGGCACCTCACCGCGCGCGAGCTGGTCGGATTCGGCCGCTATCCGTGGCAGGGACTGCTTGGACGCACCACGGTCGAGGATCGGCGCCAGGTCCAGCACGCGATGGCGATGACGCAGACGAGCGAGTTCGCCGATCGCCGGGTCGAGACGCTTTCCGGCGGGGAACGCCAACGCGTCTGGTTCGCGATGCTGCTGGCGCAGGAAAGCGATTTCCTGCTGCTCGACGAACCCTTGTCCGCGCTCGACATCGCTCATCAGGTCGACGTGCTGCGTCGGATCCGGCAGCTCTCGCACGAGCTGGGCCTGAGTGTCGTGATCGTGCTGCACGATATCAACATGGCCTCCCGCTACGCCGACGAATTGATCGCGATGCACAGTGGCCGCCTGCTGGTGCGCGGCACACCCGAGGCATTGATGGACAGCGCCACGTTGCGATCGATCTACGGGGTCTCGATGCAGGTGATCGTGCCACCCGGCCAGTCCCGGCCGATCGCCGTCGTCGACTGAATTCATGACGGGGTTCGGTTTTCTCGGCCCGGCTCGCCGTCGTCGGGGCGTGCTGGCGAGGCTTGCCGCCATTCTTCTGGCGATGGCTCCGGCGATGTTCCTGACGACTCCCCTGGCGATCGTCCTGGCTGCCCCGGCGACCTCGAGTGGCGACCCACGCGATGCCCCGCATGAGAAAGATCGCGGTGGCCAGCACGAGCGGGGGCCACGGATCGCCACTCTCGACTGGACTATTGCCGAAACCCTGATCGCCCTGGATGCCCGGCTGGTCGGGCTCGCGCAGATCGATGGCTACACGGCCTGGGTGGGCAAACCGCCGGTGCCGGACTCGGTTCTCGATCTCGGCCTCCGCGCCCAGCCCAACATGGAGCAACTGGTCGGGCTTGGCCCGGATCGGATCGCCCTGTCGCCGATGTTCGCGAGTCTTGCGCCGCGCCTGGAGACGGTGGCGCCGGTCACGACCTTTCACTTGTACGGCCCCGACGTCGAGACCTGGCCGGCGATCCGCCGCGTGACGCGCGAATTGGGCGCGTTCGCCGACCGTCAAGCGCAGGCCGAGACCCTGATCTCTCAGACCGAGGCGCGAATCGATCGTCTGAAGGCGCGCCTGTCCAAAGGCGCACCGCCCTTGATCGTGGTGCAGTTCATGGATGCCCGCCATGTGCGGGTGTTCGGGGAGAACGGTCTGTATCACGCCGTCATGAATCGTCTGGGATTGCACAACGCTTGGACGGGAGAGACCAATCGCTGGGGATTCGCGCTTGTCGGGCTTGAGGCGTTAGCCGGCCTCGACGGTCGTCTGGTGGTCGTGCGTCCTTATCCGGTCGGTGTGCGTCGTTCTTTGGCCGAGAGTGCGCTCTGGAATCGTCTGATCGCGCAATCGAGGGCGAGCGTGATCGAGATCGATCCAGTCTGGAGTTTCGGTGCGCTGCCTTCAGCGAGCCGCTTTGCCGAACAGTTGGTGGAGGCGCTCGATGATCAATGAAGAGTCGCCGGGTGAGGGCCGTGTGGCATCCCCGGCGCGGGCAAGCGTATTGCTACTGGTTATCCTCCTGGCGTTGATGGGCTGGGAGCTCCACGGTATGACAGGCGGATTTGCTCTCGTCGGCTGGTTCCCGTGGCTGGACGCGCAGGGGGGTGGCGACCAGGATTGGCGGATCGCCCTGACCTGGTGGCCCCGATTGGCCACCGCGTTGATTGCCGGCGCGGGTCTCGCCCTTGCCGGTGTCCTGATGCAACAGGTGCTGCGCAACCCGCTGGCATCGCCCACCACCCTGGGGGTGGCCGGTGGCGCGAACCTCGCGTTGATGGCAGCAAGCCTGTTCGCCCCGGCCCTGATGCGCATCGGTCCGGAATGGGTGGCACTCGCGGGCGGCGCGGTCGCGATGGGGCTGGTATTCATCCTGTCCTGGCGCCAGGCGCTCTCGCCCTTGGTGGTCGTGCTGGCCGGTCTGGTCGTGAACCTCTACCTCGGCGCCGTGGCGATGGTGCTGCTCTTGTTCAATCAGGAAACCCTGCAGGGGTTGCTGATCTGGGGCGCGGGATCGCTCGCCCAGGACGGCTGGCAGGACGCGGCCTTTCTGTGGCCGCGATTGCTGGCGGGCCTGATGATCGCGGCCCTGCTGTTGCGCCCGTTACGCGTGCTTGAACTCGACGATGCCAGTGGGCGCAGCCTGGGGGTCAACCTTGCCGGTCTGCGCCTGGCGGCCCTCGCCACGGCGGTGTTCCTGACCGGTACGGTGGTCAGCGTGGTCGGGCTGATCGGGTTTATCGGTCTGGCTGCACCGAACATCGCCCGCCTGCTGGGTGCCAAGCGTCTCGGCTCTCGACTGGTCTGGGCACCGGTGATCGGGGCGCTGTTGTTGGCCGTGACCGATCTGCTGCTGCAATCCGTCGATGCCTGGCTGCCAACCCTGATCCCGACGGGGGCGATGACCGCCGCTCTCGGGGCCCCCCTGCTGTTGTGGCTGATCCCGCGGCTGCGCCTGGAGGCGACCGCGCCGGGTAGTGGGGAGACGCGTTGGCCGCGAACCGATCGCCCCCGACGGCGTTTGACCTGGATGGCGGTGGCGCTGCTCCCCGTCGCGCTGGCGGCGCTGTTCAGCGGTCATGTGGCCGGGGAGTGGGACTGGTGGAGTGGCACCGCCCCGGTCTGGGAATGGCGTTTGCCCCGCCTGCTCGCCGCGGCCGGTGCCGGGGTCCTGTTGGCGGTTGCCGGCACGGCCCTGCAACGCCTGACGGGCAACCCGATGGCGAGTCCCGAGGTGCTCGGCATCAGCGGCGGGGTGACGATTTTTCTGTTGCTCGGCATCGTGCTGATTCCCGGCGTGAGCCTGCCGTTGCTCCTGTTGCTGGGCGTGGCCGGTGGCCTGGCGGCGTTGACGGTCCTGATCGCCCTCAACGCCCGCAGCGGCTTTCTGCCCGAGCGTCTGCTGCTCACGGGCGTTGCGATCACCGCGCTGGCCGAAGCGGTGCGCGCGGTGGTGCTGGCGGGCAGCGATCCGCGAGGTCAGCAGATTGTCGCCTGGCTGTCCGGCTCGACCTACTTCGTCGGGACCGGCCAGGCGATTGCCGTGTTGTGTTTCGGTGCGATCGCCGCAGGCGGCGTGTTGCTGCTTTCGCGTTGGCTCGACCTGCTGCCGCTCGGGGCCCCGATCAGCCGCGCGCTCGGCGTGCCCATCGCGGGTGGGCGACTGGCGGTGCTCGGGGTCTCGGCCGTGTTCACGGCGGCGGCGACGCTCGTCATCGGTCCCCTGTCCTTCGTGGGTCTGCTTGCACCTCACATGGCCCGCCTCCTCGGCCTGTCGAGGGCCCGTGATCACCTGATCGGGGCGGCCCTGATCGGTGCCGTGTTGATGATTCTGGCCGACTGGATCGGTCGCCAGATCCAGTTTCCGAACGAGATCCCGGCCGGCCTGGTCGCGTCCCTGATCGGCGGCACCTACTTTCTCTGGGCGTTGCGGCGCTTGTAGTCGGCGCCCGAGGTGGTGGGTTCGATACAACCTGCCCGGCGCCTCCAGTGGAGATCGGCGAGATAGGACCGGGTCACTCGTCTCGCGATCGCCGGCCTCCGTCGCCGACTTTTCATCGCAAGCGAGGCGGCGATATGGGTGTTTCTGCCCGAGATGTCCGCCTCCGTCCCCGACTCTGGCCCCGACCCCGACCCCGAACCAGGGGTCTGAACCACGCACGCCCGATTTCGAGATGGAACCGGCTGCAGATGGTCCGTTTCGGTTTCCGGTTCGTGGCCCTGCGATGGCGCTGGCCAAGAAAAACCCCGCCGAGGCGGGGTGGCTGAGGCGAATGGGGCGAGACGGGGCCTCGCTGTCGGCTCAGTAGCGCCAGTCGAGGCTCAACATGACGTTCCGCGGCTCGCCGTAGAACGACTGGTCGTACTCGAGGCTGTTGAGGTACTTCTCGTTGCCGACGTTGTTGACGTTGAGCGAGGCGCTCAGGTTCTTCGTGAACTCGTAACGGGCCATCAGATCGGTGATGAGGTAGCTTTCCTGACGCGTCTGACCGTCGTTGTATTGCTGATCGCGGAAGGTTTCGCTCTGCCAGCGGACCTGGCCGCCGACGGTCATCTGCGGCCAGAACGGCAGCTGGTAGGTGGTCTGAGCGCGCAGCATCTGTTCGGGAATGAACGTGCGGGCACGTTCGCCGTCGCTGTCCTCGATCTGGAGGTAGGTGTAGCCGCCACTCGCCCGCCAGCCCGGCAGGATCTCGCCGGCCAACGTGAGTTCGACGCCCTCGCTGGTCAACCCGCCGCTCGCCTCGTAGAAGTTGAAGTACCCGGGGCGGGGATCGGCGAAGGTGCCTGCAAAGGTGGCCGTGTTGTTTTGCTCGGTGCGGAACACGGCGGCGGTGGCATCCACGCGCTCGTCGAACAGGGCGGCCTTGAGACCGACCTCGTAGCTGCGCCCCTCGATCGGCGGCAATGACTGGTAGTCCTGTGTCACCTCGTTCTGCGGCTCGAAGATCTCGGTGTAGCTCGCGTAGGCCGAGAGCGTGTCCGTCAGGTCGTAGACCAGGCCGGCGTAGGGGACGATCTCGGCGTCGTACTCGCTTTCGCGTGCCACGGTGTAGCTCACGCCGCTGTTCTCCAGCCAGGTGGCTCGCGCGCCTAGGATGGCGGTTGTCCGGTCGGTCAGGCTCAGGCGGGTCGCGCCATAGATCGAGCTTTCCTCCTGGGTGAAGTCACTGCCGCCGTCGGAGGGGCCGAAGGTCGGGCGCGGGTAGTTGCCGTCCCACTGGTCGAGCGGCACGTCGATGTCGCTTGTCCGGTAGAGACGCGCGGAGTGATCGGTAATGCGCGATCGACTCCAGTTCACGCCGACCATGGCCTCGTGCTCGCGACCGAACAGATCGAACGGGCCCTTGGCCTGGGCATCGGCGATCCACTGTTCGTTCTCGTACCGGTAGTTGTCCATGATGATGGACAGGTCTTCGGTCGTGCCGCGGCGCAATTGCTGATTGGGGTCGTAGAGATAGAAGATTTCGCTGTCGGAGTCGGCGTCAAGGTGGGTGCCCGTCAGGGTCGCTTCCCAGCCACCGGGCAAAAACTGCTGCAACTCGACGAAGCTGCGATGATCCTGGTTGTCCCAGTAGCTCCACTCGGGCGAGGAGCTGGCCGAGCGATCGTAGTTGGTTGGCGTGCCATCGCCGTAGTACATCGGCAAGGCGCCCCAGAGCGGGCTGTCGGTGTCGTTGTTCTGCCAGGTGTGACCGGCGGTCAGCAGGGTGGTGTCGGTGAGATCCGCCTCGACTACGCCATAGACCACCTGCCTTTCGCGGTGATGGCGGTCAAGATAGGAATCGCCCTCTTCGGCAGCGACGACCAGACGTCCGCGCACCCGGTCGGTTCCGAACAGCGGGCCCGAGACGTCACCCTCGATCCGGCGTTGATCCCACGACCCGGCCGAGACGCTGGCCGAGGCCTGCGTCTCGGCGGTGGGTCGCTTGCGGATGAAGTTGACGGTCGCCGACGGCGTGCCGCTGCCGGACATCAGGCCATTGGCACCGCGGACCACCTCGATGCGGTCGTAGACGGCGGTGTCGATATCGCCCTGGACGTTGTCGTAGGGCAGGGGGGCGCCGACGCCGTCGATCTGGAAGCGCTGGATGGTAAAGCCGCGAGACGTGTAATAGGTACGGTCGGTTTCCGGTTGCTCTACGGTGACGCCCGGTGTGGTTTCGAGCGCACTGTTGGCGTCGTCGAGCCCAAAATCTTCCATTTGCTGATGGGTGACTACCGAGAGGGATTGCGGTGTTTCCTGCGCCGATAGCGTCAGGCCCGTCGCGGTTTGCGAGGCGGGGGGGCGGTATTGACCGGTTTCCTCGGAGGGTCGATTCAGGTTGCCGGCCTCGACAATGACCGAGTCGAGCACGGTCGGCTCCGAGGTCGTTTCCTCGGCGTGGGCGTTGGCCCCGAAGGCGAGAAAGCACGGGAGGGACAGGGTCAAGGCGCGGCGCACGGCAATGGCTACCGGCGAGGCGCAGGCCGGGTATGGAGGCTTCATAAGCGAACGATCTCAAGGATTCTGTATTGAAACGGGGCGCGACCCATGTCGCAGGCAGTAATCTACATGATAACCGTTCTCGTATGCAATAACAGGTGGTGTGCGTGCTGTTTGCTGCGATGCGGGTCGCGAGAATCGCGAAGGTCGTGTGGGGGTCGGGGGAGCGGTGCGCTTGAGATCGCCCCGGATATCACCGGATCTCACCGGATCGCCCCGGATCGCGCGGAGCGCCCGGGGGATGTCCAGAATGGCTCTGAATCCATCTTGGCGTTGGCCGGTATCAACTCGGCGTACGGTTGGGGGCGTGCCCGGGAGTGTTCCTGACGCCGGCGCGAAACGGTTGGCCGGTTCGGTTGTGCGGCGAGGGATCCGGGGCGTTTAGGGCCGCCCTTCCTAGTTAGTCGTTTGGCTCTCCGTGCCCCTTCAGCGTGTTCACTCGTGGGCCGAGAGCCAGTCAATGAAGGGCTGCGGCTCGCCCTGGTAGCCGGTGTAGCGGGCCGTTTCGCGTCCTTCCTCGAACAGCACGATCGTTGGCGTGCCGAACAGGGGCTTTTCCAGCGTCCAGCCTTGCGGGGGGCGTGGGTGACGGGTGGTGATAACGGGGATTGCGGACGGCCAGTTCGAAAGGATGTCGCGCTCGAATTCCTTGCAGAACGGGCAATCCTCGGCCTCGAACACGATCAGCTGGCGGTCGAATTGCAGGTCGGCGGCGTCGAGTCGGTCGGCGCTGGCCGCGGTGGATGCGGTCAGACCGCCCGGGTAGGGCACGCCGGTGCCGCCGAGACCGCAGTAGCCGTTGGGGTTCTTCTTGAGGTAGTCCTGATGGTAGGTCTCGGCGGAATTGTAATTTCGTAGCGGTGCGATTTCGGTGGTGATCTTCCCAAATCCCTCGGCTGACAATGCCTGCTGGTAGACCTCTCGGGTTGCCTCTGCGATCTGTTTCTGCCGGTCACTGGCGAAGAAGATCGCACTGCGGTAGTTGCTGCCGATGTCGTTGCCCTGGCGATTGCCCTGGGTGGGGTCATGGTTTTCCCAGAAGCCGGCCAACACCTGCTCCAGGCTGGTCTTGTCGGTGTCGAAGCTGACCTTGACCACCTCGGCGTGGCCGGTCGCGTCGGTTTCGCCGCGCCGAATCGCCCGAGCTGTCTCCAGCACCTGCCGGTAGTCGACCGTTTCCGCGTCGCCGCCGGCGTAGCCCGCCTCGACGTCGACGACCCCGGGCAGCTTTGCCATTCGCATTTCCGCCCCCCAGAAGCAGCCCATTCCAAGTACCACGCTTTGCGTGGCGGCGAGGGACGGGCCCGAGACGAGCAGCACGAGGAAGAGGCTAAACCGCAGGAGGGGATGGACTGGTCGCATGATGGCTGCCTGTGAGGGGGTGCGTATGAAGTGAGAATCCGCCGGGGCGATTTGGTGTCGCGGCAGTCGAGCCGCGGTGCGCAAGAGGCCGACTCCGCTGCATCCCCAGGCGTCGATACGGGCGAAAGCCCCGACATCGGTTACGAGGAATGGAGCATAGACGACCCGGCCGAGAGAGCAACTCGGCTCCGGTGGCCGCAAGTCGCCTGACGCAAAAAGGCCTGCGCCGAAGATCGACGCAGGCCTCTGTCTTTGTATGGTCGGAGTGGAGGGATTCGAACCCCCGACCACCTGCCCCCCAGGCAGGTGCGCTACCAGGCTGCGCTACACTCCGAAACAGGGCGCGAAGGATAGCGTATTTGCCGCGATGGAGGAAGGCCATCGGCAGCCTCGGCGGCCGGCGGTGGATCAGATGACGTGAATCGACATCTGTGACTGCGCCGAGCGAGCCGGGACGACTTTCGGGCGGCCGAAATGGAACCCCTGGCCCCAGTCGACGCCCATGTCGCGGAGCAGGTCGGCGGTGCGTTGGTCGCCGATGAACTCGGCGACGGTGACAAGCCCCATGTCGCTGGCCATCGCCTGGAGGTGCCGGACGATCTTCTGCGCGCGCGGGCTCTGGCTGATCCCTTGAACCAGGGTGCCCTCGATCTTGAGGAAGGTGAAAGGCATGTCCAGCAGGTAGCGGTAGGACGAGTACCCCGAACCGAAGTCGTCCAGCGCCAGGCGCAGACCGAAGTCGATCATCGGTTTTAGGGCGGCGAGGGCGTCGGCGGTGTCGTCCAGCACCTCTCGCTCGGTCATTTCCAGTACGAGGGGCTTGATTTCCTGTTGGCCACCGATACAGGCGCAGGCGTTCCGGGCGTTCTCGATCACCTGCTCCATGAGTTCCGGGTGTTGGAGGAAGTCGCCGGAGATGTTGACGAAATGCGTCATTGGTGGCCCGTCGAGCGAGGCGACACAGTCGTTGATCGTCTGGTTGATGATCTCGAAATCGATGCGATGCGCGAGTTGCAGTCGGGAGGCCGCCTCGATGAACAATCCGGCCGGAATCACTTCACCCTCGGGGGTGATCATCCGGGCGAGTGCCTCGTCGCCCACGACTGCGCCGGTCTGCAGGTCGACGATCGGCTGCGTCGCCCGGACGATCCGTCCTTCGCGGATGGCGCGATCGAGCGCGCCGCCCGTCGTGTAGACCGAGGGTTGCCTGAGATGTTCGGCATCCACGACCCGGTCCCGACCCGTGCGCTTGGCCTCGTAGACCGCAGCGTTGATCGCGCTGAGTTGATCCGGGGGCGGGATGCGAGTCGAGCCTGTCGGGCCGAGGGCGCCGTGGCCTATGCTGACCGTCACGTTTCCCAGCCGCGGCGCATCATCGGTGGTGACCAACTGTACCAGTGCGGCGCCGGCGCGAATCTGCTCGGCGATCCGGGCGGCACGATCGGCCTGGCGGGGCGGCAGCAAGACCATGAATTCGTGCCCACTCCAGCGGGCTATCATGACGTCGTCGGGTAGCGTCTCCTGCATGATGCGTCCGAGGTCGCGAATGACCCGGTCGCCGACGTGGTAGCCGAGGTAGTCGTTGACCGTCTTGAGACGGTCGATATCGACCAGCAGCAGGCGGTAACCGCCCCGGTCGCCGGACTGGATCTCGTGGACCCGTGCCAGCATCGCGCTTCGGTCGGGCAGCTTGGTGAGCGGGTCGGTGGCCTCCCCGTCATAGAGGCTGTCGATGAGCAGGACCAGTCGATGCTGAGCGTCGAGAGGGGTGACGCTGAGCGAGACGTCCCGGTTGTCCATCAGGCCGTGCAAGGTGGCCTGTTGACCGTCGATCAGCGCCTGTATCAGTGACTGATCGGCCGACTGATCGGCACGGACGTTGATGTGCCCGTCGAGGCGACCGCGGAGCGTGTCGTCCCCGTCGGACGGAAATAGGTCGTCAGCCCGCGGGCTTGCGCCGAGCACGCGTCCGGTGGGCGAGCAGAGAAAGGCGACGATTCCCTGTTCGACGGCGTCGGCTGGCATCGAGGTGTTCATTGTCATGGGGCTAGACTGTCTCCTTGCCTGTCATCGACCCGACCCTGGGTATGTGGCGCGCCCTTCAACTCGGACCCTAGCACCAAAACGGACCGTGCGGAACGCCGACTCTCCACTTCATGCGGACCGGCGGTCGATTATCGGCACTACCGCTCCCCGCCTTGGCAGGTGGGCGTGTCGTTGATCTCGTCGATCCGTGCGATCAGCGCGTCGATCAGAGGCTGGATCTCACCTTCCGGGCGCGAGTGGTCAAGGCATGTCTCCAGTTCCCCGGCGAGGTGGTGTAACGGGGTTTCCTGGCAACAGGCTGCCGCGCCGCGCAGCTTGTGCGCGGCCTGGCGCAGCGCGTCGTGGTCCTCTGCTTGCTGGGTCAGCAAACGCCGATAGCCGGGCAGCTCGTCGCAGAGCAGACGGGTGAGAAACGGGTCCCGGGCGGAATCGGTCCCGGTCGCGTCCGTCGCGGCGGCCGCTGGGCGCGCCTGCGGTTGCAGCGGAAAGAATTCACCGATGGCGCTGAGCAGGTCACCGTCGGTGACGGGCTTGGTCAGGACGCGTTCGATACCGCTGTGAAGCAGATCCTGGTGGATGGTGCCCTGCCGGTTCGCGGTGATCGCGATGATCGGGGTTTCGAGGTGGCGCGGGCGCTTTTTGAGGATGCGGGCGACGCCTGCGCCGGTGATGTCCGGCATGTGCATGTCGGTGAACACGATGTCGATGTCCTCGTGATCGGCGAGGGCCAGCGCCTGTTTGCCGTTGGTGGTCGACAGTACCGAAAAGCCCAGTTCGCCGAGCGTTTTCCCGAGGTGGGCGAGATAGACCGGATCGTCGTCGATCACCAGAGCAGTGCGCCCGGCGAACGAGTAGAGCGCATGGCGCGGCGGCTTGCGTGACGGGGCGGTGAGGGAGCCTTGTCGTTCGCACGGGCCGGCGGTGATATGGGCGCCGGCGAACCGGGACGGCCGGCGCCGCGCCGAGGTCGTCGGGGCGCCCAGCACGCGCTCGAGCGACGCGGCCAGAGCGCGGGCGCGGATGAACAGCGGCAGGGTGAAATCGGCCCAGCTGAGCGGGGCGCTGGGCCGACCGCGGATGGTGAGGTGGCTGGACAGACCGATGACACGCCCGGCCAGGGACACCCACTGATCGAAGGCCGGATCGTCCCGGTTTTCGAGCACGACCCGCTCGTCGAGGAAGAGAAGGTCGACGGGTTGGCCGAAATCCGGTTCGAGCTGGATATCGGCACCGAGCGCGGCGAGGTTTCCCCGCCAGGCGCGCCGGTGCTGTGCCGAGGAGCAGAGGACCCCACAGAGCTGCCCGGCGAGTTGCGCCCCGGTCTCGCCCTCGCCGCTGAGGATGGGAGCCTCGAACGTGGCGGTCAGGCCGAAACGGTTCGGCCCGGCGGTTGCCACCACCTCGAGCGAGGAATGCAGGAACTCGGAAATGCGGCGAATGATCCAGACGTCGATCAGATCGTCGACCAGCAGTCCCTCGAGCGAGGCGGGCAGCGCCCCCTCGAAGCGCTCGGCGAGGCCGTCGGCATCCAGTGGCCCGCCCTCGTCGTGCTCGCCGTCGACGGTGAGCCGGAAGTGCCCGATCAGGTCGCCGCCGGGATTTTCCTGCTCGTCTTCCAGTTCGATGCTGATTGCCGGGTCACGCAGGCGGGCGATGCAAAGCACCTCCTTGAGCAGACGCTCGGCGAGGCGACGAATCATTTGCGGGTCCAGCACGATCTCGCGCGGCAGGTCCTGATAGCCGATGAACTGGATCACTTCGCCCTGACGCTGGGCGGTGGTCTGCCAATCGGCCACCAGGTCCTCCCCGGTGCTTCGCAGGTTGACCCGGCTGTCCGTACGGGTCATCCGCCCGGAGGCGATCTCGTGGTAGTCGATTATGTTCTCGATCGAGATGCGCAAGTGGTGACTGGCGTGACGCATCAGCTGCAGTGAGCGAGCCGGTTCCGGTTCTTCCGTTTCGCCCGGCGGGGCACAGCGGGCCAATTGCCGCTCCATGCCGGCGAGTGTGTCGACCGCCGAGCGAATGTGGCCGAGCGGTGTCACCCATTGCTGGTTGACCAGTTCGAGCACCGAGGCGGGCGAGAGGTAACTGTCGGCAGGGGGACGTGGGGTGTCCTGTCCGTCCCCTTTGCGCCCGAAGGTGCCCGCCCTTCGCTGGCGACCGAGGCTTGCCAGCCACCAACCGGCACCAACGAGCCAGATCGCCGCCCAGCCGATCAACGATTGAACCAGCGAGGGGTTGGGCAGGGGGCGTCCGGCGAGCACGGCCTCGGTGAGCAGCAGGGCTGAGGGGGCCACCAGTGCGGCCAGCACGAGCGCCAGGGACCAAGGTGGTCCTCGGCGATCGGTGTCGGGTTGTCTGCGGGGCGGAGCGTTCACCGGGGACCTTTATGGCATACTCGTTTGGGGGCGGACGGACCCGCGTTCCCGGATTTCTGTCAGAAACCTCTGCACGAGCCGACAGCGCCGATTCGGGACCGACAAAGGCCCATAAGCAAGGCGCGTGTGCAAGGAATGGCCCCCGCCTTGGGCTTGTCTTCGAGCCGGCGCCTGAAAAGCGAACAAACCCGCGAGCCAGAGGCCCTATCGATTCGTGCAGAGCTTCCCGAGCAAGTCAGAGCGAGCCGTTAAGCGTATGTTAGGTCAACGTCTTGATCAATTGATCGGCCACACCCCGCTGGTGCGTATTCAGCGACTCGACCCGGTCGGGGCCGAGCGCGGCAACGTGATTCTCGGCAAGCTCGAGGGCAACAACCCGGCCGGGTCGGTCAAGGATCGCGCCGCCCATTCGATGATTGCGCGCGCGATCGAACGTGGCGACGTAAAGCCCGGCGACCGTCTGGTCGAGGCGACCTCGGGCAATACCGGCATCGCGCTCGCCATGGTGGCCGCTACCCTGGGGCTGCGCCTGACCCTGATCATGCCCGAGCACATGTCGATCGAGCGGCGCCAGTCGATGGCCGCCTACGGCGCCGAGCTCAGGCTGGTCTCGCGGGAAGAGGGCATGGAAGGCGCACGCGACATGGCCGCTGCCATGGCCGAGCGCGGTGAGGGCGTGGTGCTCGATCAGTTCGCCAACCCGGACAACCCGCGTGCCCACTACCAGACGACGGGCCCCGAGATCTGGCAGGCCACCGAGGGGCGGGTGACGCACTTCGTCTCCGCGATGGGCACCACCGGCACCATCATGGGCACGTCGCACTACCTCAAGGAGCAGAACCCGGATGTCGAGATCGTCGGGGTGCAGCCGGGCGAGGGGGCGCAGATTCCGGGCATCCGCCGCTGGCCCAAGGAATACCTGCCGTCGATCTTCGAGCCGGCCCGGGTCGATCGCACCCTTGACGTCGGCCAGGACGAGGCCGAGGAAATGACGCGTCGGCTCGCCCGCGAGGAGGGCGTCATGGCCGGCATCTCATCGGGCGGGGCGATGGCCGCCGCACTCAAGGTGTCTGCCCAGGTGGAAAACGCGGTGATCGTCACCATCGTCTGCGACCGCGGCGACCGCTACCTTTCCACCGGAGTGTTCCCGGCCGGCTGATCGCGCTGGTCACCGAAATCCAGTCCGGCCCTGCAGTGCACCGCGCTGTGGGGCCGGTTGCCTTTGGTTCCTTATACATGGCCCGAAAGACGTACGGCAACAAGCGCATGAGCAAAAAGAAGGCGCTCCCACAGGGCGAGTTCTCCGCGCATGTCGACTCATTGACGCTCGAGGGACGTGGCGTAGCCCGCATCGACGGCAAGGCCACGTTCATCGGTCGCGCGTTGCCAGGCGAGGACGTGCGCTTCGTCTATCGCGAGCAGCGCCGTCAGTTCGACCTTGGCGATGCGGTTGTGGTCGAGCGCGCCAGCCCCGAACGGATCGAACCGGGCTGCCCGCATTTCGACCACTGCGGCGGCTGCGCGATGCAGCACCTGGATCCCGGCGCCCAGGTGGCCCACAAGCAGCGGGCGCTGCTCGACCAGCTTGCGCGGATCGGCCGGGTCGCGCCGGATCAGGTGCTCGAGCCGCTCACGGGGCCGATCTGGGGTTACCGGCGCATGGCACGCCTGGGCGTGCGCTGGGTGCGCAAGAAAGGCCGGGTGCTGATCGGCTTTCGCGAGCCGGCGAGCCCTATGATCGCCGACATCGATACCTGCCGGGTCCTCGACCCGCGGGTGGGCGAGAAGCTACCGGCGATCTCGGAGCTGATTGCCGCTCTGAAGGCGTATCGCGACATTCCGCAGATCGAGGTCGCTTGTGGCGATGACCACTGTGCCTTGGCCTTCCGTCACATGGTGCCGCTGGATCAGGCCGACCGCGCGCGCCTGGACGCGTTTGCCGACGAGCACGGTTTTGCCATCTTCCTCCAGCCCGGCGGGCCGGAGACGCTGGCTCCACTGATGGCGGGCGAGCGTGACACCTACCCGAGCTATCGCCTCGAGGATTTCGACGTCGAGATCCGTTTCTCGCCGCTGGACTTCGCCCAGGTCAATGCCGAGATCAACCGGCGCGTGGTGCGCCAGGCACTCGACTGGCTGGCGGTCGAGCCGGGTGATCGGGTGCTCGATCTGTTTGCCGGGCTGGGTAACTTCAGCTTGCCATTGGCGCGACGAGCCGGGGCGGAGGGTCGCGTGACCGCCGTGGAGGTCGAAGAGGCGATGGTCGAACGGGGCGCGCAGGCAGCGACCGACAACGGCATCGGTACCACTCGCCACGTGATCGGCAACCTGTTCGAGCCGGACCCCGATCTCGGTTGGATGCGCGAATCGTTCGATCGCGTTCTGCTCGATCCGCCCCGTGCCGGTGCCGAAGCGATGATCCCGGTGATCGCGCGCATCAAGCCGCAACGGGTGGTGTACGTTTCCTGCCATCCGGGTTCGCTCGCGCGCGATGTCGGGCAGCTGGTGCAGGGGCATGGCTGGCGGCTGCTGGCTGCCGGGGTGATGGACATGTTCCCGCACACGGCACATGTTGAATCGATGGCCGTCCTCGAGCCGGGTCGGCCCCGGCGCTAGCCTGCGCGCGCGTCCGCTGGCCGGGAAGTCGCCAGTGACCAGAGACCTGCCTCGCTCTTTGCCGTGGCTACCCTCGCCGTGGTCGCGGTGGTCGCGGTGGTCGCGGTAGGCCGGATTCTCGTGACAGTGGCGGGGTGGTTCCCGGGGCTGGTCGTGGGTGGCGATTGTCCCCCCGGGGCGAGCGCACCGCACGCCGCCCGAGGCATCCGGGTCGTTGGGCCATTGTCATGGGGCGGTCGTTTGGTTAGAATCCGCAGCCTTTCCCGAGCCACGGGTTACCCCGCGGATCGGAAAACGGAGAGATGTCCGAGCGGTCGAAGGAGCACGCCTGGAAAGCGTGTGTACGGTAACCCCGTACCGAGGGTTCGAATCCCT
>JAFGUH010000131.1 GCA_016938615.1 Halothiobacillaceae bacterium | reverse complement strand
TCAGATGTCAGATGTCAGATGTCAGATGTCAGATGTCAGAGGAAAGATATCAGAGCTTGGGAAGCTGGAAGCTGGAAGCTGGAAGCTGGAAGCTGGAAGCTGGAAGAAGCATGGCGGTTCCCCATCTCCCCATTCAATATGCTTCTCCCCACTCTCAAGCTCCCCTAATCACTTCGGGCTTCCGGCTTCGAGCTCCGCTAGGCGGGCTGCAGATTGGCGTAGGAGAGGATCAGCCACTTGGTGCCGTGCTGGCCGAAGTTGACCTGGACCCGCGCGGTCGCCCCGGTCCCCTCGCAGTCGAGGATGGTGCCCTCGCCGAACTTGGCGTGTCGCACGTTCTGGCCGACCTCGAAGCCGGTCTCGTTCTGCTTGTGGGTACGCGGCGCCGGCTCGCCTTCTCGTCGACGCGGACCGAAGGCATCGGCCGCGCGGGTCGCCCGCGGCCGGACCTCCTCGACCAGCTCCGGCGGCAGCTCGCCGAGAAAGCGTGACGGCATGGGGAAGATCTGCTTGCCGTGCAGGCGACGCGACTCGGCGCAGGTAATGGTCAGTTGCTGCTCGGCGCGCGTGATGCCGACGTAGCAGAGCCGACGCTCCTCCTCGAGGCGGCCCGGCTCGTCGATCGACATCTGGTGCGGGAACAGTCCCTCCTCGACGCCGACCAGGAACACCTGCGGGAACTCCAGGCCCTTGGCGGCGTGCAGGGTCATCATCTGCACGCAGTCCTCCCACGCCGCGCCCTGCGCCTCGCCGGCCTCGAGACTGGCGTGGGCGAGGAAGGCCTCGATCTCGCTCATCTCCTCGTCGCTGTTGCGCTCCATGACGAAGCCGCGCCCGGCGGTAACCAGCTCGTCGAGGTTCTCGATCTTGGCCTCGCCCCGCTCGCGGTCGCGGTCCTTCTCGAACAGCGCGCGCAGACCGCTCTTCTCGATGGTCTTCTCGATCCGCTCGCCGAGCTCGTCGTTGATCGTCTGCTGGTCGATCGCCTCGATCAGGGTCATGAACTGGCGCAGCGCCCCGCCGGCGCGGGCGGACAGGCGGTTCTCCGCCAGCAGGATCAGGGCGGCGTCCCACAGCGAGGCGCCCTGCTCTCGGGCGGCCTGGCGCACCTCGTTCAAGGTCTTGTCACCGATGCCGCGGGTGGGGCGATTGACGATCCGGTCGAAGGATGTGTCGTCGTGGCGGTTGGCGACCAGCTTCAGGTAGGCGAGCGCGTCGCGGATCTCGGCGCGCTCGAAAAAGCGCAGCCCGCCGTAGATGCGATACGGCATGCCCTCGCGGATCAGAGCCTCCTCGAGCAGGCGCGACTGGGCATTGGAGCGGTAGAGCACTGCACAGTCCGAACGCGCATGGCCCTCGCGCACCGCCGTGGCGATCTGCTCGACCACGAAGTTGGCCTCGTCCTGGTCGTTGAAGGCGCGATAGAAGCGAATCGGCGCGCCGTGATCGCCCTCGGTCCAGAGATTCTTGCCCAGACGGCCCTGGTTCCTCGCGATGACGCTGTTGGCCGCCTCGAGGATGGTGCGCGTCGAGCGGTAGTTCTGCTCCAGACGGATAAGGTGGGTATTGGGAAAGTCGCGCGAGAAGTGCTGGATGTGCTCGACCTTCGCGCCACGCCAGCCGTAGATGGACTGGTCGTCGTCGCCCACGGCGAAGATGCCGTTGTCCTCGCCCACCAGCAGCCGTGCCCAGGCGTACTGCAGGGCGTTGGTGTCCTGGAACTCGTCGATCAGGATCTGGCGGAAGCGCCGCTGGTAGTGGGCGCGCAGGGCGTCGTTACCGCGCAGCAGTTCGGTGGCGCGCAGCAGCAACTCGGTGAAGTCGACCAGCCCGCTGCGCTCGCAGACGCGCTCGTAGGCCTTGTAAATCACGATCACCTGGTCGCGGATCGGGTCGTCGCCCGGCACGGCGTGACGGGCGCGCAGGCCGTCCTCCTTGAAGCCGTTGATCATCGAGGCGACCAATCGCGGCGGGAAGCGGTTCTCGTCGAGCTCCGCCTCGCGGATCAGGCGCTTGACCAGTCGCAGCTGGTCGTCCGAATCGATGATCTGGAAACCCTCGGGCAGCCCCGCCTCGCGGGCGTGCTGGCGCAGCAGGCGGTGCGACAGGCCGTGGAAGGTGCCGACCCACATGCCGTCGACGCCGCGCGGACCGAGCTCCTGGCCGTCGAGCAAGGAGCCCAGCCGCCCGCGCATCTCGCCGGCCGCCTTGTTGGTAAAGGTCACGGCCAAGAGCGAATAGGGCGAGATGCCCTGCTCGGTGACCAGCCAGGCCATGCGGTGGGTGAGCACGCGGGTCTTGCCCGAGCCGGCGCCGGCGAGCACCAGGGTAGCCAATGAAGGGCTGGTAACCGCCTCGCGCTGGGCGGCGTTGAGGGGGGCGAGAATCGGATCGTCGGACATGACGGCATTGTACCGAAACCGCCCCCTCATGGCTGGAAGCGCGGGGACATGCAACGGCTTGATGGCGCTTTCGCTCGCGTCGCCCTTGTCTGACGCCCGGATACGGATTGTGACCCTGGTGGAACCGGTCGGCGTGCTGACCTCCAAATGCCGTGTACCTTCGGTGCGTTTCCCTCAGACCAAGGCGTTGCAGCACCCTTCCGACACCCCGTCGGGAACGACGACCTGGGGCCCGCCCTGTCCGGGCGTTTCACCCGGTGAGCGCCGAGCCGCGCGTCAGGCCCCGGTATCCCCGCAAAAATATCGCTCGGTGCCCAGCCCGTCCATGGCAATGGCGATGCGCTCGATACCCTGGCGGTAGGCGGCCGAGCGCAGCGGCTCGTTTTCTGTGACCGCCCGTTCGAAGACCAGGTCGGCCTGTTCGCCAAGCCGCTCGGCAAGGCGCCGATCGATTTCCTTCTCGCTCCAGTAATCGCCCATCCGGTTCTGCACCCACTCGAGATGGCTGACGATCACCCCGCCGCTGTTGGCGAGCACGTCGGGGATCACGTCGACGCCTCGTGCGGTGAGCATCCGGTCGGCCGCGTGGTTGATCGGCCCGTTTGCGATCTCGAGGACGGTGGGCGCGCGGATGGAATCGACGTTCTTTTCGGTGACCGCGTTCTCGAGCGCGGCGAGCACGAGGATGTCGACGTCGAGGGCTAGCAATTCGTCGTTGGTGAGCTGGTCGACTTCCACCTCGGCGCAGACGGAGTCCTGACAATAGACGCCGCCCGAAAGGTGCATCGATTCGCGCTTGCGGTCCCAGATCGCCAAGGGATCGAGGCCATCGTCGCGGTGAATGGCCCCGCGAGAATCGGAGATGGCGACCACCCGGTACCCGGCATCGTGCGCCAATCGGGCGAAGTGAAAGCCGGCGTTACCGAACCCCTGGACGGCCACGCGCGGGCGCTGATCGGCCCGCCCCTGCCGACGCTCCCAGATATCGAGCACCTGCAACGCGCCTCGGCCCGTCGCCGCCGTGCGTCCGAGCGAGCCACCGTGCCCCGGCGGCTTGCCGGTGATCACCGCGCGCTGGTGGCGACCGGCTGCCTGTCGATACTCGTCGGCCATCCACCCCATGATCGTTTCGTTGGTATTCACGTCCGGCGCAGGAATGTCACGGTCCGGCCCCAGCACATCGAGCAGCGCGCGAATGTAGCCGCGCGACAGCCGCTCGAGCTCCAGGCGAGAAAGCTGCTTGGGGTCGACGCAGATGCCCCCCTTCGCGCCGCCGAACGGCAGGTCGACCACGGCGCACTTGACCGTCATCCAGAAACTCAGGGCCGCCACCTCGTCGACCGTGACGCTGGGGTGGTAACGGATACCCCCCTTGCCCGGCCCGCGCGTGTTGTCGTACAGGGACCGCCAGCCGGTGAAGACCTTGAGCGAACCGTTGTCCATGCGTAACGGGATTTCGACCTCGACCACGCGGTTGGGTTGCGAAAGTCGCCGGCGCGCGTCCTCCGAGATGCGCTCATCGTCCATCAAGGGTTTGAGATTCGCGAGCGCGTCCGCCAGCAGCCCGTTTATCGCCATGATCCTTCCTCCTATGCTCGATACCGGCGCGTTCCGCGCCCCGGAGCCAAGGGTAGCAGTGACGAACACCACAGAACGAGGTCGCGCTCCAACCACCACTCGCTCCGACGCCCAGGGTCGTCTCGACCTCGGCCAAGTCCCGACCCTAAACCCCGACGCCGGACACAAAAAAAACCAGCCCGGAGGCTGGTTTCGAATTTGGTGGAGGTGGCGGGAGTCGAACCCGCGTCCGCAAGCCCTACGCTCTCGGTCCTACATGCTTGTCCTGTCTATTGCTTTAACC
>JAFGUH010000130.1 GCA_016938615.1 Halothiobacillaceae bacterium | reverse complement strand
CTCAAGAGCTACCGCCAGCTGCCGGTCAACTTCTACCAGATCCAGACCAAGTTCCGCGACGAGATCCGGCCGCGCTTCGGCGTGATGCGCGCCCGCGAGTTCGTGATGAAGGACGCCTACTCCTTCCACGCCGACGCCGGCTCGCTCGAGCAGACCTACCAGCTGATGTACACGGCCTACAGCCGCATCCTCGAGCGCATGGGGCTGGCCTGGCGAGCGGTGGTCGCCGATACCGGCTCGATCGGCGGCAATGCCTCGCACGAGTTCCACGTCCTGGCCGACTCCGGCGAGGATGCGATCGCCTACGCCGTCGACGGCGACTACGCCGCCAACGTCGAGATGGCCCCCACCTTCCCGGTCGACGAGTCGCGCCCCGATCCGACCGAGACGATAGCCGAGGTGGCCACGCCGAACGCCCGCACCATCGAGGACGTGACCGCTGCGCTCGACCTTCCCGCCGCGCGCACCGTCAAGACCCTGCTGGTCGCCGGCACGGAATCGCCCGCCGTCGCGCTGGTACTGCGTGGCGATCATTCGTTGAACGAAATCAAGGCGACCAAGCACGAGGCCGTGGCCGACCCGCTGACCTTCGTCGACGAGGCCGAGGCACCCAAGCTGATCGGCGCCTCGGTCGGCTCGATCGGCCCGGTGGGCCTCGACATCCCGGTGATCGTGGACCATGCGGCCGCCGCGCTGGTCGACTTCGCCTGCGGGGCGAACAAGAACGGCCATCACCTGACCGGCGTCAACTGGGGCCGCGACCTGCCCGAGCCGGAAACCGCCGACCTGCGCGACGCGGTCGCCGGGGACCCGGCACCGAATGACCAGGGCAAGCTCGACATCTGCCGCGGCATCGAGGTCGGCCACGTCTTCCAGCTGGGCGACAAGTACAGCCGGGCGATGAACTGCGAGGTGCTCGGCGAAGACGGCAAACCGATCACCCCGCTGATGGGCTGCTACGGCATCGGCGTCTCGCGCATCGTCGCCGCGGCCATCGAGCAGAACTTCGACGACCGCGGCATCCGCTGGCCGCAACCGATCGCCCCGTTCACGATTGCGATCGTGCCGATCGGCGCCAACAAGGACGAGACCGTCATGGAAAAGGCGGAGGCCATCTACGCCGACCTGCGGGCGCGCGGCATCGAGGTGATCCTTGACGATCGCGGCATGCGTCCGGGCGCGGCCTTCGCCGACTGGGAACTGATCGGCATCCCGCTGCGCGTCGTGGTCAGCCCACGCGGGTTGGCTGTCGGCCAGTTCGAAGTGCGCCGTCGTGACGCCGAGGCGAGCGAAGACATCGCGACCGACAGCCTGCCCGACTGGATCGAGTCCCAGCTGGGCTGATTCAACCGCTGGGCTCGTGGCGCCGGCGGGCGCGATGCACGACACCCCGCATCCACCGCTTCTCTTATCTGCCCGATCGCGACGCGATCGTTAGGGTCCTCTGCACGAATCGATGGCGCCTCTGGCTCGCAGCTTTGCTTGCAATCAAGGCGCCGAATTGAAGGCGGGCTCATTGCCCGTCGAAAGATGGCTTGGCAGCGTGCCGGCAAACCCGCGAGCCTCGTCCGGGCGGGCCGCCAAGGGCTCATCTACGGCGTCGCGGGGCTCGTGCCGATCCGGTTCGGTGCTTGCAAATGACGACGGCCATTCACCGCGCACCGCGCGTTGCATCTGGACCCTTGGTGATCCCGCTTCAGACACTATCGATTCGTGCAGAGGTTCCTTAGCCGTCGTCAGGTAGCGCCAGGGTTACCGACTGGCCGGCCCGCCAGTCACGTTCGCCCCGTTCGATACGCACCGCTACCCGGTAGCCAACCCGCCCCTCCGTGTCGGTCTCGGCGCGGATGGCGTCCACGGTGCCGATGACACGCTCCCCGCCACGACGCACGGCGACCTCGTCTCCAAGCGAGAGCGTCCCCAGCTGCTCGGCCCCCACGCGAGCGATGGCCTGCAGTTGATCGGCCCGCGCGATCTCGATCAGGGTAGGCGGCGTCAGCCGCGGTGAGACCACTTCGCCAACGGCGGCATTGACGGCCAGCACGCGAGCGTCGAAGGGTGCCTCGAGCCTCGCCTGCTCGCGCTGCCAGGCACGCAGGGCCGTCTCGGCCTGCACGCGGTCGCGCTCGCCGCGCGCCGTCTCCCGTTCGATGATAGCCAACGCCCGCTCGGCGTCTGAACCGACCGTGCGGTCGTAGAGCGCCTGGACCCGATCGGCATCCCGTGCGGCCTCCTCGGCGGCGAGCTTTGATCCCTCGACCTGTGCGGCCGCCATGCGGTGACGCTGATCGAATGGCGTGCGGTCGAGTGCCAGCAACACCGCGCCACGCTCGACCCGCTCGCCCGCCCGCACGGGCAACTCGGCGACCACCCCCGAGACCGGGGTGGACAACGAGACCCGATCGGCGAAGCCGAGGGTCCCTTCGATGTCGCTCGCCGACACCGACAACGGAACGCCAAAGACCAGCAGGAAAGCCAGCAACACGACGACTATCGGCCTGGTGGCGGGATCGAATCGATTCATGACGCGTCCTCCGTGGCGCCGCTCGCGCCCTCTGAGTTCTCGACCGATCCCAACAGCACGGTCGTCAGCGATTGGTCGGTGAGTAGTGACAATTCGGCCCAGCGCATGGCCAGGGCATAGGTGGTGCGCTTGCGCTCGAGTTGCGCGACTGACATCTCGACCATGGCATCGCCGAGGTCGGCGGCCTTTTCCATCTGGTAAAGCGTCTGCTTACGCATGAAATTGAGTTCGGCGAAGTTCTCCAGGGCAACCACTCGTTGCTGGCCCGCGGTTTGATACAGCCGGATCATCTCGACCAGCTCGGTGGCATACCGCCGGATGGCCGATTCACGTTCGGCCAGATCGGCGACCGCCGCCATCCTGTCCGCCTGGGCCGCCGCGATCTCCGCATCGTGGGCCCCGCCCCGGAAGAGAGGAAACTTGAGGTAGACCCCCGCCCGAAACGGGTCGCGAGTCGCGCCTTCGCGGGTGTAGTAATCGGCGTTGATCTCGCCGTGAACGCTGGGCAGATTCCCCGCCCGCGCCGCCTTGAGCGCCGCCTCGCTGCCATCGCGCTGGCGACGCAACGCCTTGAGCCGCAGATCCCGCTCGAGTGCGGTGTCGATCAACGCGTCCACCGCCGGCACCTCGCGTTCGAACAACGCGGAGAGATCGGGCGCCTCGAGGTCGCGGGGCAGGGAGTCGGGTCGCCCCGCGAGTTCGGCCAGACGCCGGCGGGTCAGCCGCCGGTCGGCATCGGCTTGGGAACGTTCGAGCAGCACCTCCTGGTAGTCGCGCTCGAACACCGCGATGTCGTAGTCGGAAGTCTGGCCGAGCTCGCGGCGATCACGCGCCCGATCGTAACGGATGAAGAAAATCGCCATGCGCTCGTTGAGTGTCTGGTAGCGCTGATCGGCGAGCAGGACATCGAAGTAGGCCTGCAACAAGGCCAACCGCTGGCGCTTGGTCTCGTCGAGAAAGGCGAGTCGGGCGCTGTCCACCCGGGCGGCGGCTGCGGCCTCCCGGTCGTTCTGGCGGCCGAAGTCGAACAGCTTCTGCCGCAGGGAAAGGCCGGCCCGGTGGTCATCGTGCTGGTCGTTCTCGGTCGCCAGGTCACCCGGCTCGACGTAGCGAAGGCGCCCTTCGAGCGTCGCCTGCGGCCGGTTGGCCGAACGGGTCAATTGCTCATCGGCACGCTGGCGCTCGTAGCGTGACCGGGCGGCGACAATGCCGTATTGCGACTCGAGCCGCAGGGAGAGCAGTTTCTCGAGGGAGAGATCGTCCGGGAGCGCCTCGGGACTGGACAGGCGTCCCTGCTCGATCACGGGCGGGGGAGGCAGATCCACCGCTGGCCCCGCCCAGGCGGGCAACCACGCGCCGACGATCAGCGCGAGCGCGATCCCAACCGAGCGCCTCCCGGCGAGACGCCTCTCCTGCCAGACTTCGTCTCGCGGCCTGACCATCGCCTTGCCTCCTCGTCCATGAACGCGACGTCGCCGACCGCGACGACGATCAGGATTGTTGCTTCTTGAACTTGAAGAAGTTCATGCCGGGCTCGCGGTACGCCCCCGAGGCGACGAATTTCATCAGCAACAGAAACTCCTCGGCAGACTGCGTCGGGCCGGTATAGCGCAGCGCGGGCTCGCCCTCGGTATCGAAGAAGATCATCACCGGCGTAGCGCGCACGCGGTACTGGCCGAAGGCGAAGTCCTTCTCCTTGATCTGTTCGCCATCGGGCGCCGTCATCAACGTATCGCCCTCGATGTCGATGCTGACCGTGACGAAGTGTTCCTTGATGTAGGCCTGGACCTCGGGGTCGGTGAACACCTGGGTCTTCATCCGGTGACAGAAGGGGCAATCGTCCATCTCGAAGAAGGCGAAAACGCCCGCCTTGCCCGACTCGCGGGCCGCATCGATATCGGCGGGCAGGTCCTTGAACGGGTCGTCCCAGAATCCGTCTAGCTCCTTGGCCATGCCCGGGGCGGTCGCCGCGATCGCCAGCACGAGAAGGCCGGCCAGCCAGACGAATCGGGGCCGAAATGCAGACAAGCGAATCATGGAACGTCCCTCGTGTCGCGCGAGCCCCGACGGGTAAAGGCTCAAAGATGTACTAAACCAGATGAATAACTGACAGTCTAGCTTGGCTATGAATTTGCCTGGCGTCGTCCACCGCCCTGCCATGGCATCCCCGGGTGCCGGACGGGGCACGTCGATCACGCGAACACCAAACTGATGAGCCTTGGCCCATCGGGCCGACAACTCTTGGCGCCCCCTCCCACGGGCTTGCCGGGGAACCCCGCACGATGTGAGAGCATCTCAGCACAACTCCCACTCGAGACGCCGTCAAGGTCGGCGACGCTTCCGTTGGCATCGTCACTGAGTGACCACCGAAATCGCCCCCCTCACCGCGAGGTTATTGCTAAACTGAGCCGGCGACAAGTCGGATCGACTGACTTGATCGACCCTCGGTCGCGACACCCGAACCCGGACCAGCGCGTGGACATTCTGATCCTCTACTACAGCCGCAGCGGCAACACGAAAGCCTTGGCCCGACAGGCTGCGCGTGGCGTCGAGCAAATCGAGGGCGTGACCGCCCGTTTGCGGCGAATTCCCTGCCCGGACGGTGATCAGCCCGCAGACGAGGATCCGGAGGTGAGCATCGAGGATCTGCGCGAATGCCGCGGCCTGCTCCTGGGCAGCCCGACCTACTTCGGCGGCATGGCCTCCGCGGTCAAGCGCTTCCTCGAGGACAGCAGCGGGCTCTGGTTTCGCGGCGAACTCACCGGGCATCCCGCCGGGGTGTTCACGTCGACCGGATCGATGCACGGCGGCCAGGAAACCACCTTGCTGTCGATGATCGTGCCCCTGATCCACCATGGCATGCTGATCACCGGCATTCCCTATCAGGAGCCGGCCCTCGTCCACACCCAGACCGGCGGCACGCCATACGGCGCCAGCCACACCGCCAACGATCATCCGCAGCTAAGCCGCGACGAACGAGAACTCGCGCGCGCCCTCGGCGCCCGGGTCGCGGAAATCGCGAGAAAACTCGCCTGATGCGCCGTCGCACCACACTCGACGGGCTGCCACTCTGGCCACTGCGCGCAATGGCGCTGTGTTTCACCGCGATCATCGCCGGCTACCTGATGATCACCCTCGGTGGCGATGCCGACATCCGTCCCGCCACGGCCACTACCGTGCTGTTGTTGCTCCCGGCCGTCGCCGTCCTGCCCGGATTGTGGCAGGGTCACTACAAGACCATGGTCTGGGCGGCACTGCTCGCACTGTTCTACCTCCTGGTATCGAGCACCGACGCCTGGACCGTGCCGGCCGACCGTGGCTGGCATCTCATGGTCGCGATCGCGGCGATCACGGGCTTCCTGCTTGCCTGGGGACACAGCATCCGGCGCCGTCGAACACTCAAGCGCCGGGCGCGCGAGGGCGCCACGCCAAAGCCCCGTTCCCGCCACGCCTCAACGACCGCAACCAAAGAGGACCCGCGATGATCGAGAAGTGTCTTTTCCCAGCCGCCGGCTACGGCACCCGCTTTCTGCCGGCCACCAAGATCATGCCCAAGGAAATGCTGCCGATCCTCGACCGTCCGCTGATCCAGTACGGCGTCGAGGAAGCCCTCGAGGCCGGCATGAACAAGATCGCGATGGTGACGGGACGCGGCAAGCGCGCACTCGCGGATCACTTCGACGTGAACTACGAGCTCGAGCACCAGATCCGCGGCACCAAGAAGGAAGCCATGCTCGCCTCGATCGATCGACTGATCGAGAACTGCTCGTTCTCCTACACCCGCCAGGTCGAGATGCTGGGTCTAGGCCACGCGATCCTCACCGGCGAGCTGCTCGTCGGCCGAGAACCGTTCGGCGTGATCCTCGCCGATGACCTCTGCGTGGGCTCGCCGATCGGGATCATGGCGCAGATGGCCACCATCTACGAGCGCCACAAGTGCTCGGTCATTGCCGTCGAGGAGGTGCCGGAACAGGACATCCACAAATACGGCGTGATCGGTGGCACTCCGATCGACGACGACGTGATCCAGGTCCACGAGATGGTGGAAAAACCCAGTGCCGACGAGGCCCCGGGCAATCTCGCCATCATCGGCCGCTACATTCTGACCCCGGATATTTTCGACATCCTGCGGCATACCCCACCGGGCACCGGCGGCGAGATCCAGATCACCGACGCCTTGCGCGAACAGGCCGAACAAGGCAAGGTGGTCGCATATCGGTTCAAGGGGCGGCGCTTCGACTGCGGCAGTCCGTCTGGTTTTGTCGCCGCCACCAACCATTTCTATCATCTCAGCACGCGTTAGGCATCCGCCCTCTCGTGCGGGGTCTCGGCGCCAGCCTTCTGTCGCAGGCAGGCCCGGCAGACGACCCCACATTCACAGCCGTCTATTTGAGGCACATGCATGCAAGTTCAAAACGATCACGTCGTGTCCATCGACTACACCTTGAAAAACGATGCCGGTGAAGTGATGGACACCTCCGAGCAGAACGGCCCGCTGGCCTACCTGCACGGCCACCAGAACATCATTCCGGGCCTGGAAAAGGCGCTGGACGACAAGTCGGTCGGCGACTCGCTGACGGTGGCCATCGAGCCGGCCGAGGCCTACGGCGAGCGCGACGAGAACATGATCCAGACCGTACCGCGCTCGATGTTCGAGGGCGTCGACGAGATCGAGCCGGGCATGCGTTTCCAGGCCCAGACCCAAGGTGGCGTGACCGTGGTGACTGTCAAGGACGTCAACGCTGACGAAATCACGCTGGACGGCAACCACGAATTGGCGGGCGAGACACTGCACTTCGACGTCGAAGTCAAGGAGGTGAGGCCGGCCTCCGAGGAAGAAATCCAGCATGGCCACGTGCACGGTCCGGACGGCCACGAACACTGAGCCGAGCCCATCCTCCCCTCAGCACCTGGTAACGCAACCCTGCAGGAATGGCTGGTGTCTGACGCGGGATCGCCAATAGCCCGGATGCAAGACACGGCGCTATAAATGGCCATCGCCGTTTGCAAGCGCCGAACCCGCTCGGAGCGAGCCGCTCCGAGGCCGGGCTTCACCGGCGAAACCCGCGCCGCGGCAGCATGGGCCCTTGGCGACCTATGCGGACGAGACTCAGGGATTTGATGGCGAGGCACGAGACCGTTCGACGGGCCCGAGTGATGAACTCGGGCCCGTTTTCGATTCAACGCAGTTAAAAAACGAACGACCCCGCCAGCCGGAGGCACCATCGGTTCGTGCGGAGACGCCCTGAGCTGCCGTCAGAGACGACCCAGGCTGTCCTCGGGTCGTCCTCGGGCCGTCCGTCCGTTTTCGATTGGTGCGATGACTCCCGAGGATCAGGCGAACAGATCGACCACGCCCTGACCGTGGACCCATTCGCCTGCGTCCCCGCTATCGGCTGACGTGCCCGCCGATGCCATGGCTTTGCCGGTCAGACCGCCTCGGTCGCCGGATTGATCACCATCGGTATTCGCCGATTCTTGACCGAACCCCCCTTGGTCAGCGAGGGATATGTCTACCTCGCTATGCGCCAGGCCGGATTCCTGCAACCACTCCCTGAGCCGCGGCAGGTGCTGTTCGAGCAAGCCGTGCGTGACCGCGTTGGTAGCCGTCAGGGCGATCCGGGTCTCGTCGCCCTGAGTCTCGATCGAGATCTTCAGCGGACCGAGATCGGCAGGACGCAATTCGATATTGGCCCGCGACATGCCCTTGCCGACCATCCACTGCACCTGCTGGCCCAACTGGACCGGCAGTTGTGGATTGGGCGATGGCGTGGCTGACTGCCCGGTAAATATACTTCCACCGCTTTGCCCCGAGCTCAGCGACGAGGAACCGCCAGCGGCATGACTCAACCCGGCATAAGACATCATCGTCTCGCTCGAGGCGTCCGCCGACAGCGCGGAAAGCCCGCCCAATGCGGACCAATGCGTTGGCGTCAGGCGCTCACCTCGAGACACGTTGGGCAACTCGCGACCGGCCAACCCGAGCGCGGCCGTCACCGGTCCACCACTCCAATCGGCCTCATCGCTCGCCGACGTCGACCCTGCCGGTGCGGGCGACACGGCGGCCGAGCGACCCGAGGCTTGCTGTCCGCCACCGGCCATCCGCGAGACCCATTCCGCCCAGGGGGGTGACCCCGCGCCGGCACGAGCCATGCGAGCCATGGGGGCGTCGGACGATCGCACCGTCTCGACGCGTGCCATCAACTGTTCAAGCGCTTGCAACTGGCCCATCAACCCCGGCAATAACTCATCGGGCGACGACTCATCGGTAGCTCGCTCCCCGCCCGGCATCGTTGCGCGCAGGGCAACCAGACGATCGCGCAAGGCCTCGACCGCGCCCTCGACCCGGGACTTTGCCCCGCCCTCCAGCGCTTGACGCCAGTCAGCCAGCGCTTCGGCCAACCCGGCCACCTCGCCTGCAAGGGAATCCTCGGCCATCGCCTCGGGGTCGCCAACCGACGCCGCCGGGACACGCGCATCCTGTCCCAGCATCTCGCGCAGTGCCGAGAGTGTCTCGATGATGGGGGCCGGGGTATCCCGCGTCACCCCGGCCTCCCCCGTACCTCGGGTCGACCCGCCGTCGATGGGTTCGCGCGGCCCCTCCTGGGTAAGCCGCTGGCGCAGACGGAGCAATTCCTGGTCGAGCGCGTCGAGCGCGGACCGGAGCTGGCCGGATCTCGCCGCCTCCCCCCCGGCGGGCGATGCCGGCCCTTGGCCGGCTTGGCCCGCCTGGCTCGGATGGAGGATCTTTCCATGGATCTGGCTGCCATTTCGTGCTTCGTCCCGGCCTTCGTGGAAACGACCCTGTGCCGAGGCCATCATCCGGGCGAACTCCTGTCCCGCCGCACCGCCAGGGCGTGCGCCGATCCGACCACTCTGGCCCTCGACGCCGGCGACAAGCCGACCGATCCCGTCCAATCCACCCTTCTCGTTGCCAATCTGGCTCATCGCCATCCTCCCGATCCCCCGCCTGACGCCGTGTTCGATGCGCCGTGCTGATCCATGACCCGTTGTTCACCACGCTCCTCGCGACGGTTGATCGAATCCCGATAGCGCTGGCTCAAGCGGTCGACGGACTCGGTCCGGGTGCGCGCCTCGCGCGCCTCGGTCGCCCGCTGGGCCAGCTTCTGCTCGAGCTCGTCGACCACGCGGCGCTGGTGCTCGATTGTTTCCTCGATCCGCCCCATGAACTGACGGTAGTTCTGCAGCGCGAAGGCCCGATTCCGGCCTTGTGCGGCAAAACCGATGTTGCTGGTGTACTCGCGGAAATACCCTTCCAGGTCCGCCAGGCGTTGTCGCTGAGCGTCGAGTTCGCGCTGGGCCTCGCGGCGCTGCCGGCTGGCAAGGTCGGCCTGATGGCCCATCACCCGTCCGGCGTTGCCGAGGGACTTGAGTCGCTGTGTATCACCCATGATCATTCACTCCGCTCACGACGAGTGCAGCAGGTCGACCAGCGCATCGATGCTGGTCGCCATGTCGGCGGGCTCGTCCATCGATTGCGAGAGGAAGGCCTCGAGGTCCGGCTGGATGTCGATGACCCGATCGAGCCGCACGTCCTGACCGCGCCGGTAGGCGCCGACCGCGATCAGGTCGCGGTTCTCCCGATAGGTGGCAGCCAGTTCCTTGAAGCGCCGCATCAAGGATAGGTGATCCGGATCAACGAGCTTGGGCATCAGCCGCGAGATCGAGGCCTCGACGTCGATCGCCGGGAACCTGCCGCGCTCGGCGATCTCCCGCGAGAGCACGATATGCCCGTCGAGGATCGCCCGCGCGGCGTCAGCCACCGGGTCGTTCAGGTCGTCACCCTCGACCAGCACGGTGTAGAAGGCGGTCAGACTGCCGTCGCGATTCTCGCTATTGCCGGCGCGCTCGACCAGCTTGGGCAGGTGCGCGAATACCGAGGGCGGGTAGCCCTTGGTCGCCGGCGGCTCACCGATCGCCAGTCCGATCTCCCGCTGCGCCTGCGCGTAGCGGGTCAACGAGTCCATCAGCAGCAGCACGTCGAAACCCTGGTCGCGAAAATGCTCGGCGATCGAGCTGGCCAGATTCGCCCCGTGCAGACGCATCAAGGCGGAGCTGTCGGCGGGGGCGGCGACCACGACCGCACGCGCTCGCGCCTCGTCGTCCAGGATCTCGCTGACGAACTCGGCAACCTCTCGGCCACGCTCGCCCACCAGACCGACCACGATGATCTGTGCGTGGGTGTAGCGCGTCATCATGCCCAAAAGCACGCTCTTGCCCACGCCCGAGCCGGCAAAGATGCCCATGCGCTGGCCCCGTCCGACCGTCATCAGGGCATTGATCGCTCGCACGCCGACATCCAGCGGCTCGGTGATCTCGCGGCGCTTCAAGGGGTTGATCGGCCGGCCATGCAGGTTCACCGAGGCATCCCCGGTCAGGCGTTCGCCGTCGTCGAGCGGCCGACCGCGGGCATCGAGCACCCGACCGAGTAGTTGTTCGCCCATCGGCACGCGGCTGGCCGCGCCGAGGTTCCTGACCCGGCAGCCCGGTCCGACGCCCTGGGTGGTCTCCAGCGGCATCAGGTAGGTCGCCTCCTCGGCAAAGCCCACCACCTCGGCCTCGAAGCGCCGCCCCTGCGGGTCGGTCACCTCGCATTGATCGCCGATCAGCGCCGAGAGACCCCGGGCCTCCAGCGCCAGGCCCACCACGCGAACGATGCGGCCTTCGGAGGCCGGTGCTGGCGCATCAGCACGGGCGGTCGTGCCCATCAGGCGCCGCGCCCAGTTCAGCGAGACGTCGGCCGTGGGATCGCGAAGGCCGGGATCAGTCATTGTCACGCGCTGCCGATTGCGAGGCATCGCCTGCGGATGTCGACTGGTCACTGGCAACCGGATCGGTGTCCGGCCGATGCCCTCGGGCTGGCGCGGCACCCTTTGCTGCCACCGGGGTTTCGGCGGTCGCCTCCGGTTGGTCATTTTCCGATGGTTCCATTTCCGATGGCGTCGCGACCGCTTCCGGAATCGGTTGGTCCGGGCCGGGGTAGACCCGACCGATCAGATGATCAAGCGTGGCCGCCCAGCGATTGGCCAGACTGGCATCCACCCGGGCATCGCCCGACTCGACGATCACGCCGCCGGCACGGATGCTGGCATCGGCCCGCAGGTCGAGGCGCTCGAAGCGGGGATCGTCGATCAGTTCGCGCAGGGCCGACTCGTCTGGCGGTGCGCAGCGCAACGTCACCGCTCGAACCGATACCGGCAGAGCCGTCAGTGCCTCACGGGCAATCGAGGGCAAGCCACTGTTATCGGCCCGAACTTCGCGGGCCAGCATGACTCGGGCAATCTGGGTGGCCAGGGCCGTGAGTTGTTCGGTGACCTCGTCATCGAGCAGCGCCAATGGCCGCTCAAGGTGCGAGAGCCAGCCACGCAACCGGTTCTCGAGGCCTTCGATCTCCTCGCGGGCTGCGGCCATTCCCTCCTGGTAACCGGCATCGCGACCTCGCACCAGGCCCGCCTCGTACCCGCGGTGCTCGGCCTCCTCGCGCAGCGCGGCCAACTCCTCGACGGTGGCAGCATCCGCATCCGGAACCTCCGGCTCGGGAGACGCCGCGAAGTCCGGCAGTTCCCAGGCATCCACCAGCGCCTGCCAGTCCTCGGGGGCAAGAGGGCGGGTGAGCAGGCTATCGTCGTTAGACGAACTCATCGCCACCACCACCCAGGGAAATCTTGCCGTCTTCGGACAACTGTCGGGCGACCTGCAGGATTTCCTTCTGCGCCGCCTCGACGTCAGCGAGTCGCGTCGGCCCGAGGGTGTCGAGATCGTCGCGCATCATCTCGGCGGCACGCCGCGACATGTTGCCGAAGATCTTTTCCTTGAGTTCGGAGTCCGCACCCTTCATGGCCAGCAACAGCTTGTCGGCGGGCACCTCGCGCAACAATACCTGCAGGCTGCGATCCTCGACGTCGACCAGGTTGGCAAAGACGAACATCAGGTCCTCGATCTGGGTACCCAGATCCTCGTCGGTTTCCTTCACCCGTCCCATCAGCTCCTCCTCGACGCTGGATTCGAGGAAGTTCATGATGCCTGCGGCGATCTTCACGCCACCGACCTTGGACGACTTGCCACCCTGGGTGCCGGAGGCTTGACGTTCCATGATGTCGTCGAGCTCTTCGAGGGCCTGCGGCGAGACCCCCTCGAGGTGCGCGATCCGCAGCACGATATCGGTGCGGGTGTTCTCGGGGAGCATCTGCAGGATCTCGGCGGACTGGTCGCTTTCGAGGTGCGAGAGCACGATGGCGATGATCTGCGGATGCTCGTAGCGGATGATCTCGGCGATCGAGCGCGCGTCCATCCATTTGAGGAACTCGAGGTTGCGCCGGTTGCCCTGCGAGGAGATCCGTTCGAGCAGACCAGACGCCCGCTCCTCGCCCAGCGCACGGTTGAGCACGTTACGGATGTAGTCGTTCGAGCCCAGAGCCAGGCCGGTCTGATTCTCGAGGTCGTCGGAGAACTCGTCGAGCGCCGCCTGAATCTGCGGGCGGGTGACGTTCTTGAGCACGGCCATGGCCTGACCGATCTTCTGCACCTCGCGCGGGTCGAGCTGGCCGAAGACGTGTGCGGCGGACTCCTCTCCGAGCGCCATCATCAGGATCGCCGCTTTTTCCGGCCCCTTCAGGCCGATCAACGGACTTTCCTTGGGCAGGTTGGTTTCAGGTGCCTGGGCCATGGGCGATCAGTTCTCCTCGTGGGTCCACTGCTTGATCACGGCGGCGACCGCCTTGGGATCGTGGCTGACGCTCTTGCGCAGTTGGCGCAGCTTGTCGGTGTAGCTCGCGTTGCCGATCAGTTCCGGGACATTGGACAAGTCGTCCTCGTCACGTTCTTGGGGCGTATCGGCACGGCGATCCTCGGGATACGCCGCCGGCATCGGGTACTGCTGGCCGGTCGTGCCCGGTTCGGCGTTTTCGGGGGTGGGCAGGCTCCGTTCACGACGACTGTCCGCAAGCATCTTCAACAACGGGCGCGCGACCAACAGGAACACCAGCAGCATGGCGAGGCCGAGGCCGGCGTTCTTCAGTGTCGTCCAGAACCAGCCCTGTTCCCAGACGGGCGTGCTGACCGGCTCGATTTCCTGGTTGACGAACGGGAAGCTGCGCAGCGTGACCTGGTCGCCTCGGGCCTCGTCGATCCCCACGGCCTGTGCCACCAGGGCACGCATCTGCTCGAGTCGCTCGGTACGGGCCTCGGCGGCCGCCTGGGCTGCCTGGGCGGCCTGGTTGTCAGCGGGCGCCGCCGCGTCACCGGTCGCGTTCTCGTCGAGCAGGACAGCTACGTTGAGTTTCTCGATCTGACCGCTGGCGAACTGGGTGTGCTGGATCTGGCGATCGACGTTGTAGTTGCGCGTCTCGCTGCGATCGCTGTCCACCGGCGTCTGCACCAGGTTCTGGAATTCCTCGACCGTCAGATCCTGCGGCGGCACCAGCCCCGCATCCGCCGCGCCCTGGTCGACCGCCCCGCCACCCGGGGGCTGGTTGGCGATCGCACCGGGCATGCCCCCCATGCGCTCGCTACCTCCCAACGACTGGACGTTCTCGCTGATCTGCTCGCTCAGCAGCACACCCTCCTTCGGCCCGTAGGTCTGGCTGGTGCCCTCACGGCGCGAGAAGTCGATATCCGCGGACACCTGGGCGCGCACGCGGTCGGCCCCCACGATCGGCGCGAGCAACGATTCGATCCGACGCGCGTAAGCCTGTTCAAGGTTCTGACGGTACTGGAACTGTCGACTGGTCAATCCCATGCCGGCGGCGTCTTCGGCCTCGCCAGTCAGCAGATTGCCACTCTGGTCGACCACGCTGACGTTGTCCGGTGACAAGTCGTTGATGCTCGACGCGACCAGGTGGACGATGCCGTTGACCTGGCCGCGGCTCAGCCCGCTGCCGCCCTCGACGTCGACCACTACCGAGGCCGTCGGCGTCTTCCGGTCGCGCACGAACACGGACTTCTCCGGCTGGGCGATGTGCACGCGGGCCGCTCGTACCGAGCCGATGGTCTGGATCGAACGGGCCAGCTCGGTCTCGATCGCGCGGCGGTAGCGCGCCTGCTCGATGAACTGGCTGGTGCCGAGCGACTGGTCCGTATTGAGCATTTCCAGACCCGTGCCATCACCCCCCGGCAACCCCTGCTGGGCCATGAGCATCCGGACTTCCGGCAGGCGGTCGGCGGCTACCCGAACCGAACCGTCGGCCGTCAATTCGTAGGGCTCACCGGCGGCCTTGAGGGCATCGACCACCTCGGCGGACGCCTTGGCATCCAGCGACGGGTACAGCGACACCATCGACTTGCCGCCCCCCCAGAGAAAGAACCCCACCATGAAGGAAATCACCGCCGCGAGTGCGATCAGCAAAAGCAACTGCCGGAAACTTGACGACTGGGTGAAGGCGTCCATCTGCCGAATCCAGCGCGGATTCTCGGTACCGGAGCCGGCCGGGGTGGTGGTGATTGCAGATCCTTGGGCCATGGAGTCAGGTCCGTATCAAGCGAAAGCGGTAAACGGGAGGGGTGCGTCGCGTCACAGCGGCATGTTCATGACCTTCTCGTAGGCCTGGACCAGCCGGTTTCGCACCTGCAGGGTCGCCTCGAAGGCTACGGACGATCGTTGAGAGGCCACCATGACCTCGGTCAGGGTCACGTCGTCATCTCCGGCCTGGAGTCGGTTTTTGAGATCGCCGGCGAGCTGCTGCGATTCGTTGACCTGGCCGACCGCCTGGGTCAGCGCGTCGGCGAACGAGGTTCGCTCCGCCTCGGCCACGCCCTGCGTCGCCGGATTGACGACCTCGGTGGGCCGCTGGGTAGCCGCGCTGCGCAGCTGCTGCATCTGGGAAAGGACCTGGTCGACGGACATGCCGTTGCCGCTCATGGATCCACCTCGTTGACTGTCGCGAATTGACCTGCTCGACCTCTAGCAGGACGCGTGCCAGTTCACTCGGAGGAGGATACGGTTCCGCCGACCTGATACTTGCGCATCTTTTCCACCAGGGTGGTCCGTCGGATGCCGAGCAGGCGGGCCGCGCGGGCGACCACCGCATCCGCCTGCGTGAGCGCGGCCCGAATCCAGGCCTGCTCGATGGCCTCCAGCTGCGCCTTGAGGGAGATGCCCTGCTCGGGCAGCGTCAGGTCGCAATCCTCCACTTCCGCGAGCGTCAGGGGCAGTCGCGGACCCATCCGTTCGGTGATCGACCAGATCCGGCGCGGATCGGGATCGAACGGCGCGTCTCCGGCCACGCTTGCCGCGGTCTCCACCGCCCACCCGCATTCGAGCGGCACCGACTCAAGGTGATGCAGGTGGACGGGCAGGTCGTGGACACGGGCAGGACGATCAGGGGCGAGGATGCCGAGCCGTTCGAGCACGTTGGACAGCTCACGCACATTGCCGGGCCAATCGTGTCGTCTGAGCAAGTCAAGCACCGGGGGAGTCAATTCGGTGGCGGGCCGGCCGTCGCGACGCAACCGATCGAGCAGCGACTGGGCGATCTCCGGCAGGTCCTCTTTCAGGGTTCGTAGCGGCTGGGTCTGGATCGGAAACACATTCAGGCGATAGTAGAGATCCTGGCGGAAGCTGCCCTCGTCGACCATGACCCGCAGATCCCGGTGGGTGGCGGCGACGATACGCACGTCGGCATCAAAGGAGACGCTGCCGCCCACGCGCTCGAAGCGGCGTTCCTGCAACACGCGCAAGATCTTGACCTGCATGGCGAGAGGCATATCGCCGATCTCGTCGAGAAAGATGGTGCCGCCCTGTGCGAGTTCGAAACGCCCCTTGCGCTGGGTAATCGCGCCGGTGAAGGCGCCCTTCTCGTGGCCAAACAGTTCGGACTCCAGCAGCTCACCGGGAATCGCGCCGCAGTTGACCGGCACGAACGGCTTGTCGGCACGCTCGGAAAGCATGTGGATCATGCGTGCGACCACCTCCTTGCCCGTACCGGTCTCGCCGAGAATCAGCACGGTCGCGTTGGTGGGGGCGACCTGCGCGACCTCGTGACGCAAGCTTTCCAGCGAGGCACTGCTGCCGATCAGCCCACGATTCTCGTGGCGCAGGCGCTGGCCGTGCCATCGACTGCGCATCGGAGCCAGCACGCCCTGTAGGGTTTCCAGGGGCACCGGCCAGGGCAGTTGTGCCTGCGGGGGACGCGGCGGCGCCTGGGTCAGATGCCCGAGCACGATCCAGGGCGGATCGTCTCGGTCGACAGGCGAGTCGCTGGCGAACGTCAGGCGACACATGGGGGTATCGGTGTCGGGCTCCGAGCCGGTCACGGACTCGAACCCCAGCAATGCCAACTGCTCCGCCAGCGACATTGCCTCAGGTGCTTCGCTGTCGATCCAGCAAAGGGGTCGCGGCCGCGGCATGATTCTCTCCTGAATGGCGGTGCGGGACACACCACCGGTGCGTATTGTTTTATCGTTGTTGTTTGCCGATCTATTCGCCGGCTACTGCACCCCAATCGATCCGCCCCTGGAAAGGGGCGGGCAGACAATCGAACGGGGCGAAAGTTCCCGAGGAAGCTAGCGCGGCCCCACAGGGCATGTCAAAACTTTGTCAGTGCGCACGCCCGTTGGCCCTGTGACGATGTCGCTTGTGAGCGACAGGCCCGCCCCCTACCATCGAGATGGTGGCAAACGCCCCACTCGACTCGGCCCGCCCGCGTGGGCCTGCTCGGAGACTCCATGAAGCTTCTCAAGGTCGAACAGCCCGGCCAATCGGCTCAGACCGCGAGTCAGACCGGCCCGGTCCTGCGCCTGCAAACCGGCCAACGACTGGCCGCCATTGCCCTGACGGATGCCAAACCCGGCGGCAAGGCGACGCTCTCGGTCGCCGGCGGTCAATTGCAGGTGACCACGCAACAGCCATTGAAGGCCGGTCAGACGCTCGACCTTGAGGTAACTCGGCTGGGCCAGCAGGTGCATTTGCGCGCGGTCGGTCAGCCACCCGACCCGAGGCGGGCCGACCAAGCTCAACTGACCCGCAGCCTGCTTCAGGCGCTGGCACGAGTATCGGGCGAGGCGCCGTCAAACCGTGCGTCCGTCGTTGATCGGACCCCGGCAGCCCAGGCCGAACCTTCGGGCCGGAACGTCGCGACAACGAGCGCCCGGGGGGCGAATCAATCCGCCCCGCAGGCAACGATCTCAGCCAGGCCCTCCACGACCGCCTCGTTGACGACGCCTTCCCCCACCACCCTCAGCCGAGTCGCCCTGCCGGTGCCACCCGGACTCGACGGCTTGCTGCCGCTGCTCTCGGCCCTGCGCGACCCGCCCCGAATCCGCGAACTGGTGGGCAGCTGGCTGGCGACACGACAACACCCGGCGCTAGCCGCCGCGTCGCCCGCGGGAATCGCGACCGCGCCCGCCGCAGTCAAGGCGGGACTGCCCGAATCACCATTGGGGGCGGTATTGCAGCAGGCCGCCCGACAGTTGCGAGCGACCCCGGACCTCGCGCCGCCCGATCCATCAAGCCGCCAGGCAACCCTCGACTTCATCCAACGCCTGGGTGACTCGGTGGAACGCAGCCAGCTCGGCACCGCCCTCTCGCAGGGCTCAGCAGGACAGGCCGCGGGCACGCACAGCGGCCCGGGCCAACCGATCTGGCTACTCGAGGTCCCGTTGCAACTGGCCGGGCGAGCGCACTCCCTGCGCCTGGCGATCCGAGAAGAGGAGGAACGCGACAGCCCCGGGGGCGCCGCACGCTGGCAGGTGGACCTGGCGATGGACTGGCCGGAACTCGGCCCCATGCACGCCGCACTCACCCTGCATGCGGGGCGCATCGACGTGGACCTGTTCACCGACCGGGCGACAACTGTCTCCTTGATCGAGGCCTCGAGAGACACCCTCGCCCAGGGGCTGTCGGGAGCGGGCCTCATTCCCGGCCGCCTGGGTGCCTACACCGGGCCACCGCCGGCCGCGGTACGGGCCCGCCTCGAGCCGGATCCGCCGACGGGCCCTGCCGACACGCCCCACGGCTTTTTGAGCGAACAGGCATGAGCGAGCGCCAAGGCAGCGACGGCAACGGTCCCCGGCGCGCCATCGCGTTGTCTTACGATGGCAGCGACGTGCCCCAGGTGGTGGCGACCGGGCAGGACGAGTTGGCGAGACGGATCATCGAGGCCGCCCGCGAGGCCGGCGTCCCCGATGTCGCCGACCCCGTGCTGGCGCGTGCCCTGGCACAGATCGACCTGGGCGACCGGATTCCCGATACCCTGTTCCGTGCGGTGGCGGAAGTCCTGAGCTATGCGCTCTACGTCAACGACCGGCACGACGAGGTGCTGCGCCGAGCCAACGAGCGTCGGCGGGGGAACGACACGGCGACCGATCACTGACCCCCGCGCACGAAAAAGCCCGCCTCGGGGGCGGGCTTTGACCGGGAAGGTGGGGTGACTGATGGGATTCGAACCCACGACCACCGGAATCACAATCCGGGGCTCTACCAACTGAGCTACAGTCACCATCGAAGG
>JAFGUH010000129.1 GCA_016938615.1 Halothiobacillaceae bacterium | reverse complement strand
TGTCCTGAGACGGTAATCACCTGACAGTCGGCCAGCCGGCGCGCGACCGCAAGAGTCTGGCGCGCCGGCGGTGGCCACGCCGCTCCTGGTTGGGGTTAGGATTGTTTTGCCAAACGTCCGAACCGATCAGGAGAACGACATGACCACCAGGGACAAGATAGCACGGCGCAAGCTGAGCCTGCTCGAACTTGCCAACGAGATGAGCAACGTTTCGAAGGCGTGCCGCATCATGGGCTATTCGCGCCAGCAGTTCTACGAGATCCGGCGCAACTACCAGACCTTCGGCGCCGACGGGCTGATCGACCGTCTGCCCGGCGCCAGGGGCCCGCACCCCAACCGGGTGACCGAGGAGGTCGAGGCCGCCATCCTCGCCCACGCCCTCGATCATCCCACCCACGGCGCGCTGCGCGTCGCCCAGGAGCTCATGCTCAAGGGCGTGCAGGTCTCCTCGGGCGGGGTGCGCGGCGTGTGGTCCCGCCACAGCCTGCTCACCAAGCAGGCGCGGCTGTTGCGGCTGGAGAAGACCACCGCCGAGCGCCGGATCGAACTCTCGGACGAGCAGATCCGGCTGCTGGAGCGCTTCTCGCCGGAGTTCCGCGAACGCCACATCGAGACCAGGCATACCGGCGACCTGGTCGCCGTCGACACCTTCTTCGTCGGTCACCTCAAGGGCGTCGGAAAGGTCTACCTGCAGACCGTCGTCGACTGCCACAGCCGATACGCCTGGGGACGGCTCTATCCCAACAAGCTGCCGGTCACCGCCGTCCACGTCATGAACAACGACGTGCTGCCGACCTTCGAGGCCCACGACGCGCGAATCTCGACCGTGCTCAGCGACAACGGCCGCGAGTTCTGCGGCCGGCCCGACCGGCATCCCTACGAGCTGTTCCTCCAGCTCGAGGAGATCGAGCACCGGACGACGAAGGTGCGCAGGCCGCAGTCCAACGGCTTCGTCGAGCGGCTCCACCGGACCCTGCTCGACGAGCACTTCCGCGTCATGGGACGCAAGAAGTTCTACGAGAGCATCGACGAGATGCAGAAGGATCTCGACGCCTGGCTCGTCCACTACAACACGAAACGGCCCCACCAGGGCCGCGGCATGGGCGGCAGGACGCCCGCCGAGGTCTTCGCACAGGGCCTGCCGAAACCCAGAAAATCGAAGGAGGAAAAAATGGACCAAGCCGCCTAGACTGAACCCCGCCGGGAGCGGCGACTGTCAGGCGAATACCCTATCTGTACA
>JAFGUH010000128.1 GCA_016938615.1 Halothiobacillaceae bacterium | reverse complement strand
GCGCCGTCCGAGCCTCAGACATTCTTCGTCTGGCAGGTTGCCGTCTCGCCGGATGCGCGCGGCCTTGGCCTCGGCAAGCGCATGCTGGGCCACCTGATCGAGCGCGACGAAAGCGCCGAGTGCACGCAGCTCAAGACGACGATCACCGAGAGCAACGAGGCGAGCTGGGCGCTGTTCCGGTCCTTCGCCCGGTCCATCGGTGGCGAGCTGACCGACGAGGCACATTTCCACGAAGACGACCATTTCGACGGCCATGCCGCGACCGAGCACATGGTCACCATCACCTTCCCGCAAGAGGCCCGCGCTGCCGCCTGACCGCGGCCACGCCCAGCCCTCCCTTCCCCAATTCGACGGAGAGACCCCATGACCGTTCATTCGACGGATAAGACGATCTTTACCCAACGCGAATCCGAGGCCCGCTCCTACTGCCGCGGCTTCGATACCGTTTTCACCAGCGCGCAAGGCTCGGAACTGACCGATGCCGAGGGCAACACCTATATCGACTTCCTCGCCGGCTGCTCGTCGCTGAATTACGGGCATAACGACCCGGACATGAAAGAGGCGCTCATCAACCATCTTCTGGAAAACAAGATGGGCCACGCGCTTGACCTGCATACCGACAGCAAGGGCGATTTCCTGCGCGCCTATGAGGAGCATATCCTCGCCCCGCGGGGTATGGACCACAAGCTGATGTTCGTGGGCCCGACCGGTGCGAATGCCGTGGAGGCCGCGATGAAGATCGCGCGCAAGGCAACCGGACGCACCAACATCATCGCCTTCACCAACGGCTTCCACGGCGTGACGATGGGCGCGCTTTCGGCGACCGGTAACGGCTATCACCGTGGCGGCGCGGGCATGGACACGCAGGGCGTGACCCGCATGCCCTATGACGCCTATGCCGAGGGCGTGGATTCGGTCGCGCTGCTCGACCAGATGCTCTCGGACAATTCGGGCGGCATCGACGCGCCTGCCGCGATCATGCTCGAGACGGTGCAGGGCGAGGGTGGCCTCAACGCTGCCAGCCCCGAATTCATCCAAGGGGTCGAGAAGGTCGCTCGCAAGCATGGCGCGCTCTTCATCATCGACGATATCCAGGCGGGCTGCGGCCGCACCGGCACCTTCTTCTCCTTCGAGGAGATGGGCGTGATGCCGGATGTCGTGACGCAAGCCAAGTCGATCTCGGGTTTCGGCCTGCCGATGGCGCTGGTTCTGGTGCGTCCGGATTACGACGTGTTCGGCCCGGCCGAGCATAACGGCACCTTCCGCGGCAACACCCATGCTTTCGTGACCGCCACCGTCGCGATCAAGAAGTTCTGGGCCGGTGACGCGTTCCAGCGCGAACTTGCCGTGAAATCCGACGTGCTGCGCGAAGGTCTGGCTGCCGTGGCCGATCTGGTGCCGGGCGCCTTCCTGAAAGGCCGTGGCCTGATGCAGGGTGTCGATGTCGGCACCGGCGAACTGGCTTCGGCGATTTGTGGTCGGTGCTTCGAGAAGGGGCTCGTGATCGAGACCTCGGGCAATGACGACCAGGTCGTGAAGGTGCTTGCGCCGCTGACGACGCCGATGGAACAATTCCGCAAGGGGCTGCAGATCCTGCGC